>NZ_QWGI01000006.1:0-145437 GCF_003435125.1 Clostridium sp. AM25-23AC | reverse complement strand
GAACCACTTCCCCCTCTTTTCGCCCTCTTTTTGGCCAGTTAACCACTTGCGGACCACTAAAAATTGGATGAAATCGGCTCTCGTTTTGCCAAATTTGGTCAAACCATATCAGCCCGTTTAGATATAGCAAAAGCCCGGAAAACCTTGATTTTCCGGGCTTTTTGAACCATTTTGATATAGTCTGAGCAGTCGATTATCGCTTGCTGAACTGCGGAGCGCGACGAGCTGCTTTGAGACCGTATTTCTTTCTTTCTTTCATACGCGGATCTCTTGTTAAGAAACCAGCTTTCTTTAATACCGGACGGTACTCGATGTCTGCGTGAAGCAGAGCTCTGGAGATACCATGACGGATAGCGCCTGCCTGTCCGGAAACTCCGCCGCCGCGAACGTTAACGATAACGTCGAACTTATCAGCTGTCTCTGTTGCTGCTAACGGCTGACGAACGATGAGCTTTAATGTCTCAAGACCAAGATACTCATCGATATCTCTCTTATTGATTGTGATCTTACCTGTTCCCGGTACAAGATATACTCTTGCGATAGATTTTTTTCTTCTGCCTGTTCCGTAATATTTTGTGCTAGCCATTATGAATTTCCTCCTTTCAGACCTCTAATTAAAATTTGATTTCTAAAACTTCCGGCTTCTGTGCTGCCTGCTCGTGATCCGGGCCAGCGTAAACGTGAAGTTTTGTGATCATGCTTCTTCCTAAAGGTCCCTTCGGGAGCATTCCCTTAACTGCTAACTCGATAACCTTCTCCGGCTTCTTCTCGAGCATTTCTCTTAAAGTTGTCTCTTTCATTCCGCCTACATAGTCGGAGTGGCTGTAGTAGATCTTCTGGTCTAACTTCTTACCTGTAACTTTGATCTTGGAAGCGTTTGTTACGATCACGTAATCGCCGCAGTCGATGTGCGGAGTGTAGATCGGTTTGTTCTTTCCTCTTAAGATCTTTGCTACTTCTGATGTCAGACGACCTAATGTATATCCTGTAGCGTCAACTACGTACCATTTTCTCTCAATTGTTGCTGGACTAGCCATAAAGCTCTTCATGGGTTGACCTCCTGTTTGTACTAAATCAATCAATGTTCCTTTATCGTAAAATACTGTCTCCGGGGCTTTGGCTACAGCATTTTCAACCGATGTCACAGTTATACATTATATTATACATGGCCGGGTGTGTCAACCGTTTTTCTTCAAAATTTCGATTAAATTTTTCCGAAAAACCTATATTTTATCGTGGTTTTGGCATGGTCCTCTTTATCGTTCCCCGATATACGATCTCAGCCACAACTGCTGCCGAAAACTCCGTGATCCAGAACGCATTCCAGACTGCTCCGCCGCCAAACAAATGACATAAAATAAAAGCGGATGGAAGGATGACCACGATGTAGCGAAGCAATGAGATCACCAGGGACTGGACGCCCATGCCGATTCCCTCGAGGGCGCCTGATGCTGTGACAGACACCGTGGAGACGATAAATCCGGCGCTGATGATCCGGAGAGCGGTGCCGCCCGCTATGATAGTCTCCGCATTGTCCGTAAAGGCTCCGATCAGCGTGTTGGCGATTGTAAGACAGAGCAGTGTACCCGCCGCCATGATCACACCGGTCATGGCAAGCGTTGTCTTGTAGATCTTTGCAACCCTCTCCCGCTCTCCGGCACCGAAATTGTAGCCGATCACCGGGCGCATCCCCTGGATAATGCCGCTGGCCGGGAAATAGAGGAAAGTCTGCAGTTTATAGTAGATTCCCAGAATGACCACATAGCTTCTGGAATACTGCGCCAGCAGACCGTTTAACACAAAAATCATGACGGAGGGCAGCGCCAGATTAAGGATTGCCGGGATCCCGATCCCGTAGAGCTTCTTCATCGTATTTCCACCTGGAACCTTATACCTTGCTTCCAGCTTTACCGGAACCGGTCCTTTAAAATAGAAGGCAAGGTAAACCATGAGCGAAATAAGCTGCCCCACACCTGTGGCGATCGCCGCTCCGGAGATTCCCATTTCCGGAAAGAATGCCAGTCCAAAGATTAAAATCGGATCCAGGATAATGTTTGTGATGCAGCCGCCGAGCAGGGCGATCATGGAGACCTTCATCCGCCCCACTGCCTGAAAGATCTTCTCGAAGGCTAATCCTGCCATGATGATTGGTGAAAACAGGAATGCAACGGATGCGTAACGCACACCGTACCGGACGACCTCCTGATCGCCTGTGAACATCCCAAGGAATCCTGGCATGATGACGATGCAGATCACAGAAAGGATGATCCCGTGGAGCACAGACAGGACAACACCTTGAGTCGCAGCCCGGCGCGCTTCATTCTCTTTTCCGGCACCTCTCGCTGTGGCGATCAGAGCGTTGATTCCCACGCCGAAACCGATTGCCATGGCATTGATGAAGTTCTGGATCGGAAATACCAGAGACAATGCTTCCATGGCATTCTCACTGATCCTGGCAACAAAATAACTGTCTACTATATTATAAAGAGAATTCACCAGCATAGACAGGACCATGGGCATTCCCATTCCCAGGAGAAGCGGAAAGACCGGCTTCTCCTTCATGAAAGTTTCATTCATATTTATATCCATTCCTTTCGCTCAGGCACAAAACGTTATGAAAATGTTCCCCTGAGCCTATTTTTTCTTTATAATTCTTCTTGCAGGGAACTCGGTATACTACAAATCACGGGGAGGTGAGTGGGCTGTCCGGCTTGCCGGATGACCGAATATTTATATGTGTAGTCCGCCTTTTCAAGCACAAATAAGTGTGACTAAAGAGCACGTAATCTTATCTTTATATAAACATTCATATAAAAAAGGATGTGCCTTGGCACATTCTCGCGCCTCGCGCGGTCGCTTGCGACAGTCTACATCTTCGCGCGAGTGCGCATCTTTGGCACGTCAGTGCCTTTTTATGTAACAGGGAATTCCTTGGAATTTCCTGTTACATAAAAAAACCACACAACCACCCATAAAGCTTTTAGGTGATTGTGTGGCGAAAAAAGTTCTTCTCTAAAAATCCACACGAGTTTTAACGTCTGGTAGAATAACATAGATTTCGGATTCTGTCAACTATACGGAGCCCGAAGGCTCGGTGACCCGAACCTCTCACTCTCAAGGGCCCGAACATCTCACTTCCGCATCTGTCCGGAAAAATCTGCCGTGTCCGATGCTGACAGATCATCTCGCATCTGCGATGCCGCGATTCCTTCTGTTTCACAGCGATTTCGTATCTTGTTTCTTTTTCTCCAGATAGTCATTCAACTCCGCGTTCTTCACATTCGTGATAAACATATGACCCGGAGCATGGGTGATGACGATCGGCGGCTTCGCCCGCTCAACGGCGGCCTGTGGGGTCACGCCGCAGGCCCAGAATACCGGTATCTCGCCCTCGCGGATCTCCACTGGATCTCCATAGTCCGGGTGGTCGATATCCTTGATGCCAATCTCAGCCGGATCTCCCATATGGACAGGACCACCGTGGACATTCGGGAATTTTTCTGTGATCTCTGCTGCCTTCTTTGCGTCCTCAGGCGTCATCGGGCGCATGCTGCATACAAGCGGACCTTCAAACACACCGGCTTTCTCGCATTCGATGTTCGTCTTGTACATCGGCACGTTTCTTCCCATGGAGATATGACGCACATCAATTCCTGCCTGCAAGAGCGCCTCCTCAAAGGAGAAGCTGCAGCCGATAAGAAAACCAACGAAATCATCCTGCCAGTATTCGGAAGCATCTGTCACTTCATCGACCTTCACGCCGTTTTTATAGATAAAGTACCGCGGAATATCGGTGACGATATTCGCTCCCTCGCCCATATCATGGACCAGCGGGGAGCCGTCCATGATCTCGAGGATTGGACACGGTTTCGGATTGCGCTCCGCAAACTTTTTAAAATCCTCCGCATATTTTTTCGGCAGGATCACAAGGTTTGCCTGTGCGTATCCCCCGCACATTCCGGCCGTCGGTTCTGTGATCTCGCCGTCACGGATCTTTTTCCAGATCTCTTCCGGTCTTGTCGTTCTGTAATCTCCCATTTTACGTTACCCCTTTCTCCTATGCCGTTCTTTTCGTTTCCGGCATCTTAAGTTTCCTGTTTCCCGCGACCCATTCTGCTGAAACGCTTCGCCGATCAGGTCATTTTCCGGTCTGCATCCCCATATTTTTTACCGGAATCTCACAACCTCTTTTTCAAGCTCCACAAGAAACTCTTTTCCATTTACGGAGATCTTATAGGTTCCCGCCTTTACCCATGCGGTCTTGTTCGCCTCGGATGCCGCTGCGATCGCCACCGCCTGCTCATCATCCGCCGGTTCCACCGGGGTATTCAGTCTCTTCGCAAGCGCGTCAAACTCTTCTTTTTCCTTACAATAGAGATCCTGCGCCTCATCCACCGTGACTTTCTCAAAATGGATCTTCATTCCCGGCATGCACTGGGCAAGCACCGGAAGGTCCACAGAGATCACGTTGGCGATCTTTGTGTAGCCGCCTGTGGTCTGGTGGTCCGCCATCATGACGATAGGATTTCCGTGGGACGGAACCTGGACAGCGCCGAAGCTGATGCCGTCGGTGATGATGTCGCCGCCGTTTTTATGCTCGATCACATCGCCTTCCATGCGGCAGCCCATGCGGTCATACTCGTTGGAGATCGTGTAGGTGCTGTTTAAGAAGGTGTTGATTCCCTTATCTGTAAAACAGTCGTCCTGCGGTCCCATAACGACTCTGAGGGTCCATTCCTTTGCCCCGTAGGACGGAAGTTCATATACACGCCCGGACATATTCGGAAGCCAGGATGCGGGAGCGCGGAAAGCGATCTCATCGCCGGTTCCTAATTTTCTTCCCTCGTATCCGCCGACTTTTGATTTCAGGTTCGTGGATCTGCTTCCCATAACGACCGAGATATTAAGTCCGCCCGCAAAAGCGATATACGCACGGCTTCCGCCGTACATGCCCATGAAGCTCAACGTCTGGCCCGCTTTTACCAGGACCGCACGGTATCTCTCCACCGGTTTTCCGTCGATCTTTGCCCCGAGGTCGCCGCCTGTCACCGCGATGATCTCATCTTCTGTAAATTTCATCGTCGGGCCCATCATCGTGATCTCGATGACCGCCTCGTTCGTATCATTTCCAACAAGGATATTGGCGAGTGACGCTGCCCTGGTATCCATGACACCAGATACGGACATTCCAGTCTCCTGATATCCGTAACGTCCCATATCCTGAATCGTTGTCAGGAATCCGCCGTTTATGATCTGAATGCCCATCACTCCGCCTCCTTATCATATACTACATACTGATATGTATCGTTCTCCACCTGTTTTTCGATGGCTTTGTACTCTTCTTCCGTCACCGGGCGGAATTTGATATACTGTCCGGACTCCAGGAGTACCGGTTTTTCCCGCTCGGAATCATACAGCTTTAACGGAGTTCTTCCGATGAGCTGCCAGCCTCCCGGGGATGCCACCGGATAGATTCCAGTCTGCTCTCCGGCGATTCCCACGGAGCCGCCCTCGATCTTTACGCGCGGACTCTTCAAACGCGGAGTCGCGATACGCTTGTCCATGCCGCCGAGATACGGGAATCCCGCGATAAATCCCAGCATGTAGATCAGGTACTCTTCGGAGGAGTGGATCTTTACGACTTCCTCTTCCGTAAGTCCGTTATGCTCTGCCACATTCGCAAGATCCGGTCCCATTTCTCCGCCATAAAGCACCGGAATCTCGATCACTGTTGGCGGCGGGATCTGGATGCTGCCCATGGAGGACAGGATCTTCTCAAACTTTTCTGTCAACGCTGAGAACCGGATCACTTCCGGCTTGTATACAACGAGAAGGGAACGATAAGTCGGTACGGTCTCGACGATTCCCTCAATCTGTTCTTTCTCTAACGCGATCTTGAATGCGCGGATCTTCCGGTTGATCTCCGGACTGATCTCATTTCCAAATTCCACGGTAACTGCACAGTCACCGGAAACCAGATATCTTACATTTCCCACAGCGAGTCTCCTCTCTATACATTTGCGGCTGTTTGACATTTATGAGATGTCAAACAGCTGCACTCTTTTTCCTATAAACTTAAATTTTTAATCTCGACGCCTTCCGCGATCAGTGTCTCACGGATATTCTTTACGAACTCCAATGCCTTTGGGTTATCTCCGTGAACGCAGATAGAGTCTGCCTTGATCGCGATATCGTTTCCGTTGATGGACTCGACTTTTCCTTCTTTTACCATACGGATCACACGTTTGATCGCGAGGTCTTTGTCCTTGATCACTGCACCCGGAAGCTTTCTTGATACGAGAGTTCCGTCATCGTTGTAAGCGCGGTCAGCGAAGACCTCACTTGCAGCGCGGAGACCGACTTTTTCTGCTGCCGTGATCATCTTGGAACCTGCAAGGCCCATGAAGATGATGTCCTTATCTACCTCATAAACTGCCTCACACATCGCGATGGCTAACTTCTCGTCAACAGCTGCCATATTGTAAAGAGCGCCGTGCGGTTTTACATGCTGGATCTTTACGCCGTGGGCGGTACAGAACGCCATGAGAGCGCCCAGCTGGTAGCGGACATAAGCTTTCGCTTCATCCGGCGTCACTGCCATATTGCGGCGTCCGAATCCCACAAGGTCCGGGAATCCCGGGTGTGCGCCGACGGCTGTTCCGAACTCTTTCGCCAGAGCAACGGTCTTTTCCATCACCATCGCGTCACCTGCGTGCCAGCCACATGCCACGTTTGCGGATGAGACGTACTTTAAGATCTCCTCATCCATTCCGATCGTATAATTTCCAAAGCTTTCTCCAAGGTCACTGTTTAAATCTACACGGTACATAATATTTCCTCCTTGCTTTCCCTGCCGGTATTTTCTAAATTTCCTATCTACTATTTTAAACGACTTGCGTCACAATCTCAATATATAATTAACCGAACATCTTTAAGATTCCCGGAAGAGCTTTGATTCCGGAGAATCCTGTGAGCAGTACCACGCATACACCTAAAACGATGAGGATCGTCGGGTGCTTGTAATCATCTCCAACGATCTTCTTGTTTCTGCTTGCGAGAAGGATCGTTAAGAGGGTCAGCGGAAGGATCAGTCCATTTAAAGCGCCTGCAAGTACAAGGAGCGCTGCCGGTTTTCCGAGGATCGCCATGATCAGTGTGGAGGCTGTGATAAATCCGATCACGAACCACTTTTCGTTCTTCATGATAAACGGATGAAGAGTTTTTAAAAATGAAACCGATGTATAAGCCGCGCCGATGACGGATGTTGTAGCGGCGAAGAAAAGGACAAGACCAAAGATCTTATATCCGATCACGCCCGCTCCGAGACGGAACGCGTCTGCTGCCGGGTTTGAAGCGTCAAGTGTCACATCTGGATTTGCTGTCACGACACCGAGAACCGCAAGGAACAGCAGGATTCTCATGATTCCGGAAACGCTGACACCCATTAAAACGGACTGGCGTACATGCGGAAGATCTTTCTTTCCGGAATATCCGGCGTCAAGAAGACGGTGCGCACCGGAGAATGTGATATATCCGCCGCAGCTTCCTCCGAGAAGCGTGATGAGCGGAAGGACAAGGGCACCCACATCGCCCGGGTGGAAAATACTGCTCACAGCGTCCCCTACCGGAGGTTTGGATTTGATCGCCACATAGAGAACTACGATGATCATGATACTTCCAAGGTATTTTGTCAGCTTATCCATGCTGGTCTTCGCGTCCTTGGAGAGGAAGATCAGGATTCCGATGATTCCCGCGATAAAGGTTCCAACCGTCGTCGGAATTCCGAACAATACGTTGAGTCCCAGGGCGCCGCCTCCGACATTTCCGATGTTGAATGCCAGACCGCCAAGCGCAACCATGAATGCGATAAAATACCCGAGTCCCGGAAGGACTTTATTTGCAATATCCTGTCCGCGCATGCCGGACACACCGATCACCGACCAGATATTTAACTGTGTCGTCACATCCAGCAGGATCGTACAGACGATCACAAGCGCGAAAATGCTTTTATACTGAGCCGTAAATGTAGAAGTCTGTGTCAGGAAGCCCGGTCCGATCGCGGATGTCGCCATCAGGAACGCAGCTCCCATCAAGGTCGTCATGTTGCTGTGTTTTTTCTTTTCCCCCATAAATGAGTACCCCTTTCGTATCTTTTCTACAACTGATGCCTTGATTTTATCTGATTTTTTAGTGATATTCAACTATATTTTTCGGTTTTTGAAAATCTTTTTGAAATTTTCAAAAAAATCGTGCGAATCCGCTCAGTTTTAGCGAGCGATTTCGCACGATGTGAATTTTTGCACGTTTTCAATTGTTCAGCAGGTCTGCCCCTTACCGTGCGGGCCGTAAGATTTCAGTCTTCCTTATCAAGTCTTCTCTTCATGGAGAATCTCGTGATTCCCAAAAGGGCCGCCGCTTTTGTCACGTTGTTTCCGCAGAGCTTCAGTGCCTGGTCCATGTAGATCTGCTCCAGCATGGAAACCTCCTGATCGAGACTGATCGGTCCTTTCCGAAGATCCTTTAGCGCAAACGGCTCTCCTGTCCGGGTATCATCTTTCCAGTCCACCCGTTTTAATTCCACATGTTTTTCAAGCACGTCCCCCTGACAGAATAAGAAGCAGCGCTCAAAAATATTTTTCAGTTCCCGAACATTCCCTTTCCAGTCATACAAAAGCAGCTCCCGCATAAAATCAGGATCCACATGGGTGATATTCTTTCCAAACATGCCGTTATAATATTTCAGGTAATAATCGCAGAGTGCCGGAATATCCTCTCTCCGGTCCCGTAACGGCGGGATCACAAGTTCCATGACATTGATCCGGTAGAAAAGGTCTTCCCGGAATTCCCCCTGCTTTACGGCATGTTCCAGATTCCGGTTTGTCGCCGCGATCACCCGGGCATCCGCTTCGATGTCCTCCAGACCACCCACACGCTTGAACTTCTTATGGTCCAGGAACGTTAGGATCTTTGTCTGCATGGACAGCGGAAGTTCCCCGATCTCATCCAAGAACACGGTTCCGCCTGCTGCCAGCTCGATCAGGCCTTTCTTCGTCTTCATCGCGCCCGCAAAGGCCCCCCGCTCATAGCCAAAGAGCTCGCTCTCCATCAGATGTTCCGGAATTGCGCCGCAGTTGATGCGGACCATCAGGTGGTCCCGCCGGTCGCTGCAGGCATGGATCAGGGACGCTGCAACCTCTTTTCCGGTTCCGGTCTCGCCCCGGATCAGAACATTCACTGAGGAATTCTTTCCGAGAAGTTCGATGTGGCGCCGGATCCGCATCGCGGCGTCGCTGACTCCGATAAATTCCTGCGTTTTTCCCTTTAGGAACTCCAGGGATTCCCGGTCCTGCATCTGGCCAATGCAGCGGCTGGCGATCCGGTCGATCTCGTCAATATCAAAGGGCTTTAAAATATAGTCGTAAGCGCCGCGCTTCGTCGCCTCCACCGCCTGGGCGACAGAGCCGTACGCCGTCATCAGGATCACCTGGACCTCCTCATCGGCGGAACGGAACGTGGAGATCTCGTCGATCCCGAGGCTGTCCTGCAGGCGGTTATCCAGGAGGATCACCTGCGGGTGGAACGTTTTCATCTTCTCGAGAGCGTCCTTCACCGTTTCCGCCGACTGGGTCTCGTATCCCCGGTCCTTCAGTCCTTCCTCCAGCGTAAACCGGATCAGAAATTCGTCATCAACGATCAGTATCTTTTTCATGTTCATCCCTGCTTTCAAAAATCAGGCGCACCGTCGTTCCGCAGCCCGGAGCGCTTTCCATTTCCATTTTGCCGTGGTTCTGCCCGATCAGCCGGTTTACGATCGCCAGACCGAGACCGACGCCGTTAATGCTCTTCGTGTAGAACGGTTCTTTTGCGCGTTTCAGTTCCTCTTCATTCATTCCTTTTCCGTTATCGGAGACGCAGAATGTAGTCATGCCTCCGTCGGAAGACACTGAGAGACGGATCTTCCCCGTGCCGTCCCGGCTGACCGCCCGCATGCTGTTCGTCAGAAGATTGTACAGCATCTGGCGCATTTCATTCTCATCGGCAAACACTTCACACGCCGCGCAGTCTGTCTTGAACGCGACATTCTGCTGTTCGCACTCCTTCGCATAGATGGATGCCACCTCCCGCAGCAGCACATCCGCCTGAAAAACATGTCTGTGGTTTTCCTTCTTCACCGACAGCGTAAACAGGTCATTGATCAGCCCGGTCACCCGGTCGATCTCATGGAGCATGCTGTCGCAGAGAAGCTTTTCATTCTCCTTCACTGCCCGCCCACCAAGGACCTGGATCCCGGACCGGATCCCTGCCAGCGGATTTTTGATCTCATGGGCCAGTGCCGATGACATCCGGCTCGTATACTCCATTTTCGTGTAGTTATCAAGGTTTTTCAGAAGATTCTCAAAGGTTCTCGCCAGCTGGCCGATCTCGTCCTTTCTCGCTGTTTCCAGGAAACGGTACTCCCGGAACCCGTCCTTGTTCTCATCGAGCCTTTTACACGCCGCGCTCATGCTGCGGATCGGTTTTGTGATACTCCAGGCGAGGAACACGCTGACCTGTACGATGATCAGGAGACTGGCCACAGCGCCCACAATGACGTAATTCTGTTCTTCCAGGATCGCGCTCTCAAATGACTTTTTATCCATCCAGTATTCCAGACGCCAACCCAGGGAATTTCCACTGTCCGCGTACAGGAGTTCCATATTTCCGTCCGGAATCTCCTCGTCCCCCGTGATGATCGTGCCGTCGGCAGCCAGGATCCGCACCGCCGGATCATGATAGAACTTATACTTCTGCCGGATCTCCTCTTCACTCAGTTTTCCATGCAGATAGTAGATATCCGCCTCCATGCTGCGGATCGCAGTCCTCGCGTACTCTTTTCTGTCCTTAAGCTTTTCTGTATATCCATTACACACCGAAATAGCGCAGAATGCACAGATGACCAGGATCCCTACCATGATGAACGGCAGCATGACCTCATGCTCGATCCTGCAGAACCATGATCGAAACAGCTGTTTTTTCTTTCCGCTCATTCTTCTGCCCCTCTTTTCTTCTCAAACATCGGGATCACAACATAGACTGCCGCCGCGCACAGTGTTGCCGGAAATGCCCAGTATATCCGGAGATCCATTTTCCAGAACAGGACAGAGCAGATAAGTCCCGTAAAGAACGCTCCCACCGCCCCGGCTTTCGTTCTCCGTTTCCAGTACAGTCCCCCGTAGATCAGAGGGGCAAGCGCCGCCGAGAATAATCCCCAGATATCCGCCCCGAAGGACAGCATGTCCTTCGGCGGATTTACGGATAAGATCAGTGCAGCCGTGCCTCCCATGAAGATACATACCCGCGCCAGGGTGAGAATCTGCTCCTCCGACATCTTCTTTTTTGTGAGCTGGGCAGCCACATCGTAGGACAGCATGCAGCCGATCAGGTGAAGCTGGGAGTTCGCCGTTGAGACACAGGCGCCGATCACGCTGATCAGGAAGAAACCGCTGAACGGTGTGTTCATGAGATTGACCACTGCATAGATAAATACGTCATCCGCGGAGCAGTAATTTTTCAGCTGCGGAAAGAGGATCCGCAGTCCAAGACCGATCTGGGTCAGTGCAAAGTACAGCACGCACAGGAATATCAGTGCATGCAGGATCATATGTTTTGCGGTTTTTTTATCCTTCGCCGCCAGGATCCTGACCATATACTGGGGATTCGACGCCAGTCCCATTCCCCAGCCGAAGAACATAGAGATATATACGAAGATTCCAATCTCCGCTGCCTGCTTTTCGAAGACGCCCTTGCTCTTTATGAGTTCATGCACCGTCTGATCTGTCAAAAACCAATGTCCCGGAACGTTTTTTACAATAATCAGATACAGAACTCCGATGCTCACAGAAAGCATGATCAGATTCAGGCAGTCCGACTTCGTGACGGAGTTAAAGCCGCCAAAGCTCGAATAGAGGATAAAGAGATAAACAAGAAAGACAGCCACCTTGTAATTGATATTCAGCAGGCTGGATACCGCGATGCCAAATCCCTTGATCTGGATCATCAGATAGAAAATATAGCCGCAGATCATAAAAATAGCCGATACTGTCTGCAGAAATTTTGAATGATGCTTTTTTCCGATCAGCTGTGGGATCGACAGGACATCATTCTCGTAAAGCCGGTCCGTCATCAGATACAGGAGACCTGCGCCGATAAACCACGGGATGACTGACGACGCAATGACGGAGAGTCCGCTGTGATATACATTTCCCGTAAATCCCAGAATCGTCGCCGCGGAGACCCAGGTTCCGACAAATGTGAAAAACAGGCGTTTTTCGTCATTCTTTCTCTCACCGACGAAAAACTTGGAGAGAGAATCACTTTCCGAAAAAGAGAGCTTTCCGATGATCAGGAACACAACGGAATAGATCACAAAATAGATCAGCTGGATCAGTACCCGGTTCATAGCGTCCTCCCCGTATACTCCGTTCCGTAGCTGCCGTCATCCAGCCTGCGGAGTCGGTAATACCCATAGCTTTCCGTCTCAGACACCTCATACCCATCCGGTACCGTCACAAACACTTCCTTCGCCCCATTCCGGTATGCCTGGTGCACCATACGGCGGATCAGTCGGGGGAGTTCCTCCGGTTCGGAGAACCTGATCCGGACGCAGGAGATTCCGTCGGATTCCAGTTTACTCTGGTCCAGAACAGCGTCCCAATGTTCATTTCTCGAGGTGATCTCCTTTGGGATCTCCCTCTCATACTCGATTCCCACAAGTGTCAGGCCCTTCGCCGGAGCAGTCTGTCCCGCCTCTTTGCGGTTTCTTGCCTCCAGTACCTCTTTCACATGTTCCGGCTCCCACTCGCCGGTTCCGACTTTTAAGAGTGTTCCTGCTATGATCCGCACCATGTTGTAGAGGAATCCGCTGCCGCAAAGGCGGATCGTTACGATGTCCTCATCATTCTTTTTCACCTCGGCCCCGTAGATCGTCCGGACCGTCTCCTCCGCCTGGTGGTTTGCGGCGCAGAAGCTGATGAAATCATGTTCCCCGATGAGATATTTTGCCGCCTCATTCATCTTTTCCACGTTTAACGGGTAATAGCAGAAATGGGCGTAGAGGCGTCGCGTCGGGATCTCGATCTTACAGTTTAAGATCTGATACTCGTAGGTCTTTACGCAGTTCTGCTTTCTCGGATGCCAGTCCAGGGGAACTTCCTCGGACTTCACCACACGGATATCCTCCGGGAGTCCGCGGTTTACCGCGTAACAGAATTTATCTCCCGGGATCCGGCTCTCCGTGTCGAAGACCGCCACGTTTCCTCTTGCATGGACGCCGGAGTCAGTCCGGCTTGCCCCAATGACGCAGACAGGCTCTTTCAGAAGATCCGAAAGAGCCTTATTTAACATCTCCTCTATGGTAACGCCGTTGGGCTGGAGCTGCCAGCCCTTGTATGCGGTGCCGTCGTAGGCAACCGTCAGTTTGATTCGTCTCATAGCTTTATTGTTTTCCTTCTGCTGTCCGGAAAATCCGGGCAATTCTATTTCTCTGAATATCAAGTTCCCGATTTCGACCATTTTCCACGCGGTGCTGTTCCCCGTCATATCCGGGCTTTAGCGCTGCTTTTCATCGAAACCGGAGTTAATCATCTTCTACAGCAAAACCTTCAGCACGATCGCCGCCGCAAAATACACCAGATACGCCCCATAAACCATACGGTCCCTCTTCGCGTACTTAAGCGGTTTCATCTTTGTTCTGCCCTCGCCGCCGCGGTAGCATCTCGCCTCCATGGCCATCGCGAGGTCCGTGGCACGGCGGAATGCGGATACGAAAAGTGGTACAAGAAGCGGTACCATGGATTTCGCCTTCTGGATCAGGTTTCCGCTCTCGAAATCAGCGCCTCTCGCCATCTGCGCTTTCATGATCTTATCTGTCTCCTCGATCAGGATCGGGATAAACCGGAGCGCAATGGACATCATCATGGACACCTCGTGGACCGGAACGCCGACCTTCTTTAAAAAGCCAAGGCTCTTTTCCAGACCGTCTGTCAGCTGGTTCGGCGTCGTTGTGAGCGTCAGGATCGTGGATCCCATAACGAGGTAAACAAGACGGATCGCCATAAATGCCGCAAACCGGAGACCTTCCCAGGTCATCTGCAGGAAACCGATCTTAAAGATCGGGGTACCCGGCGTCAGGAACAGGTTGAAGCTGACGCTGATGAGAAGCAGGAACACGATGGATTTTAAGCCGCGCACCATGAATTTTACCGGGACATTGGAGAGCTTGATGGCAGTGATCAGAAAGATCGTCGCCGCAACGTATGCCCAAAGGTTGTCCGCGATAAATAAGGTTACGATGTATACAAGAGTTCCAAATAATTTTGTTCTCGGATCCAGCCTGTGAAGCAGGGAATCAACCGGGTAGTACTGTCCAAGTGTGATATCTCTTAACATGTCTTTTCCTCCCCGGCTGTCTTTTCTGTGATGTCCGCATTCCCAGAGGCTATTCCGGCGGCGTTCCCATGACCTGCGTTCTCGGAATCCGCTCCGGCTGCGCTTACCTGCGCTGCATTTCCGGAACTTTTTCCATACTTTTCGCGCCAGATCTTAAGGATTGCATTCTTCGCCTCTTCCACCGTCGTGATATCCGGATCCAGCGGGATCCCCTTGTCGATCAGCTTGTGCACCACATAGGTGATCTGCGGTGCCGCAAGGCCGATGGCTTCCAGCTCTTTATAATGGCGGAATACCTCCTTCGGAGTTCCGTCGAAGACCTTCTCGCCGTGGTTCATGACCACAAGACGGGACACATATCGCGCCACATCCTCCATGCTGTGGGAGACGAGAATGATCGTCAACCCCTGCTCGTTATGGAGCTTTTGTACGAGTCCTAAAATGTCGTCGCGTCCTTTCGGGTCGAGACCGGCTGTCGGCTCATCTAAGATCAGGACCTCCGGTTTCATTGCGAGAACACCCGCGATAGCCACTCGACGCTTCTGTCCGCCGGAGAGGTCGAAGGGGGACTGCTTATAAAAGCTCTCATCGAGTCCCACCATGTCCAGCGCCTCTTTCGCGCGCTTCTCGATCTCCTCCTTCGGGAGTCCCAGATTCTTCGGTCCAAAGCAGACATCTGAGAATACGTCCACCTCAAACAGCTGGTGCTCCGGATACTGGAAAACCAGCCCCACATGGCTGCGGAGCTCTTTCATGGAATATCCCTCTTTATAAATACTCTCTCCGTTATAAAGGATATCTCCGCTCGTTGCCTTTAAAAGTCCGTTTAAATGCTGGGTCAGGGTTGATTTTCCGGATCCGGTATGACCGATGAGGCCGATAAACTCGCCATCATGGATCGTAAGATTTACATCCTTTAAGGCATACTGCTCAAAGATCGTTCCCTGCCCGTATATATGATTCAAGTGTTTAATTTCGATTGCCATATTTCCACCATTTCTCCACTATTTTAAGAGCGGAACAAGTTCATCCACAAGCTCGTCGATGGAAAGAATTCCATAAGGAAGATCCATTCCGGCTTCCTTTAATTCATCTGCCAGTTCCGTTACCTGCGGCACATCGAGGCTGTATTTTTTCAGTTCCTTGACTCTGGAAAAGACCTCTTTCGGGGTTCCGTCCATCACGACATGTCCACCGTCGATAACGACCACGCGGTCTGCGTCAATGACCTCTTCCATATAGTGGGTGATCAGAACTACCGTGATCCCTTCCTGACGGTTCAGTTCATGAACCGTTTTAATGACCTCGCGGCGTCCGTTCGGGTCTAACATCGCTGTCGGCTCGTCCAGAACGATACACCGGGGCTTCATCGCCATAACGCCTGCGATGGCCACGCGCTGTTTCTGTCCGCCGGAAAGCTTATTCGGAGACTGAAGTCTGTACGCTGTCATACCCACCGCCTCAAGGCTCTTGTCGACCCGCGCCCAGATTTCCTCCGTCGGAACTCCCATGTTCTCCGGTCCGAATCCAACGTCCTCTTCCACCACGTTTCCGATGATCTGGTTATCCGGGTTCTGGAATACCATTCCCGCCGTCTTTCGTACATCCCAGAGATGCTCCTCGTCGTCCGTCCTCATTTTAGAAATATAGACGGTTCCATCCGTTGGAAGCAGGATTCCGTTCATCAGCTTCGCGAATGTGGATTTTCCGGATCCGTTGTGTCCTAAAATCGCTACGAAATCGCCTTCCTTGATGTCCAGAGAGACGCCCTTTAACGCATGGCTGACCTCATCCTTGTCTTCCTCTTCATCGTGCCTGATATAGTCAAAGATCAGGTTCACTGCTTTAATGATTCCCATAGAAATCCTTTCTCGTTTTTCATAAACTTCAAGTGACTGCGGCGCCGCATACACCTTCAGGCTGCCGCGACAAATGTTTACACGTTTCTAAATTTTAGTTGATATCTCATAGTAAGTCAAGTGTTTTCGCATGGTTCCAGGAGCTTACCTTTTCAGATATGTGAAAACGGCATGCCACAGGATTTCTCCCATGACATGCCGCCCATCATTCCTTTCTAACTTACCCAGAGCCCCGATGCATCCAACGTATATCCGTCGATCACAGTGGACGCTGCCATCACTCCGTTCGCGTTCAGGTAATACCACTGTCCCGGTGCAGTCTGACGCCAGCCTGTTGCCATCGCTCCGTCGGCATCCATGTAGTACCAGACACCGCCAACCTGCTTCCAGCCGGTCACCATCTTTCCGTCACTTTCGAGGTAATACCACTTATTATTGACCAGTCTCCATCCCGTCACCATGTATCCGTTCTCGTCGAAATAATACCAGGTTCCAAGGATCCGGTACCACTGGGAGGTCACGATCTGACCATTCTCGTCCACATATTTCTTTCCATCCGCGTAATTCTTCCAGCTGCCCTCCGTGTCACCCAGGTCATCCAGGTAGCGGTCGGAGGAGACGATATACTCGCTGCTCTTGCGGTACTTCGCATCGTTCGTTGTCTTTCCCACCGCGCGGATCTCGTAATAGTAGTTTCCCTCTCTTCCCATATACTCGGAGAGGTCCTTGCTGGTTCCCGTCGCATCGATAGTCCGGAGATAATAGTCATCCCGGTACAGGCGGATCTGATATCCCGTCGCGTAATCGACTTTCTTCCAGACCGCTTTCATATGATTCGAAGCGCTCCATCCGGCTTCATCCGGAGTTTCCAGCCAGACTACCGGGTAGTAAGTGACTGTGACCTTCAGGTCATCATCCACTTTCACTGCCTTACTCAACGTCGCACCGGAGATCTGGCAGGACTTTGAACCGTAGCTGGAGGAGAACTCTCTTCCGCTGGAGGAAAGAATCAGCGTTGCCGTCACTTTCGTTCCAGGATTCCATTTTTCTACATCCTTGCTCCACTCCACGGATGTGATCTCGATCCCGTAGCTGCCGCAGCTGATCTCCGGCTCCTCGATCACGCCGGGATCTTCATACTTGTCTTTAAAGGTGATCCTTATAGAATTCACCGTCGGCGCAGCCAGTGCAGGAAGAACCATCCATATCGTCATCGCCATCAGAATTCCTGCTGCCGCAAGCCATTTTCCAAAAGTTTTCTGTCTCATAAGGTGCTCCTTTCCTGTATTTTCAGTCTGCTGGAAAATATTCCGACGATTTTCACCGCATAACCGCATGCCCTGCAGGTTCAGATCTTTACTGCGGTTTTCTCCAGATACCGTCCTGATCTACATAGAAGGTATCGATCACTTCATTGACCGCCTTATGTCCATCCGGATACAGGTAGTAGATCTGTCCGTCGATGTTCTGCCATCCTGTGAGCATTCCGCCGTCGCCGCCGAGGTAATAAGCCTTATCACCCAGCGTTATCCAGCCGGTCACCATAGCTCCGCTCTCGGAGAGATAATACCAGGTATTGTTGTAGAGAAGCCAGCCCGTCTGCATCTTTCCGTCACCGTTCATGTAGTAATAAACGCCGTTCTTCATCTGCCAGCCGGTGAGCATCATTCCGTTTGCGTCAAATAAGTACCAGATATTTCCGATAAATCCCCAGCCGTTCTTTAAATAAGTTCCGTCCGGGTAACGATAATACCAGCGGTTTCCGTCGAGGATCCAGCCGACCACATTCACATTTGACGGGGCCTGCTGGGAATTTCCGGAATTATTTGTGCTGCTGTTGTTGCCGCTTGACGGCTTTTTCTTTGCCGCTCTCGCCGCGTCATTCTCATCGATATAGACCTCATCGGATATGGTCCAGTCGCTCTTTGACGCGTACTTGGATACCTCATCGTTTGACGGGAGCGCGCGCACCTTAAAGGTGTAGGTTCCCTTGGAGCTCATATACGGAAAGAGATCACAGCTGCTGGTGTGGATCTCGCCGCTCTTGTAGACGTTCTTGCTGCCGCGGTAGAGGTACACCTCGTAGGACGCGTCCTCAACGGCCTCCCACTTCGCGAGTCCGAGATCGGAGCTTCCGGACTTTGTGGTCTGCCAGTATGCCTCGCCCGGCGCGTCAAGATCGCCCTTTGCCGGTTTTGTCTTTACGGTAACCACCAGACGGTCGGAAGATGTTCTCGAAGCGCTGACAAAAGTTCCGTTCTTTACCTTTACCTTTGAGGAAGTGTAGGAGCTGCTGCTGAACCTATAGTCATTTAAAGTCTTTAAAGTAACTTTCATGGTGTAGGTTCCGCCGATCTTCACGTCGTTCTTTGTGGAAGACCACTTTGCGGATACGATATCATATTTATCGTTGTTCGGGATCGATACCTCGCAGTTATCAGAATTGTATCCCACATCAAGATCCGGCAGGGATTCCCCCACCGTCGGTGTCACATCCAGCGTGATGCTGACACTATTCACATAACTGGTCGCCGCAAACGCTGTCTGCGCCCCGGATACCGCAAACACGACCGCCATGACCCATGCGGCCATCCATGTACTTATTTTTTTCCATTTTCTTTCTGCCATAGGATTGCCTCCCCTCAAGTATCTTTCTTTAACTATATTATAAGGTTGGACAATATCTCCCGTCAACTTACGATATTCTGTCTTTTAGCGGCAAATCCGTGGCAGTTTGAGGCTTAGAATCTGCATTTTCCTATTATTCTTCCATTTTCCATATTTACCGTTGATCCTGTCATTTTCTGTGTAGTTTTAGTCTGTCCTCAGTGCGTCGATCGGATTCAGCTTCGCCGCCCGGCTCGCCGGCATGTAACCAAAGATCAGTCCGATGGCAACAGAAACGCTAAACGAGATCACAACTGCTGTCATGGTTGGCGGCGCGTCGATTCCCATGAGGGCACCGATTCCCGTACTTGCTAAGGCTCCGATCATGATTCCGATGATTCCGCCGATGGAGCTTGTGACCAGCGCCTCGATGACGAACTGCAACATGATCACGCTCTTCTTTGCGCCGAGGGCCTTCCTGATGCCGATCTCCCTGGTTCTCTCTGTCACGGACACCAGCATGATGTTCATGACACCGACGCCTGCAACTAACAAGGAGATACCCGCGATACCGCCCAGCATCATGCTCATCATGGCAATCTGCTCATTTAAGGAATCGAGAAGGGAGCTCATTGCTGTCACCGTGTAGAGGTTTTCGCTCTTCATCTTTTCATAGAGAAAATTTTTAAGTTCTGTCGTACATGTTTCCGTGTCGTTGATGTCCCGCGATGTGAAGATATAGTTGTTGATCACAGCATTTCTCGCCATCTTCACAGCTCTGGAATACGGGATCCACACAAAGTCATCCATACATCCGTCATCGAACTCAGAGCTGCTCTCCGTCTGCCGTTCCACAACGCCTACGATGGTGTAGCTGTCACCGTTTAACTTGACCGTCTCGCCCACGGCGTTCTGGGAGCCGCCGTAGAGCTCCTCCGCCACGTAGGCGCCGATGACCGCGACTTTTCGTCTCGCCTCCATGTCGGAGTACTGGAGATTTCTGCCATACTCGATATCGTAGTCCTTGATTGCGAGATAATCCTCACTGTAGCCGCCGACACTGGTGGAATCCATGGTGTCAGAGTCATGTTTTACCGTGACGCTGACGGACACGTTCGGGGACATGTTCTCGTAGAGGTCTGAATGTTCCTCGTAGAACTTATAAAATTCGTTCACATCAATACTTCTGGATGCCACCGCCTTGTACTGGACCGTGATCTGATTGACGCCCATGGAAGAAAAGCTCTCCACCATGTAGGACATATAGCCGTTGACGATGCTGACCAGGATGATCACCGACGCGACTCCAATGATGATGCCGAGCATCGTCAGAAAGGACCTCAATTTATTGCCCCAGATACTTTTTAACGCCATTTTAAATGATTGCAGCATACTTTTTCACATCCCCGTCGAAATTGATCTTTCCGTCATGGATCCGCACCACCCGCTTCGCCTCCAGGGCAATGAAGCTGTCGTGGGTGATCATGACGATCGTGTTTCCTTCTTCATTGAGTTTCTTTAAAAAATCAAGCACCTCCCGGCCTGTCCTGGAGTCCAGGGCACCCGTGGGCTCATCCGCCAGGATTAAGGACGGATCTCCTGCGAGAGCCCGCGCGATGGAGACTCGCTGCTGCTGGCCGCCGGAGAGCTGGTTCGGAAGATTCTTCCATTTTTCGTCGAGACCGACCTTTTTTAAGGAATTCATGGCCCGCTCCCGCCGTTCTTTCTTGTCGTAACCGGCGTAAAGGAGCGGGAGTTCCACGTTCTCTAAGAGATTTAACTTTGGAAGCAGGTTATACTGCTGGAAGATAAAGCCGATCATGCGGTTTCTGATCTCCGCCAGCTCGTTGTCGGACATATCCGCCACGTCCTCGCCGCCGAGGAAATATTCGCCCTCCGTCGGGACATCCAGGGCTCCGATGATGTTCATCAGGGTTGATTTTCCGCTTCCGGATTTGCCGACGATGGCGACGAACTCGCCTTTGTTGATGGAAAGGCTGATGCCGTCGTTGGCGTGGACTTCCTCGTCGCCCATGTAGTAGATCTTGTAGATATTGCGCAGCTCTATCAGAGGTTCCTGCTTTTCCAACTTCTCATGAACTTTTGAAACTGCCTCTTCCTGTTTCATCGGCTCTTCTGCGGTATCTATTTGTATTGAGAATTCAGTCTTTTCTATACAATTTATCTCCTATACACTACTGGGATCTTCGTCCGCTGCCACCGTTGCTGCCGCCAGGACCTCCGTTTCCGTCAGGACCGCCCGGTGCGCCTCCGCCCATATCACCGCCAGGACCGCCCATGCCGCCCATCTGCATCTGATCGGTCTGCGTCGAGCTTCCGGAATCGGAGGAAATGTAGACCTCGTCCCCCTCAGAGAGGCCGGAAAGGATCTCCACATAATCGTCGTTGATGATTCCAGTTGTCACCTGGACCACCTCAAAGCCGTCCGGGACGTTGCTGCTGCCGGATTTTCCGGAGCCGTTGCTCTTAGAGCTGGAATTATCCGTACCGGAACCTTTGGAACTGCCACTTGCCTCTGCGCCTGCATCCGGCTGTCTATCCACTGGATCTGCATTCAGAGTTCCATCTCCATGGTTCTTTCTCTCTGAATCTGCGTCACCCACATTATCTGAACTGTCATTTCTCTGTGTATCAGCATTTTCTGTGCTGTCCGAACTCTTCTTCACATACACTCTGTTTCCACGCATCAGCGCGCTGGCCGGGATCACCAGAGCATTCTCAGAGCTGTCGAGAATGATCTTCGCATCCACGTTCATGCCCGGAAGAAGACTTCCCGTATCATCCAGAGTCACTGTCACCGGATAGTTTGTGACACCGTTGGAGTAGCTGCTCTGCAGACTCACATTTGTGACGGTTCCTGTGAATGTCTCGCCTTCCACCGCATCCGCCGTGATCTCCACAGACTGGCCGACCTTGATGCTTGAGACATCGAGTTCATCCACGGACATCTCCAGTGTCATGGTGGACAAGTCATAGATCACCGCCATGGTGGTCGTTCCGCTGGAGCTCTTGGAGATCTTATCCCCAACCTTCGCGTTTTTCGTGATCACTGTCCCCGAGATCGGCGCTGTGATCGTGTAGTCATCCACGCTGTCCTGGGTATTGCTCAGTTTGTTCTCCGCGTTTTCCAGGTTGTCATCTGCGCTCTCCACTGCATCCTTGAATTCCTTTAAATACTCTTCCGCCGTCTTTGTGGTCACCTGGAACAGCTCGGAGTTTTTCTCCACATAAGAACCTTCATGAATCAGAAGGTTCTCGATCTCAAGGCTCTTGTTTCCGGAGATTTCCACGCTCAGGGTCGTCTCCGTCTTCGCGGCGAATGTTCCCTCGGCGCTGCAGACAAATCCGTCAACGGTCACGGATGCCGCGGTGTCTGTCGTGAGTCCGCCTGGGTTTGATACCTCGACCGTCACGTTCTTCACGAGACGTCCTCCGGAGAGTGTCTCCTCCATGCTGCTGACAACCGTGACGGTTCCGGAGATCTGCTCGCCGATGTCCTCCAAAGTCACTGCCGCCTCGTCACCTACGTTGATCTCCGCCGCCTCGCCTGAGAGGAACGGGACTGTGATCTTCATAACAGAGTCATCATAGAGATCCGCGATCTTCGTTCCATTATTTACCTTATCGCCCTCTTTGATATAGAGAGTCTTGATATATCCGGACGCTGTGGAGCGGTATGTATTTCCGGCGATCCGCGCTATCTCCTCGGCGTAATCGGACTGTGCCGTCTGGGCACTCTCCTTCGCGCGCTGGAGACTTGTCTCTGCGGAGCTCAGGTCAGAGTCCATGGAAGACGCGTCGATCCGGTAGAGGATCTGGCCTTTTTCCACCACGTCGCCCTCCTCAAAGTTCGCCTCGATGACCTCGCCTTCCACCAGGGATGTCACCTCGTAGGTGTCCTTCGGTGACAGGGAGCTGGACGCCGTGAGCTCTGAACTGATGTCCGTCCGCTTCACTGTCGCCGTTGACACGGACTGGTCACCCTGACTTTTCTGGCTCGAGGTCTTTTTCTTATAGAGGAAAAATCCGCCAAGCAGCGCTGCCAGAACCACTATAAGCACGATCACGATCCTTCCGCTTTTTCCTTTCCGTTTTTTCCGTTTCTTCTCTGCGGCCACCTTTTCGTTCTCCATACTCGTTCCTTTCCTGTCTATTGAAATCTTCCGCTTCTCTTAACTATGTTCCAGATCTGAATTTCCTTGCCTTAATTTTCTCTACCCGCATTCCTTCTGCGGTATTTCTATTTCATGTATTATATGTATATTCGTAACTAATCAATAATCTCCGACAACATCTACAACCGTATAAGTCGCATTCTCGTCGCTTCCACTCTTCTCCCACACGATTGCGATCTTGTCACCCACCTCAAACTCTCCGTAGACGGAGAACAGATACTGGAGCTCTGACCCGCTGATCTGGAACTCATCGCCCTCACCGCCGTTGTCCTGGTAATCGGTGTTTAAGACCACCTTCACCGGTGTGAACGGGTCACTGGAATCGTAGTAGATCGCCTTGATCCGGCCCTCCGTGGCGCCTTTGTTCTCGCCGCCGTTGGAATAGGCGAAGATCATCTTTGTCTCCTCGTGGTAATAGATCACGGTGGCGTAATCGTTGATCTCGCTCTCATCGGACATCTCGCCGTTTAAAAACATGGTAGCGTCTTTCAGGGAAAACGGAACAAGACTCTTTAAGTTCCGGCTGTCATTGTCTAAGATCTTCGGTCCCTTTAAACTGTTATCCAGGATCGAGGATGTGTTGATCTCGCCGTCGGAATTGTAGGTCAGGTCAAATACCTTGCTGCCATACTGGTTTCCTTCTTTTGTCTTCGCCTTCATCAGGTTATAGAACAGGTTGATGCAGTCTTCCCTCGTGAGGACCTCGTCAAGATCACGATAGATCCCAGAATCCAGGGACAGGGACTTGAACTTCGCAAGGCGGCTCTCCTGAAGACTTCCGGAGAAATCCTCGTTTGTGTATCCTAAGACTCCCAGGACTGCCTTGATGGCATCCCGCATCGTAACTCCCTCGTCCGGCTTAAAGTTTCCGCCGAGATAACCGGACATCCAGGAGTTCGTCGCCGCCGTGCGGATCGCCGCAGAATACTGGGATTTTGAGGAGACATCCGCGAATACAGATACGGTTCCCGCCGCGTTTGCCGCCTCCTTGTAGTCCGATGCCTTTACGAGGAGTTCCGCAAATTCACCTCTCGTCACATTCGCCTGGTAATTACTCGTCGTTATAATTCCAAGCAGGCTCACCGCTTTCTTCCTCATTTCAAATGTGGTGCTGGCCGCGTAAGCGTTCACCGTCATTCCGGCCCCCACCGCACAGACCGTCAGACTGACCGCTATTATCTTTCCTCTTCTCATTTCCGTTCTCCTTTCATCCGCCTTGACCGCCAGATCATCAGCCCCTGCAGGTCATCTCTTTCCAGATCCATTGCCTGATTTCCATTGACTGCTGCGTACACTCGTCATCACGGGATCTTTGTACTTTTAAAGTACATATACTCCTGGTTCCTTGCATTTTTCTTACTGTTTATTACGTTTCTGCAATAAACTCTATCAGAAACTTGTGATTCCTCTGTGTTCGACCTGTGTTCAAACTGTGAAGGATGTCACACAAAACAGGGCATATCTGCGGCAAAATTGTGGCATGAAACAAAAAAGACCCAGAACAGATACCACTTTCGGTACCCGCTCCAGGTCTTCTCCCTATTCTCACACCCCCGGCAGCCGCCCGATCACATCGATCCCGGCGAACACCAGAAGTCCGTTTTTTATGATAAAATTTAAGATCACGATCCCCGCCGCTGCGTAAGCGATCCGGTCATCCAACTCCGGTCGGAATCTCCTGTTTCCCGTGGCAAAATACAGGATCCAGGAAGCCGCAGCCCACACAGCTACCGATGCCATATACGGCACCACCGGATGGTACAGAAAGCTTAGTACCGGATGCCCTGAAAGGAGTGCCCGGACGGCTCTCGTTCCCCCGCATCCCGGACAGTAAAGCCCGGTCATCATCTGAAACAGGCATGGCATCCGGAACCATGTCGGGATCATAATCTGGCTGCGATCTTCTGGCGCAGTCCACCGACCTTTGCTGCTGCCGAGTCGAACTCTCCCCCTGTCATCTCACCGGTCAGAACCGCGAACTCATCTGTTCCTTCCAGTGTCACAAATTTCACGTCACCGAAAGCTGCCGCAACGGCCTCTTTCTTTGCTCTCTCAGAACCCTCAAACCGTGCAAAGTACTTTCTGGAAAGCTCAGCCGCCGGATGTACCTCAAGCTTCTCGCTGCTCCAGCCGATCTTCTCCGGCTCATCGCCGAAACGGACTGCGGAGATCATATCCCCGACAACGGCGCTGGCTGTCGGCAGTTTCCCTGCTCCGCTTCCATAGAACATGGACGCGCCCAGCATATTCCCCACAACGAGGATTCCGTTGAACACATCTGTCACCGCATACAGCGGGTCCTTCGCGTCCACGAGGACCGGCGCGACCTCCAGATAGATCTTTCCATCTTTATTCACGCTGGTTCCGAAGAGCTTGATCGCCGCACCCATATGTGCCGCGTAGCTGGAATCCATGGAAGTGATTTTTGTGATTCCCTGGGTCGGGATCTCCTCGTAGTTTACTTCTTTTCCCGTTGCGACCGCAGTCAGGATCGCGATCTTTCTGCAGGTGTCATATCCTTCAATATCCGTCTCCGGGTTGCGCTCCGCGTAGCCCAATTCCTGAGCGCGCTTTAACGCCTCCTCGAAGCTCCATCCCTCCTCATTCATCTTTGTGAGGATGTAGTTTGTGGTTCCGTTTAAGATACCGGAGATTTCTAAAATCTCCTCACCGCCGAGACACTCCACAAGCGGGCGGATGATCGGAATACCGCCGCCGACACTCGCCTCAAACAAGAAGCTGATGTTCTTTTCCGCGGCGATCCGGATCAGTTCTGTCCCATTGGCCGCAACCAGTGCCTTATTGGAAGTCACCACATGCTTTCCCGCGAGCAGGCAGCGCCTTACAAACTCGTAGGCCGGTTTTGTTCCGCCCATGGTCTCCACAACGATCCCGATCTCCGGGTCATTTACGATCTGTTCCACATCATGGATCACAAGCTTCTCCACAGGACTTCCCGGAAACTCCCTGAGATCCAGGATATATTTTACTTCTATCGGCTCTCCAGCCTTTTTTTCTACGCTTTTGCAGTTCTTATCAAGAACCTCATACACGCCGGAGCCGATGGTTCCGTATCCCATAATTGCCGCTTTCATCCGTCTATTTCTCCACTCCTAAAATTTTCACATTCTGTACGCCTTTTAAGTGCTCGATCTCCTCAACCATACCGGCAACATTTCCCGTGTCGGAGAGGACTTCCACACTGAGCGTTACCGTCGCGGATCCGTTTACCGGGATCGTCTGGTGGATCGTAAGGATGTTCGCGCGGTAATCCGCAACGATGTGGAGCAGGTCAGACAGAAGCCCCGGCTCGTCCATCATCTGGGTCACAAGAGTCACGGTCTTTCCTCTCGTGTTGTCGGAAAACGGAAGAATATCATCCTTATATTTATAGAAGGAACTGCGGCTTAATCCCACCTGCTCCGCCGCCTCCTGCACCGTCATGTTCTTGTCCGCCTCAAGCAGACGTTTCACCTCAACGACTTTTTGAAGGACTTCCGGCAGCGCTTTGTCACGTACCACATAATATTTGTTTTTTTTCTCCATATATCAGACCTCGCAAGCTAAAAATTTCTTTTTTATTACCGAAATCATACGTTTCATCGATTGCTCTGGCACGTTACCATATGTGCGTCCCAGAAAAACATGTGTACGCAAGAATCTTAGCATATTTTGGATACTTATGCAAGCAGATGTTCGCTGTCTGGCAAAATCCACAGTTATTGCGTTACTGTACGCGCATGCGTGTACAGTAACGTGATTTTGCCGATGCTTCGCATTCCAAATCGGCAAAATCTGCTACCAGAAGTGTATCGTACGGAATTTTCAGTTCAGAAAATTCCTACCCGTGTACAGTAACGTTATTGCTCTTAAAACAAGAAGGGAGAACCTGCAGATCAGATTCTCCACTTTTTTATTTCCATTTCGGATCGTTTTTACCGATTTTTCAGTTTTAATTCCAGTTTCAGAATTTTTCTCTTTTTACAGATGCTCTTCCAGCTCACTGTTCCTATGTACCCCAGTGATCGCATACTCTGCCCACTCCGCGATATTTGTGGCGTGGTCGCCGATGCGCTCGTAGTATTTGGCGATCATGAGGATGTCCAGGATCTGTTCCTGGGTTGCCTCGCCGTTTAAGATGCCGTCTGCCAGTTCTTTCTTTACCTGGGAGAACATATCGTCGATCACGTCATCGTAGGCGATGACTTCCTTTGTCTTCCTGAGATCCTCGTTTGCGAAGCTCTCGATGCTCTCGCGGACCATGGACGCAACGGCTTTTGCCATCTCGCCGAGTCTTGTCGCCTTTACCGGCTCAAGAAGGTCTGCGGTCTTGATGATCTCCGCGATATCGCCCGCCTGGTCACCGATACGCTCCAGGTCTGTGATCATTTTTAATGCGGATGAGATCTTTCTTAAGTCACTCGCCACCGGCTGCTGCTCTAAGAGAAGCTTCAAGCACTTGCTCTCGATATCTCTCTCCTTTAAGTCCACGTTCGCATCGTCTTGCAGGATCTTCGCCGCCTGCTCCCGGTCCATGTGCATCAGTGCCTCGTAAGTCCCGTCGATCATTTTCTCGCAGAGCAGTCCCATCTCCGCCAGCATCTTATGCAGCTCTTCCAATTGCTTTAAAAACGCGTCTCTCATAATCAGCCAAACCTCCCTGTGATGTAGCTTTCTGTCCGTTCGTCCCTCGGGTTCGCAAACAGATCACCTGTATTATTGTACTCGACGACCTCACCTAACAGAAAGAACGCTGTCTTGTCAGAGATACGCGCCGCCTGCTGCATGTTGTGGGTGACGATCACGATGGTGTATTTATCCTTTAATTCCATCGCCAGGTCCTCGATCTTCGATGTGGAGATCGGGTCCAGGGCGGAGGTCGGCTCATCCATCAAGATCACCTCCGGCTCCACCGCCAGGGTTCTCGCGATGCAGAGTCTCTGCTGCTGTCCGCCGGAAAGTCCCAGGGCACTCTTATTTAAGCGGTCCTTAAGCTCATCCCAGATCGCCGCCTGACGCAGGCTTCTCTCAACGATCTCGTCGAGATCTGCCTTTCTCGTGATTCCGAAGATCCTCGGGCCATAGGCGATGTTGTCGTAGATGCTCTTCGGGAACGGGTTTGGCTGCTGGAATACCATGCCGACCTTGTGGCGCAGTGTGATGGCGTCCATATCCTTAAAGATGTTCTGTCCGTCAAGCTCCACTTTTCCGTCGATCTTTACATTCTCCACAAGATCGTTCATCCTGTTCAATGTCTTTAAAAATGTAGATTTTCCGCAGCCGGACGGTCCGATGAACGCGGTGATCTCATGGGCGCTGATCTGCATGTTGATGTCCTTAAGCGCATGGAACAAGCCGTAATGCAGATTCAGCTTTTCGATATCAAATTTCGGTTTCATATCAGTCATATATGTTTTCCTCTCTAAAACTCTCATATGCCATCCTCAGAGTTTCATTACTTCTCCCTCAAGAATCTGTCATTGAGGTCCTTTTCCGAATGTTTCTTACGCTGCCTCGCCGGAGCTCTTTTTCTTCAGGTGATGGCTCCACACGTTCGCGCCAATGCTGAATGCCAGAACCAGGATCATAAGGACCGCGGAGGCGGTGTTCGCCAGTGCCTTATCCTGACCGTTTACCTGAAGGTTCCAGATCTGGATCGACAATGTCTCTGCCGGGCGGAAAGGGTTGAAGGGGCAGGTCGGGGCTGCCAGGTTCCAGTTGCCCCAGCGCAGGTCGCTTCCGGATCCTGTGGTGTAGAGGAGCGCCGCCGCCTCACCGAATCCACGTCCCGCCGCCAGGATGACGCCTGTCATGATGCGTGGGAGACATGCCGGGAGAAGTACATAGAAGATGGACTGCCATTTTGTCGCTCCAAGTCCTAAACTCGCCTGAAAATATCCCGCCGGGAGTCCCTTGATGGCATCCTCGGTGGTCGTCGTGATAAGCGGAAGTGTCAGGATCGATACGGAGAGTGCCCCCGCCATCAGACTCTTTCCCATTCCGAAGAATACAAGGAATACCAGGTATCCGAACAGACCCACAACGATGGACGGAAGGGAAGAAAGTGTCTCGATACACATTCTCAAAAACTTTGTCATTTTTCCCTGTTTCGCATACATGGCCAGATAAATTCCGGCGCAGACACCGAGGGGGATGGATACCAGCAGGGAGATAAATACGAGATAGATCGTGTTGAACAACTGGTTTCCGATGCTTCCTTTTCTCGCGAAGCGGAACATCTCCGGTTTTGCCCCCATGAGACCGCCGATGATGACCTTACCCGCAAAGCCGATCAGAAGAGCGAAGAAGAAGATCGCAACCAGGTAGAAAATGACTGTCATAACACGGTCCACATCGCGTGAACGTCTGATCTTACTTTCCATGGTCTAATTTTCCCCCTTTGCTGCGAACTGCTTTACCGGCACCGCGGTCGTGCTTATTTTCACAGAAGTGCTTGTTTTTTCTTCTTTCTCCGGCTTCACCGCTGTCACATGATGGATCAGGAAGATGAAGAACAGGGAGATTGCGAATAACAGCAGTGCCATGGTCCAGAGTGCGGATTTCATCTCGCCGCCCTCCATGGCGTTGCCCATCTGGGCCGCGATCTCGGTGGTCAGAGTCTTTGTCGTTGAAAAAATGCTTGTGGGAAGCGCTGTTGTCTGACCGATGACCATGGCAACCGCCAGGGCCTCACCGAAGGCTCTCGCGAGACCTAAGATCACGCCGGAAATGATTCCAGGCGCTGCCGCCGGAACTACGATCCGGTATATGGTCTGCCAGCGGGTGGAGCCAAGTCCGTACGCTGCCATTCTGCATTCCTTCGGTACGGAGTGAAGGGCATCCGCCGCAACACTTGTGATCGTCGGGAAGATCATGACCGCGAGGACCAGCCCCGCTGCCAGGATAGAATGTCCCACCTGACGGTCAAACACGGTCTTGATCGCCGGTACAAGCACTGTGAGTCCCACCCATCCGTAGACAACCGATGGGATTCCGGCAAAGATCTCGACTACCGGGCGGTAGAATTTCTCTCCGAACTTCGGGGAGATCTCCGTGATGAAGATCGCTGATCCCAGGGAAAACGGAGTCGCGATAAGAAGTGCCAGGCCGCAGGTGCAGAGCGACCCAGCGATGAAGATCAGCGCACCGATGCTGCCGCCGCCTGCCATATTATCTTCCGGTGCCCAGTCTGCAGATCCTAAGAATTCCAGGAAGGAATGTCTGTAAACCAGGAATGTGGATGATCCCTTGTATACAAGGAACGCGCCGATCACGATCGTCAGAAGAATTACGAACAGTCCACAGACGGTCATCAGATCCCGCCACAGATATTCTCTGACGAACATGCTTTTTTCTTTACCATTCTTCATAAGTCCTCCTGCTTCCGATATTCGAAGCAAATTCTATCATAAATCATATCGGGGCGGGCCAGATTCGTCTGCCCCGCCCCTGTTTCGCAGCTCTCTTGTCCATGTCCTCTTTTTTCTTTCATCCGGTCGGATCATGGCTCACTGCCCGGTCTTAAGTTTTGTCTCAATTAATGCTCAGTATTTGTCATCTTGGAAGATACGCCGTATCCTAAGGATTCCATCTTTGCGCCGTACTCATCGGACATGATGTAGTCAAGGAATGCGCTTACAACTTCGTCCGGCTCACCCTTTGTATACATATGCTCAAATGTCCATACCGGATATTTTCCAGCGTATGTATTTTCAAGTGTCGGCTCTGCGCCATCGATCGCTACAGTTGCAACTCCCGCATCACCTGTCAGATAGGAAAGTGCTACATATCCGATCGCACCCTTTGTATCTTTTACATTCTGAAGAAGAACACCGGAATCATCTGTTTCCATGGAAGTATTGGAAGCTTCCTCGTTTCCGTCGAGAGCGTATTTCTGGAAGGTTGCTCTTGTACCGGAAGATGTCGGTCTTGTTACAAGGACAATGCTCTCATCCGGTCCGCCAACCTCTTTCCAGTTTGTTGTCTTTCCTGTGAAGATGTCGATGAGCTGCTGTTTTGTAAGATCCTCAACACCGCCTTCTTTTACATCGTTGTTTACGATCGGAGCCATTGTGACTACGCATACCTGATGATCAACAAGCTCTTTTGCCTGTGTCTCGTCAAGCTTTGCGGAGGCCTCAACATCGGAGTTACCGATATTTACGGTTCCCTCGGAAACCTGCTTTAAGCCCTCTCCGGATCCTCCTGCGTCGATCGTGATGGAAACGTCCGGGTATTTCTCGATAAACATGTCTGCTGCATCGTCAACCAGCGGTTTTAATGCGGAAGAACCTGCCGCTGTGATCGATCCTGTAAGATCTGCTTTTTTCTCTGCTGCTGTTGTCGCTGCTTCTTTTGCTGTCTCTGCTGCTGCCGCAGTTGTTGTCGCTGCTGCTGTCGTGGATGCTGTACTACTGCTGCTTCCGCATCCTGTCATCATGCTGACTGCTAATACTCCTGCACCTGCAAGTGCCATTACTTTTCTTGTTTTCATAATTCTTTTCTCCTCCTCAAAGGTCTTTGTTTTTGTTTTTTCGTAACTGTTCAGTAGGTCTGCGCACTTGCTGCGCTGACCGTAAGAAAACATAGGCTGGAAGGCAAAAATCCCATCAGCGAAGCTGATCTGGAATGGATTTTTGCACGTAACTATGAAGGTACTGAATAGTTACGTTTTTTCTTTCTCTGTACAGTATTATTTTTATCACGAATCCCCGAAACCAAAAACCATGGTTCGGTAACTACTTTGTATAATCTATGTAAATTGTAAATTCAGATTTTCGTTTGAAAATATAGCCGGGTAAAACCTTTCCACTGTGCCGGACTACCGCGAATTCAAAAAAATCAGCCATTTGTCGAGATTTTTCACAGTAGTACCGTTATCGCACAGGTATGGATATGGCCCGCTGCACGCAAAAAAAGACGCACCATCTGGTAGTCTGGAATATTTCTTCCAAATCAATCAGACGATGCGTCTTGATCCTTAAGATCCTATATTTCCTTTATAACCTTTTTGCCTGGCCCTTGTTTCTAAACTCCAGCAGCCGGACCTTCCGGTGCAACTGTTCCGCCTGGAACAGTCACAGAACTCGGTCCTTCTGTCTGGGCTGCCGGGCCGGCGCTTGTGGTCGCCTCCGGAACAGCGGTGGACTTTTCATATCCCGGTCCCACCGGATTCTCCGCTGTGGTCTCCTGCGGATTTGACGGACGGAACTCCTCCGTGGAAGTCTCCGCCTCATCTGTCGGGCTCACTGCGTGACTCTCTGTCGGCTTCACATAGATATTTCCATGCTCATCCGTCTCATAAGCGGCGCTGGTCTCATGGCTTCCGGAAGAAGTTTCGATCGGCTTGCCGTCCGGTCCTGTCTCAGTTTCACCCGTGCTCTCAGATTCCTTCTTGGATTCTTCGAGCATGGACTCCATCTGGGATTCTTCCTGACTCTCCTTCTTACTCTCCTCTTCAGCGGAAAGTGTTGTGGCCTCCGTCTCGCCCTTCGGGATATATCCCTGATCCGTCGCTACATGATCGATTTCCTTGCCAGCCTTATTCAGTCCAGTAAGTTCAGCGATCTTATTGCTGATCGTCTGGACCGTGCTGGATGGCTTGTAGTCCTCTTCACCATAGAGGAACTTGTGAAGGCTTGTAACATTGCTCACGAGTGTCTGCGGGATAACACAGGACAATTTCAGCTTGCCGATCTTCATCTTCTGCTCTCCGCGGGCTGCCGGGAATCCGGTCGTCTCACCGAGATGGTATTTCGTGACATTCTTCGCCATCGGAAGGATATCATTCATATTGATATTTGTCGCGCACATCGCGGACATATTGCCGATCAGGCTGTTTAATGTCGCAAAGTCTGCCTTTTTCGCCTTCTCGAATGCCTTCTGGATTACAAGTCTCTGGCGCTCTGTACGCGCATAGTCACTGTCCATCAGACGAAGACGTCCATAGGCAACGGCCTGTACGCCATCCAGATGGTTCACACCTGCTTTCTTTAACTGTACAGAACCAATTCCGGTACCTTTTACCGTCTCTGTGATGAACGCGTTGATGTAGTAGAACTCGGACTTACTGATATCGATGTCGACACCGCCGAGGATGTTGATCGCTGTTGCGACTGCCTTCCAGTTGAACGCTACATAGTGGGTGATGTTGAGATCCAGATTCTTATTCAGGGCTTTTACGGCCTGTTCCGGACCACCCATCGCATATGCCGCGTTGATCTTATTGTATGTGTTCTTGTCGCTCACATTCAGGTAAGTGTCGCGGAATACGGATGCCAGCTTGATCTCTCCGGTCTCACGATTTAAGTTCACGATCATGATAACATCGGACTGGTTGCCTTTTCCTGTGGAATTGTCACGGGAGTCCAGGCCAAATACCGCAATGGTCCAGTAGCCTTTTTCCATCTTATCTCTCATTTCCAGAGAGATGTTCTCATTCCGAACGTCCGCAATATCAAAATTATTCTGTCCGTTCATCTTTCCGAAGTTGTGCTGGATATAGCCGTATACCGCTGCGGCAAAACCCAGGACCAGAACGATCAGGGCGATCAGAACACCGATGATGATCTTTTTCTTCTTGTTTCCGTTTTTCCGTCTTCTGTGATTGTGGGAAGCTGCCCCATGGCTCTTTGCTGCGGCACGGCCTGCACGGCTTCCCGGGTCAGCACTCATAGAATACAGATCTTCCGTCCTGTGAGTGCGGCGTTTTGCGGACGTCTCACTCTCGCTCTCACGCCGTCTGCTCTTTCTGGCGCGGGAACGGTCTAATTCGTCTTCATAATTCATGTCATTTGTCCTCGTCTTAGTAAGCGTTTTTATTGATGAATCCCTTGAAAACCGTCAGGAACATGATCTTGAAATCAAGACCAAGTGTCCAGTTCTCGATATAATAGAGATCATGCTCGATCCGTTTAATGATCGAAGTGTCTCCACGGTAACCATTCACCTGCGCCCAGCCGGTAAGGCCCGGACGAACCTGATGCTTGATCATATATCGCGGGATTTCTTCCTTAAATTTTTCAACGAAAAATGGCCGTTCCGGTCTCGGACCCACAAGACTCATATCACCAATCAGGATATTAAAGAACTGCGGCACCTCGTCGATGCTTGTACGGCGGATAATTTTTCCGATGAGAGTTACACGGGCATCTCCCTTTGTTGTCCAGCGGCTCTTCTCCTTGCCCGGATCCTGAACCGTCATGGAACGGAATTTATACATTTTAAACGGCCGGTTGTGAAGGCCGACTCGTTCCTGACAAAAAATGATCGGTCCCGGAGATGTCAGCTTTATGAGCACTGCCACGATCAGCATGATCGGGGAGAAAAGTACGATCCCCACGATCGCACCCACGATATCGACGGCTCTCTTTACCATCGCATTCATCGGATCATTCAACGGAACGCGGCGGATATGGATCACCGGCAGGCCCTGGAGATCTTCCATATACGGGATCGTCGGGATAATGTTCCCGTAATCCGGGATAAACTTCGTGTGCACGCCGGATTTTTCACAGAGAGCAACGATATGGCGGAGTTTTTCATACTCGCTCAGGCTCAGTGTGACGGCGATCTCATCGAGACTGTTCTGCTCTAAAATATAGTCGAGGTCCTCGATGCAGCCGATGACCTTTACTCCCTTATACTCACTTCCGCGTTCCTTCGTATCATCAATGATCCCGCGAATCGTGTACCCCCATTCCGGATTCTTGTTTACCCGGTCGATAAACCCTTCCGCTGCGGAGGAATAGCCAACTAACAGGATATGTTTCTGATTGTATCCTTTTGAGCGCATGGAACGAAGCACGATCCGGATTCCATTCCGCTCAATGGTCATAAACGCCACGTTCAGCACATAGAAATATACGACCAGTCTCTGGGAGAAGTTGTAGAGATGCGGCTCTTTTCTTCCAAAGTACAGGATCAGACCAAAAATAAGGAGTCCGATCGTGTTTGCCTTGAATATCTTTCCGAATTCATTTCTGCGTCCGAGTACACGCTTCGGCGTGTACAGTCCAAAAAAGGAGTACAAAAGCAGATACGCCGGAATAATGACAAGGAGCGCGCCAAAATAAAAACCGACCTCAAGTGTCCGTTTTCCGAGCAGGTTCGCCCATCCGCTTCCGATTACGATAAACCATGCAAGCAGATAAGAGAATGCGGTCACGAAGGCGTCAAGCACAACGTGAAAACGGTTGAGGCTCTTCTGATTATCTTTGATCATATAATTTTCACCCTGTTTTCCAAGGAACATGCCGGTCAGAATTCTTTCCGTGGTCAGCGCATGCACAGCTGCGCCAGCCAATTCCCCACGGCAGGTATTTTCAACTATACCATGCCCCGGCAGACTGCCTTTCTAAGGTCACTCCTCCGGACATGGTACCGCCATCATAAAAAATATGCATACATAGTATACATAAAATTTACCCATTTGCATATAAACGATTTCTTAAGAAAATCTGAGATTTCCGTAAATTATTCGTTTATTTTGCATAAAAGCAGCCGTTCAGCCTATCCGCACTGAGCCGGCCGCACAGCGTCCGGCGAAGAATCTCAGACTTTCGCTCCAAGCTTCGCCGCCTGTCTCCTGGAAAACTCATAAACATAGACTGCGGTTCCGGCGATCAGCTCAAGCTGGATCCCGATCTCCCGCTGTATTCTTCCTTTAAAGGAAGGGACGCGTTTACAGTTCTTTAATGTTCTGATCCCCTCAAGGAATCCGGACACATAGTCTTTTCCGAATCCCATCTTTTTAAAAAACAGGAACTTTACAAATGTTCCCGCGAGAAGACACGGAGAATTTAAAAGTAACTGCCAGGTGCGCATATTTTTGTAATTCAGATACACATTATTCCTCGCGGCAAGCTTCACCTTAAAGGAATTATACTTCGATCCGCTTGTCCCGCTGCCTACATGGTACACCACAGCTTCCGGGCAGAATACGTTGTCATATCCGTAAAGCTTCGCCCGGTATCCCACATCGATATCCTCGAGGTAGGCGAAATGCATCTCATCGAAGTATCCGATGGTCTCAAACACTTCCCGGCGGTAGATTGCCGCACCGGCACACGCCGTAAAGACGCGGCAGCTCTTTTTATAAAGCTTTTCCGGACGCCCGACGCCCCGCTGGAACGCCCAGCCGAGGACGCTGTACATGTCTCCGGCATCGTCCATAAGATCCGGGTGGTACATCTGGATCATCTTGCTGCTGACGGAAAAGATCTTCTCCGACCGGTCCATGGCCCTCTCCAACGCTTCGACGTAGTGGGGAGCCACTTTTGTATCATTATTTAATAAGATCACATAAGGCGTATCTGCCGCCCTGATCCCCACGTTTACCGCACCGGAAAAGCCAGTGTTTTCCGGAAGAAAGATCGACGGGATCTCCCGCTCCTTCAGCCACTCCACGCTGCCGTCCGTGGAACCGTTGTCCACCACCAGGATCTTGAAATCCTTTGTCGTCTGCTTTTCCAGTGCCTCAAAGCACGGTTCCATAAACGAAAGTCCGTTGTAATTCGGAATTATGATCGTTGTCTTCATTCGTCTAACGGTACCTCCAGTTTATATGGTTCCCCGATTTTTTCCTTTTTCAGGTCACGCAGCGCAAAATTTGATTTTCTCAGTGTCAGGTTCGGATTGTAGTACGGATCTCCGTCTCTCAGGATCTCCGGCCAGCGCTTCGCGAAGGTGGCGATCTCACGGTTAAATCGCTCCACCTTCTCCGGTGTGTCCTCAAGTCCGCGGGACTTGGATTCATAGTGATGAAGCACCGCATAAGGCGCGTATACTACAAGTTTTCCGAGCTTTCTCACCTTCATGCAGTAATCAATATCATTGAAAGCCACCGCGAGCTCTTCTGTAAATCCCCCCACAGCGTCAAATACGGAACGCTTGCTCATCATGCAGGCCGCTGTGACCGCGCTGTAATCCTGGGCACACATCGCGCGGTTGAAATAGCTGTTCTCGGATTTATGAAGTCCGATAAACGTATGACCGGCGATACCGCCGAAACCGATAACAACACCGGCGTGCTGGATCGTGTCATCCTCATAGAGCAGTCTCGCACCGGCGATCCCCACGTCCTCCCTCTGGACAAAGCCAAGCATCTCTTCCACAAAATTCTTTGCGATCAGTTCGATATCGTTGTTCATGAACAGAAGGTACTCGCCCTTTGCGTGCTGTACGCCGAAGTTGTTGATCGCGGAGTAGTTGAACTCTCTCTCCCAGCGGACAACGTGCACGTTCGGGAACTCCTTCTGGATCTTCTCGTAGTAATCCCAGGTCGCCTGTTCCGTACTGTTGTTCTCCACGATGACGAACTCCAGGTTCTTATAGGTTCCCTCCGTCAGCATCGGGCGGATGCAGTTGTCGAGGTCCACGGTGTGGTCCTTGTTCGGGATAATTACAGAGACAAGCGGGTCATCCTTGATCTTAAACGTCGTGTGATAGATCCCGTAATCCACACCCTTTTCTACCTTTTCTGCCTCAATTCCCACTCTCTTATAGTGGTCCATAATGGCACGGGAACCGGCTGTGAAGGCATAAAGCTTGCTCTCGGGGTTGCTTGCCGTGGAATTTGGGTGGCAGCGCCAGTGATAGAGCACCTTCGGGATATGGCAGATCTGCTTTGCATTCTCTGTACAGCGGAAAATAAAGTCGTAATCCTGGGCTCCGTCATATTCCGGCCGGAAACCGCCGACTTTATCGAGCAGTTCTTTTTTCACCACAAACAGATGGCAGATATAGTTGACGCTCGTCAACAGGTCCGGATTGAAATCCGGCTTGAAATGCGGGTCGAACAGTTCATCCCCATCCATGTCAAGCTTGTCCTCATCGGAATAGAGGACATCGCAGTTTTCATTCTCATTCAGTTTTTTCGCGCACTCAAAGAGCGCGTTCGGTGTCAGACGGTCATCATGATCCGCAAGAACAATGAAATCACCTTCTGCCATCTCAAGGGCGACGTTCGTATTTCCGGAGATACCGCGGTTTTCCCCCAGTACCTGATAGCGGATCCTCGCGTCTTTCTCCGCATATTTCTTTAAAACATTCTCGACACTCTCACCCGCCGGGCTGCCGTCCGCGATGCAGAGTTCCCAGTTCGCGTAGGTCTGCTCCACGATGGAGTCCAGCATTTCCTTCAGGAATTTCTCCGGAGTCTTATAGACCGGGATCACGATCGAAAATTTCGGCATATAATCGAACTTCTTTTTCTTCTGCTCTTCCAGCTCTTCCTCTGACGGTTTCGTGAGATTCCACCACTCTGCGTAGTCGTAATCGTCATCAATCCCCTGGATCTTGTGCTTGGATTTTAAGATCAGGGCTTTCAGGCCATTTTCCTTTAAGAAGTCCCAGGCAACATGGACTGTCTCCATGTTCATAAGGTTCATGAGCTTCTGTACCTTGCGGTTTGCCGCGCCGGTTTTTCTGCGGATCGTCATATCGCTGTATTTCACACGGGTCGTCTTCTTCTCGCCGCAGATCACAAGATAATAATTCTTTCCATGTTCATACGGAAAACGGATATCAAAGCCGAGATCACGGTCGATGATCTTCTTATAATAGATCTGGCTCACGTCATCTCTTCTCGTCGGAACGATCTTTGCCTTCACCGGCTGTCCCGCTTCATCCTCGACCCGGTAGGTGATCACGGAATCCGGGTTGCTCTCAACAGCCCAGCCATTTAACTGGATCGTCTGCTCCCGGACTCTCATCACTTCAACACTGTACTTCATACTTCCTCCTGTGCACCGGCCGGTGTATCAAAATTGATGCGCTCCTCCTCCACAACGAGCGGGCGGTGCATCACACGGGTATTGATGCTCATGATATACTCGCCAAGCAGGCCGATAAAGAAGATCTGGACAGATCCAAGAAAACACATTCCGATGAGAAGCGGCGCCATACCTGCCATAAAGCGGTCCCAATATAAGAGTTTCATGATCAGATATATGACTGCTACGATAAAGCTCACGCCACCGCAGAAGGCGCCGAAAAAGGTTGCCAGGCGCAGGCCCGCTTTTGTGTAGGACGTAAAGCTGAGCATCGCCGCGTCATATAATTTATAGAAGTTATTGTGGGTCTTCCCCGCGCGGCGCTTCGGCTGCTCGTACGGGATCTCTTTTCTCTTAAAGCCCAACTCCGCAACAATCCCGCGAAGGAACGGGGTCGGATCGTTTAAGTTTCTTAAGACCTCGATAAACTGTCTGTCGTAGAGTCCGGAGCCTGTAAAGTGCTCGATCTGCTCCACGTCGGATAATTTCCGGATCAGTTTGTAGTAGCAGCTTCTGAGCCAGTACATCACCGGGTTCTCTTTGCTGCTCGTCTTGATTCCGATGACGATCTTATAGCCATTCTCCCACTCGTGGACATACTTCGGAATCAGTTCCACCGGATCCTGGAAATCCGCCACCATGGAGATCACGCAGTCACCGGTTACCTGAAGGATTCCATAATATGGAGAATTGAACTGTCCAAAGTTTCTCGCGTTGAAGATCGCCTTGATCTTCGGATTCTTCGCGCAGAGCATGCGGAGCAGTTCTCTCGTCTTATCGGTGGAGTCGTTGTCGATGAAGACCAGCTCATAGTCGTACTGAGGCAGTTCTTTTGTGATAATGCCGATGACCGCTTCGCTGATCGGAACGACATTCTCCTCCTCGTTATAGCATGGAATCAAAACGCTGATTTTTTTCATGTTATATTTTCTTCTTCCTTAAATTTTACCTGACCGGTACCTTCGGGCACCTTTGTCAGTTTCTTTCAGCAGTGCGGCGGGCGCCGATCTGCTGAACTTTTTTTCTAAATTGTTGCCTAGTCTTTAACTTTTATCATTGTAACCATTTTTTCTGTTTTGTCAATACTCGACGTATTTCGCGGCATTTTTTCCCAATCTGTGATCGGTCTGCATTTTCAACTGATTGCTGCCCTCTCTGCCACCCCAGAATTGCTTTCTCGTTCAGTTAAATGGTTCTCTTTCTGAGCGCGATCATCCTTGTAATTCCGGTCTTGAAATCGACCTCTGGCTTCCATCCCGTCACCGTCTCCAGCTTTTCGATGGACGGCATCAGATTGATCAGACCTTCGGCGTTCTCCCCGCGGGTGTTGTATTGGCTCTCGCCCTGTCCGCCGCAGAGTTCGTGGATCTCCTCCACAAATTCCTTTAATACCTTTGTCTCAGCACCGCCGAAGTTAAATACAGGATTTTCAAGTCCCTCAAACGCACTTTCCGGGGCTTCGCAGAGTGCCGCCATCCCTCTAGCCAGATCGTCGATATAGAGGAAATTCCACTTCTGGGTACATGCCCCCAGAGACATTTCCTTATTACTTAAGAATATGTCCAAACAGGACTCCACTAACGTCCACGGGTGGTCCCCGGGGCCGTAGGCGCTGAAGATCCTGGCGTGAATGTACCGCAGTCCCAGTTCATCACAGAGTTTTTCTCCCTTTTCCCGCATGGCAAGCTTCGCCTCTCCATACAGGGATTTCGGCTCGCAGACCGCGTCCTCCGTGATCAGATCCTGGTGCATTCCGTACTCCGCCTGGGAGCCGGAGAACAGGAACTTTTTACAGCCTAGGGCTTTCGCCGTCCGAATCGTCTCCAGAGAGATCTCCATATTCTTCTCCTGAAGCGCCTTGTCCGTTCTTGACACGCTCCCGGATCCTCCCCAGCCGAAATGGCAGAACACGTCCTGCGGTTTTGTCACTTTTTCTAAAAGTTTTTCCGGCTCGGAAAGATCATTTTCCGTCACGAGAAGACGCCCGGATAAAAGTGCCTCCTCATTTCCCTCAAGGATCGTATCAAGTTTTGAGGATTTGGGGCGCACAATGGCGGTCACCGTGTGCCCTCTCCGTAAGAGTTCCCGCACCGTTGCCGCGCCGACAAAGCTCGTCGAACCTGTCATGATGATATTCATATTCTGCTGCCCCTTTCCTCATTTAACGCTGATCAATCATCCATCTTATTCCCGATTGCCAGTATATTGTACATGATGTTACTGTATACGGGTAGGAATTTTCTGAACCATCTTGCATTTTCTTCTAAGTTCCATGTCCCAGGCACACTGAACCTTCTTATTTATTCTCTACTAACGGAATAATCATATTTTCCTTCAGCTCTTCCTCCGGAAGGAACGGAGCCAGATCCTCCAGCGGCACGGATACCATAGTTCCGTCCGGCAGCATCTTTGCGGCTGCCTTCGGCTCGAAGCCCTGTTTCATATCCACGAAGATCTCACAGATCACCGGACCCTCCATGGCAAGTGTCTTCTCCACCGCCTCGCCGAGCTCGCTGTTGTGGTGGGCTGCCACATACGGATAACCATATGCCCACGCAAGCTTCTCCATGCTCGGGAAGCTTAAGTCGTGGCTGTCCACGCCGATTCCCACTAGCGGCTCATGGAAGTGGGTCTTCTGGGTCTGGCGGATGGAGTGGTAACCACCGTTGTTGATCAGGAAGATCTTGATTCCCATATGATGGTGAACGATGGTCTGGAGCTCCTGAAGATTCATCTGGATACTTCCGTCACCTGTCACAAGGATGATGTCCTTTGTATGGTCTGCGACCCAGGCACCGATAGCTGCCGGAAGGTCGTAGCCCATGGACGCGATGGCAGAGTTGCTGATGAACCGCTGTCCTTTCTTCATCTCATAGGCATGTCCGCCTACCACGCACGCGGAGCCATTTCCCACAACGGTGATCTGATCTTCCTCGCCGCGCCTGCTGATCTCCTTGATCGCCGCGTAAACATTTGCTGGCTCGTCATCTCCAGCCTCATAGTGTTTCGGAAGAACGACCGGATATTTTTCTTTCCATTCCTGACATCGTCTGATCCACCAGTCTACGGCTTCTTTGTCCTTTGCTCCGCCGTTCGGATCGAACTCTTCCTCGTCGAGGACGAGCTCCAGCTTCTCGAGAAGATCCTTGACATCCGCATGGACCGGCATGTCAACATGGACCGTCGGTTTCTTTAACTCCTCGGCGTCGATATCATTGTAGATCACATAGGCCTCTCTCGCCCAGGTCGGGTAGTTATAGCCCACCTGACGGATCGAGAGACGGCTTCCCAACGACAATAAGAGATCGCTGTTCTGTACTGCAAAGTTTCCGGCACGGTCACCCATATGTCCGGCACGTCCCACATAGAGCGGGTCTGTGTCATACATGCAGTCGATGCTGTTCCAGCCAGTGACAACCGGGATTCCAAGCTTCTTTACGACTCTCGCGAATACATCGAATGCCTTTCCGATTCGGATTCCGTTTCCGGCGTTGATCACCGGGCGCTTCGCCTCGCGGACCTTCTTTAAGATTTCTCTCGCCTGCTCTACCGTCACAGGATCCGGCAGTTTCACACGTTTTTCGCCCTGTCCGCTCACATCGGACGGGATCATTGCCGGTTTCCCTTCAACTTTATTCATCATGCAGATCGTACATCCGGAACATCCGGTTCCGTGACCGGACCAGCCGGTTCCGCCTGCTTCGTAATCGTCCTTATCAAATCCGAGAAGCGCTTCCGTCTCAATGTATGCCCCCTGAACATTCAACGGAATATCGAGCCAGCACGGTCCCGGTCTTCCTGTCTGCGCCAGATAAAGTGATTTCTCCAGACAGAAACGGATCCGCATCGGGTCCAGCACCATCTCGCTGTACTTTGTCATGCAGTCGATCGCTTTTGTGATCTCGAATTCCTGATCCCCCATCGCACGGATCCCCAGTCCTGTGCTGTGGGCGGTCGTGTCATAGCGGACCTGTCCGGATAAAACGAGCATCGGGATCGAGTCGAGCCATCCGCCGACTACTCCGGTGATCGCGTTTGTTCCACCAGGACCTGTTGTCACGCAGAGAGCCGCGATCTTGTTATGGATCCTCGCGTAGGCCTCAGCCGCGATGGCACAGGCCTGCTCGTGATGGTTAAAATAACAGTGAAGTCCCGGCTGGTGTCCAAGCCCGTCATCCAGGTGCATCGCGCCTCCGCCCGTCACCATAAACGCGTCGGTGATGCCCTCGTCTACCAGCTTCTGGGCAATATAATCAGAAACCTTCATTCTCATAAGTGAAACCTTCTCCTCTCTCAAATCGACAAATTCAACCCTACAACTCTTCTCGTTTTCCTTTACCTGGGTGCATGGCTGAATTTGTACCAAATATACCTTTCTAGATTATACCATGCGGACCGCATACAGTCCAGTAGATCATATTTTTGTAAGGTTTTCAGTAACTGTTCAGTAGGTCTGCGCACTTGCTGCGCTGACCGTAAGAAAACCTAGGCTAAAAGGCAAAAATCCCATCGGCGTAGCCGATTTGGAATGGATTTTTGCATGTAACTGTGAAGGTACTGAACAGTTACGGTTTTCGCAGGTCCTCCCCGGCGGCACTCTCCGCCTTAATTTTCCGCATTTTCCATCCCATGAAATGCTTTCCACGGCGTTCCAGATATGCCAGGAACCTACACTGGAATTCGGCCTCCACAGCCTGTTATAATCAGCCCGTAAACGAAAACACCACGGCAAAACATTTCAATTTTCATATCAAAAAGGAGAGAAAACGATTATGAAAAAACAGACAAAGATCGCTGCGGTCTTATCCGCGGCAGCATTTATGATGATGGTCTCCGGCCTGCCGGTCTATGCGGCATCCTACGGCTGGGTGACAGAAGGTGACGCAAAGGTCTACTACGATGAGGACGGGTACCTCACCACCGATGCCTGGAGAAAGCGTGGAGAAGACTGGTTCTATCTCGGTGAAGATGGACAGATCGTAAAAAACGCGAAGATCGACGAGTACTATGTGGATGACGAAGGAAAGATGGTCACAAACGCATGGGTGGAGTTAAAGAATGAGGAAGATCCGGACTCCCCGGAGACACCGGATGCCTTCTGGTACTACTTTGAGAAGGACGGGAAGTCTGCTATCTCCAAGTGGGTGAAATTCGACTCCAAATGGTACTATTTCGATGAATCCGGCCATATGGCAACAGGAAAGACGGAGATTGACGGGGCGACCTACTACCTCGGAACAGAAAAAGACGGTTTCATGCGGACCGGCTGGATCCGTTTAGAGGAAAACGGCCACGCACCAGGCGCTTCCGAGAGCTGGTACTACTTCAATTCCGACGGCAAGATGGTGACCACCCAGTACGATAAGAAGATCGACGGAAGCTACTACACCTTCATCGACGGAAAGATGCAGACGGGCTGGGTCCTGATGCCGTCCAAGTCTGACGTAACAGACAGCAACGCCGCATCCCCGAAGATCACCGACTACCAGTACTACGGAGCAGCCGGGGACGGAAAGCGCGCCGAAGGTTTCCGCTCCATCGAGGGCATTTCCGGGATCCACGCTGCAGATGAGGTCTACACCTTCTACTTTAAGGCCGGAAAGCCGTATGTTTCCGATAAAAAGGGAAATTCCCTGTTCACCATCAACGCGAAAAAGTATGCGTTCAGTGACCTGGGAATCATGCAGACAGGCAGACAGATCGCGAACGTGGCGAACGATGAGATCGCAAACTTTTACTTCGGTGAGGACGGTATCGTAAAGACCGGAAAACAGGCGATCTACAACGAGGAGACCGGTGAGACCGAGAACTGGTTTTTCCACACCGACGGTGACAAGAAAGGACAGGGCTACCACGGGCTCCGCGACGGCATCCTCTACGTCTACGGAAAAAGACAGGACGCCACCGCCGACCAGAGATATGCACCGGCCGTCTTAAACGGTGTGACCTACCTCGTAGGGACCGCCGGAAACGTGCAGAAAGCATCCGCTTCCTCCACTTCCTCCGAGAAGCCGGAGTTAGGGCGCGGATATAAGGACATCAAAGACGCGAACGGCAAAATCTGGACCGTGGATACGGCCGGAATCGTGCAGTAACGCTGACCATCCACACCATAGATAAAGTTTGAGTCCTCTGGGACTCTTACAAAATGCATAATTGCAAAGGTGCCGGACTCTCTCGCTCAGAGTCCGGCACCTTTTATCTCTATACTGTAATTATCCTTTTATCTTCCTGCTTCTTCATCCCAACTGCCGTCCTCTTTTACAAGCCAGCCGTCCGGAGTTCTCTTCCTTGCGCACATAATTCCTCTGGTTCCGTCGGAGACAGGATTCAGATAATACCACCTTCCATCGATGAACTGCCATCTTCCGCTGATCTTCTCCCAGTGATACTCGCCTGCGCTGCCTTTCCTCACTATTTACTTTCCGTAATATACTCTTTCACCAGGCGGTTCAGTGTGCATTTCATCTGTACCACAATGTCCATCAGCCTGTCGTTCTCTTCGCGAAGCCTTTGGTTTTCTTCTTCCAGAGCATTTTTGCAATGTCTCTCCATGCTCATTGTTTTCGTCCCCCTTACGCCTCGTCAGCAGCCGCCCTTTCCTGCGTCCACTTCCTTTTACTTAAATATATAATACATTTTCCGGCAATTGAAAAGTGGTTTTTGAACGCAAGTTTCGACACGGTTCGAAGGACACACGATATGCATGGACAAAGTTCTGCGCCGCAAGACTCCTGCTGCCCACAAACGGCAGACCTCGTGCAACAGCGAAATCAATATAAAAAAGAATGTGCCTTGGCACATTCTCGCGCCTCGCGCGGTCGCTTGCGACAATCTACATCTTCGCGCGAGTGCGCATCTTTGGCACGTTAGTGCCTTTTTATGTAACAGGGAATTCCTCGGAATTTCCTGTTACATAAAAAAGCGGCAGTCCCACCAAAAAAAGCAAGACTGCCGCCAGATTTTCTCTTATATGATATGAAGCTGCTCAAACGCCCAGGCGATCCCGTCGTCTTCGACATCTTTGGTGATGAAAGTTGCGTAGGGCTCAAGCCCCTTCGCATGTTTCTCCATAATAATGCTGTTTCCGGCATACCGGATCATCGCCAGATCGTTCATGCTGTCCCCAAAGGCATAGGAATCTTCCCTCGCGATCCCATATCTCTTTAAGATCACTTCCATCGCCGTCGCCTTATCGTACCCCGTCGGCACGCACTCGTAGAGTCCGTGTCCCCGGTCGATGGCGGTCACGTCCGGTGCCAGGATCTTTAAAAAACCTTCCTCGTCACTGTTCTCGTCCGCAAGAACACAGAACTTATCAAAATCCACCAGCTCCGTATTCCAGTCCGCGCTGGCCAAGCCCTGGTTCTTGTAGACCACATTTTTCACATGCTCGATCTCGTCCATGTGGGAGACACCGGTCTGCACCGTACATGCCTTCGGTCCCTCTAAGATTCCGTCAAGTTTACACTCGAGGATCGCCTTTTGGAGCTCCCAACGGCGTTTTGCGGAGATTTTTCTGTGGAGCAGGGCTTTTCCCTCCGCCTCTATGTAGGTTCCACAGCCGCAGAGGTAACCGTCCACCGGTACTTTCCCCTCAACATCCTTCATCAGACATCTCGTCCTCCCGGAGTTGATGAAAACCAGGTGTCCGGCGCGGCGCGCCTCTGTTAAAGCAAGCGCCGCACTCTTCGGGAGCTCCTTCGACGCATCCACCAGGAGCGTCCCATCGATATCAAAAAATAATGCTTTTCTCTTCATGATCTCCGTATTAGTTTGCTGCGGAACTGCTCTCGCTCTCCTCCGCAGCAGTCTCTTTCTCTTCAAGAATATTCTCAGCCTCTGTTGTCTCGGCTTCTGTCTCCGGTGCCTCTACATATGTGGAGTTGTCGATCAGGTAGTAGTAAACAGCGCCCATGTCGAAAATCTGCTTTGCGGAATCCTCGCCGTAGGTCGTGATCATCTGCGCCGCGTTCTTGAAGTAGTTCATAACAGCGAGCTTATCTTTCTGTTCATCTGTCGCAGAAAGGTTCTCCTCTGCCTGGATCGCGTTTAAAATGATCTGCTGTTTTACAAGGTTCTCTGCTGTGTCGCGGAGTCCGTCCTCGTCCGTTCCCAGGAACATGCTGAGGAACTGATCGAACTCAAGTCCATAGCTGCTTGCATAGCTGGAATATGTGTTCTTTAACTGGTTGAACATATCATCAACGGCATCCGGGTCAGCTGTAACCTCGGAGTTGTTGATGACCTCGTTTAAGAGCTCACTTCCTGCCGCGTTGAAGAACTGGCTGTCAGCCTCTGCCTGAAGCTCCGCACGTACTTCCTCTTTTAACTGGTCAAGAGTCGCTGTATCGTCGTTGTAGTAACGTTTTGCGAGATCATCATCCACCTTGCTGTCGGCCTCAGATTTTAACTGGTTTAATTTTACATGGAAGACGACTTCCTGACCTGCGAGGTCAGCGCTGCCGTAGTTGTCCGGGAATTTTAAGTTTAAGTCTTTCTCATCTCCGACATTCATGCCGATGACGCCGTCCTCAAAGCCGTCGATAAATGTGCCGCTGCCAAGCTTCAGGTCAAAGCCCTTTTCGGTTCCGTTTGCAAATGCCTTGCCATCCTTTGTGCCGGAATAGTCGATATTTGCGGTGTCACCTTCCTGAGCCGGGCGTCCCTCGATGGTTACCGGGTACTCCGCGCAGAGTTCTTTTAATCTTGTCTCGATCTTGGCGTCAGTAACTTCCTCTTCCTTTGCGGAGAAGGTCAGGTTCTTGTAATCTCCGAGAGTGACGCTCTCCTCGTCGTGAAGTTCTTCCTCAGATTTTGTCTCAGTCTCAGTTGGCGCGGATGCTGTCTCCTCTACAGCCGCGGAGCTGCTCTCAGCATTCTGATTCTTATTTCCGCATCCTGTTGCAATCACTGCAGCTACAGCAACGCAGATACCTGCTTTTATAATTTTTTTCATATTCTTGTTTCCTTCCATTCTGTCTCAATTTCCCCGCGCACCGCCCATTTTCCGGGTCACCCGCGCGTGATATTTATTCTAACATACCGCCACGCGAAAAAAAAGGGTGTTCACAGAATTTTAAGATATTAGTGTCCAAAGGTCTGAAGTCCGCCGCAAGCTTGCTTGCAGGAGGATTTTGGATCTTGGTATCAGAGAGGTCAAAAGACTTTTTGACCTCAACATCATTTTAAGAGAAAATCAAAAAGCATCCTGTAAGGATCATATCATCATGATCCCGCCAGGATGCTTTTTACTATCTCTTATTTGTAGAACGCACAAAACGCCTTATATGTATTGTACACATCAAGCTTCGAAGCCAGCTCAAACGGCGCATGCATGGAAAGGATCGGAACACCGAGATCCACGACATCCACATCCATCATCGCCACAAACTGGGCGATGGTTCCGCCGCCGCCCGCGTCAACGGCTCCGAGTTCGCCAGTCTGCCAGTAAACGCCATTCTCTTCCATGATACCGATGACCTTTGCCATAGTCTCCGCGCTGGCATCACTGCTGCCGGATTTTCCTCTCGCGCCTGTGTACTTTGTGAGCACACAGCCTTTGTTTACATAGCTGGAATTTCTGTTCTCGTAAACGCTTGCGAACGTCGGATCATATGCCGCGTTTACATCGGAGGAGAGGCAGATGGAATGGCGCAGAACCGTCTTTGTGTCCGCCCCAAAGCTCTCTGCAAGGTCCTCAACCGCATGGTGGACGTAGTCGGAGTGAAGTCCCGTATTTCCGACGGAACCGATCTCTTCCTTATCTGTAAGGATCGTGAATGTGGTGTGCTCCGGGTTCTCCGCAGCAATCTCCGCCATCAGCGCTGTATACGCGCACACACGGTCATCCTGTCCATAGGAACCGATGAGGCCGCGGTCCAGTCCGATATCAACGGCCTTGTATGCCGGAACCATCTCGATCTCCGCACGGGTGAAATCCTTCTCCGTGATTCCGTAGCGGTCATTCAATAACTTCATCGCAAGGAGCTTCGCCGGATTCTTGATCTTATCGTTCTCCTCGTCATGGTACGGGATGGAGCCGATGATGATGTTCAGCTCCTCGCCCTTTAAGCCCTCGCCGAGCTTTCTTCCGTTCTGCTCTGCCGCAAGGTGCGGGAGAAGGTCTGTCACGCAGAACTGCGGGTCGCCTTCTTTCTCGCCGATGGAGACCTCAACAGTCTCTCCGTCCGCCTTCATAACAACGCCGTGCATGGATAACGGCACAGTGCCCCACTGATATTTGCGGATTCCGCCGTAGTAGTGCGGCTTTAAGTAGGCGATCTCGTCCTTTTCAAATAATGGGTTCGGCTTTAAGTCCAGGCGCGGGGAATCGATATGGGCGCCGTTCATGCGCAATCCCTCGTTCAGATCCTTTGTTCCGATGGTGGAAGCGATGATCGCTTTCTTTCGGTTTACCCAGTAGATCTTGTCGCCCGGCTTGTAGGACGCCTTCGGGTCAAATTCCTTGTATCCGGCGTTCGTTAAGAGCGATACCGCTTTTTTCACACATTCTCTCTCGGTCTTTCCCTCATTTAAGAATGTCTTGTATCCCTCGCAGAAATTCTGCGCCTCCGGAATCTGTTCCGGCGCTTTTTCTCCGATGTGCGGAGCTTCCCAGAGAAGTGCTTTTTCCAGATCTTTGCCGTTCATGCTAAAAACCTCCGTATGTGTATTTTATGAATTATAACAACTCACTCACGCTGCCTGGTCCGAATCAGTCTGTTTTATGGAAACCATTTTCGACCTGGACACATGTTCCAATTCCTGCATGCAGCTGTCGTGTCTTATCTCTTACTTTGTAAGCAGATCTTTACTGTCGAGCATCAGTGTAAATGGACCATCGTTTAGCAGGTCCACCTTCATATCTGCCCCAAACTCCCCATGTGCCACCTTCTCCACATGCATCCTGCACCGCTCCATAAAATATTCATAGAGGCGGTTCGCATGATCCGGCGCTCCAGCGTCAGTAAAGCTTGGGCGGTTGCCCTTTCTGCAGTCCGCGTACAGCGTAAACTGGCTCACAACAAGGATCTCGCCGTCCACATCCTGGAGCGAGCGGTTCGTCTTTCCGTTCTCATCCTCAAAAATGCGGAGCTTGCAGATCTTGTCCGCCATCTTGTCCGCAATGCTCTCGTCATCCGTGTCGGAGACGCCGAGAAGGATCAGGAATCCCTGTCCGATGGATCCCGTCTCCTGTCCGTCCACATGGACCGACGCGTGTTTTACTCTCTGTAATACGACTCTCATGTTTCCTCCGGCGCTCTGCCTGCACTCCATTTTCCGTACCGGCAGATCCGCCCACAAATTTTATATTTTCGCTGCTGGAATTCCCTGTCTTAACAAGAGCGGAAACGGCCTACGTTGGACCGTTTCCTGCAAGTTCTTCCTGTCTTTTTTCTGCCTTTTCCCGCTCGCGGCGCTTTTCTTCCTCAACACGCCGCTCTTCCTCCTCGACCGCCATGATCGCCTGGTTTAAGGAGAACATCTTCATGTCCAGCATATCCACCATATCGGCACAGGACTTCAACTCCCGCTCCAGATAATCCGGCGCTTTTCCTTCAAATTTATAAGCGATCTTGTGCTCTAGGGATGCCCAGAAGTCCATGGCGATAGTCCGGATCTGGATCTCGACCTTCGTGTCCCGCTTTCCTTCCGACAGATAGACCGGGATCGTCACTACCATATGGTAGCTCTTATATCCGTTCGTCTTCGGATATTTAATGTAGTCCTTAACATGCAGGACCGTGATATCCGCCTGTCTTGCGATCATATCCGCAATCGGATAAATATCGGACATAAAGGAACAGATGATCCTGATTCCCGCGATATCATTTAAGTGCTCCACCATGTTTTCAATCGTGACTTCACATCCATCGTTCTTCAGCTTTTTCACGATGCTCTCCGGTGTCTTCAACCGGGAAGTGATATGTTCGATCGGATTGTAATTGTATAACTGGATAAATTCATTGTTTAAGATCTCGATCTTCGTGTTGATGGATTTTAACGCGGAGCTGTATAAAAACATTGTTGATTTCCACTGATCGATCTGATCAAAGCCTCCAGACTCTTTCGTCATGCTGACGCCCCCTTTCTTTGCAGCCGGGAACGTTCCGTCCATGCGACCATGTCTTCACGCGTTCTCTGCTACAGCTTCAGACCCTTTAAGAGATCCGCAAGACCTGTGCTTGCCTGACCTTCTTCCTTATATCCGTAGGTGTCCTCAGCTTCTCTCTCCTCTTCCTCCTCGATCAGCTCCTTCATAGACAGACTGATCTTGTTGTTTGCGGTGGAGATAATTTTTACACGTACTTCCTGTCCCTCTTTCAGAACAGCGCCCGGATGTTTGATCCTCTTTGTGCTGATCTGGGAGATATGGAGGAGACCGGTAAGTCCGTTCTCAAGCTCTACAAATGCGCCGTAGTCCTTTAAGGTCTCGACGGTACCCTTCATGACAGCGCCGACTTCGCATTTTGCAATTTTTTTGTTTGTCTCTTCCTGTTTCTTCTCTCTGGCTGCCTCGCGGCCGGATAATACGAGGCGGTGTGTCTCCTCGTCGGCGGTGATAACGGTTACCTCGATGGTCTTTCCGTCGAATTCCTTTAAGTCTTCCACATACTCGTCGCTCAGGCGGGAAGCCGGAATAAATCCGCGGATTCCTTCCAGGTACGCAACGGCGCCGGCGTTTACGATCTCTGCGATCTTTACCGGGACAACGGTGCGCTCTTCCATCATATTTTTCAGCTTATCCCACGCGAGGACCTGATTTGCTTCCTTCTTTGAGAGGACCATATTTCCCTCGCCGTCGTTTGTCGCCATCACGGTGGCTGTGATCTCGTCGCCCGGATGGATCATCTCTGCCATGTTGAAATCAGGATCTTCGCTCAGGTCGTCCTTGCGGATCACGCCGTCCGCGTAAGCCTTCAAGTCCACGATCACCGCGTCATCTGTCACATCGATCACGGTACCTGTCACAACATCGCCAACTCTAATTTTTTTAAGGGAGGCTTCCAGCTCCTCTTTGTAATCGTCCATGGATTCCATATGTCATCTCTCCTTTTCTCACCATCTGCCCTTACGCCGTCGGACGGCATAATTATGAATAGTAATTCCTTTCTCTATTTAACCATATTCTGTGAATATTTGCCATAGTTTTCACAAAAAAATCATGATAAAATGTGCATAGTAATTACTGTACACGGGTAGGAGTTTTCTGAGCTGAAAATTCCGTACAATACAGTGGCGGTAGTGGATTTTGCCGATCTGGAATGCGAAGCATCGGCAAAATCAGTTACTGTTTGCGCAAAGCGTGAGCAGTAACGCATAGTATATATTTTGGAGGCACTCACCATGAAAGATTATGCTGACCTGCATACCCATACCATCGCCAGCGGACATGCCTATGGAACCATCACGGAGATGGTCCATGCCGCCGCTTTAAAGGACCTGCCGATCCTCGGCATCACCGAGCACACCCCATCCATGCCCGGAAGCTGTGGGGAGATGCAGTTTTGTAACTTCAAAGTGATCCCGCCGGTCTTGGAGGGCGTCCGCCTTTTATTCGGCTGTGAGTTAAATATCGTAGATTATAAAGGAACCATCGACCTGTCGGAAAAGATGTTAAAGCGGTTATCCTACACCGTTGCCAGTCTCCATGACCTCTGCTTAAAGCCGGGAACAAGGGAAGAAAACACCTTCGCTGTCGTCACAGCATTAAAAAATCCATATGTCACGATCCTTGGACACCCGGATGACGGAAAATTCCCGCTGGACTACGAGGCGGTAGTGAAGACCGCAAAGGAGCACCACCGGATGATCGAGCTCAACAACACATCCCTGACCCCGGGCGGATCCCGCATCCACGCATACGAAAATGACCGGATCATTCTTCCGCTCTGTGCGAAATACAAGGTTCCGGTTATCATGAACAGCGATGCCCACTTTACGACGGCTGTCGGGGAACATGGACGGGCGGAGGCCCTCTTAAAGGAGTTAAACTTTCCGGAGGAACTGATCGCAAACTATCATCCGGAGATCCTAAAGGAATATATTCCGGATTTAGCTGACTTCCAGGGTTGAATCATCTGATAAAAGGGGGCTTGCCTTTACTGCTGGCAGCATATTTCAGCTGTCTGACAGCACAAAAAACGGCTGCGAAGTTTTATTTCACTTCACAGCCGTTTCCTCTTTCGTAAAAATCATTCCAGAATTACTTCAGCAGTTTGTCGACCTTCGCCCACAGTGCCTGCAGTTCCTTCTGATCGCTCAGACGGTCTTTCTGGATCCGGATAATATTCTCCAGCGCCGCATTCGCGCCGTCCGCATTTAACTTCTCGTCACAGGTCTTCTTCGCCTTTGTGTACGGGTCCATGCTCTCCTGATCCTCTTCCTGCTCTGCCTGGAGCTTCCGGATCTTCTCCACAAGCTTTACCGCCTCGTCCGACGGGTTCTTTACATCCTGCCAGTTTAAAAGGTGGGTGTTGTTCTCCGCGTTGATCGTATCCAGTGCAATACTGTTCTTTAACATCGTTTTCCAGTTGTCCGAGATCGCCGTCTCATACGTCTGCTTCGCAGTCTTATTATCCGCAAAAGCTGTCAACGGCATTCCCGCAAGACATACCAGAAGACCGAATAAAAATAAAATCCTCTTCATCTTCGTGTCCTCCTCATTGCAAGCTGATAATCAATCTCTTGACACTTTCGTGCTCCCGAGATACTAAAACATCTGAAACCCACCCGATTTTACTTTTTATTCAATAGGTGGATATTTTCCATGTTCCGTTCATTCAAAGAATATCTGCAAATGTCTGCTTATCACACTTACAAGTCCACTCTCTGAACTGTTATCATCTTATCACACTTCTGTCCATTCTTCTACGGCAAAGCTGCGGCAATCCTGCGGCAGTATGATCGTAAATATGGCACCTTCCGGCGAGGCTTTTGCCGCAATATCGCCTCCCATGTACTCCATGGAGCGTTTTGCGATGGAAAGCCCCAGCCCGTGATTTCCGTTCTTCCCTTTATAAAAGCGATCGAACAGATGAGGAAGATCGTCTTCTAGGATTCCCGGCCCGTCGTCCCGGATCGTGATCTTTAGCTGCTCCCCGTTCTCCTCCACTGAGATCCAGACCATCTCCTTAGCGTAGCGGATACAGTTTGATGTCACATTCGAGAACGCCCGGCCTAAAAGCATCACATCCGAGATAATCTTATGCTCATCCCCCGGCAAAAATTCCAATTTTATTTTTTTCTGGTACGCAAGTCCCTCGAGGCGCTCGATCTGGTCCTCGATGTACTCCCGGATCCCCATCTCCACCGGCACAACCTGGTACCGCATCTGGTCCATTCTCGTCAACGTCAGGATCCCGTCAACAACTTCCGTCAGGCGGCTGCTCTCGTCCAGGATCACGCCTGCTGCCTGAGAGACGTCCTCAAAGACACCTCTCTGGATTCCCTGGGCATAACCGCTGATGGACATAAGCGGCGTTCTGAGCTCATGGGACGCGTTCTGGAAAAACACACGCTCCGCCTCGTCCGCCTTTAAGAGGTTATCCTGCATCTGGTTGATCTCATTTTCCAGCTCGTAGAGCTCCTTTACGTTGGTTCCGGTCTCGACTTTCTTAAACTTCTTCTCACCGATTCCCCGGGCTGCTTCGCAGAGACGGCTCACCGGAGTCGAAATACTTCCCGCGACGAACCAGAACAGCACAATGGACACGCCCGCCATCGCTCCCATGATCATGAACACCAGTCTCGACACCTCATTTAAGATCACGCTGGTATCGTGGATCGGACAGTATAAGAGCACATTCTGGACATGACCGGGCCGATTCTGACCCACATCCAGGAAATAGAGCATATATTTTGTGTCACCGATGGTCTCCTCCGTGATCTCCCCGCTCTCGAACGCCGGATCATTTCCGGTCATTCTCGTCAGGAACTCCGAGTACATCTGGGTCATCTCCGGCTGGTCATCATAGTTTTTCGGATACAGCACCCGGTACTTGTTTCCGATCACCAGCATCTTCGACTCCCCGGACTCCGTCTGGGCCGCGTTCCGCAGGGCATTTAGGAGACTTCTCCTGTCATCCTGCGCATTTGTCTCGTCCGGCACGTCCAGGTTCCTGTACTCGTCCGCCAATTCCTCCACCGTCTTCACCATCTGCCCCAGGTCACGCTTCGCGTTGTAGTTCATATGTCCGTCCAGCGCATAGCTGAACACGAACCACGCCGCAACCGGGAACGCGATCAGAAGAAGCATCACCGGAAGGAATATCTTCATCCGGATACTTAATTTCATGCCTCTCCTCCACTCGTCAGGCGGAATCCGTAGCCCCATACGGTCTCGATCTTCACGGTGCTCTTCTGGTCCTTCAGTTTCTTCCTGAGACGCTTCACCATGTCATCCACGGCGCGGGTGTCAACTTCCCTGCTGTCCACCTTCCAGAGAGATTTTAACAGGTCATCACGGCTCGCCGCATGTTCCTGGCGCTCCAGCATATGGCACAGGAAGTCGAATTCCAGCGGTGTCAGGGCAAAATCTTCGTCCTTTAACTTCGCGGCACGGCGCTTCGGGTAGAGCTTGATATCCCCGATCTCATAGGAATCCTTCGCCTCTTCCTCCTGTCCGGAGAATGTGTCCACGCGGCGGAATAACGCCTTGACTCTCGTCACAAGTTCCAGCGGCAGGAACGGTTTTACCATGTAATCGTCGCTTCCGAGAGTGATTCCGGTGATCCGGTCTAACGGGGAATCCTTTGCAGAGACAATGATGATCGGAACATGGCTCGTCTTCCGGATCTGGGTGCAGACCGTGAGGCCATCCATCCCCGGCATCATGATATCGAGGATGCAGAGATCCGGCGCTTTTTTCTGGAACGCGTCAAGAAGGGACTCGCCATCCCCGAAGCACTCCACCTCATATCCCTCTTTTTCCAGGAAATTTTCTATCAGAAAACAAATGTTTTTTTCATCATCCGCCACATAGATCAGCTTTGGCATAATTTTCCCTCCTGTATTTCTATTATCTGCCAGAATGCGCAGCCCATTCCGCCGCCTTTCGGCAGTCTGCGTTCCCGAGTTTTAGCTTCTTTGTTAACGCCCATTATACCATGCCTTTCCTTGCATGGTAAATACCTGCCGCAGAATTGCCGCACGACCGCCCGGAACAGAGGACAAAACTTCGCAGAAAATTTTCCGCAAGACTCCTTTTTCCATTGTACTTTTCAGCAAACTGTTGTAAACTAACTCTATATCACAGCGCAGTGCGAAAGAAATGTTTTTCCCACTCGCCATCCAACATTTTCAGAAAGGACGGAATCTCACATGAATAAAGACCTGGAATTTCTCACCCGCGTGATCGACGAAAAATCCGCGAAGATCCTGGATGCCAACGATAAGATCTGGGAGTATGCCGAGCTGGCGTTCCATGAGACAAAATCGGCTGCCCTGTTAAAATCAATCTTAAAAGAAGAGGGCTTTGCCTTGACGGAAGGCGATGCCGGAATCCCGACCTGCTTTACCGGAACCTTTTCCTACGGAACAGGAAAACCTGTCATGGGAATCCTCGGCGAGTATGATGCCCTGTCTTCCTTAAGCCAGAAGGCCGCTGACCCGCACAAGGAACCTTTAAAGGAAGGCGCTCCGGGACATGGCTGCGGCCACTGCGCGCTCGGTACCGGCGCTCTCGCCGCTGCCCTGGCTGTCAGGGAATACCTGATCGCCAACAAGAAGGACGGAACCATCATCTACTTCGGCTGCCCGGCTGAAGAAGGCGCAGGTTCCAAGCAGTTCATGGCCCGCGCAGGCATGTTCGACGATGTCGATTTCGTATACTCCTGGCACCCGGCAACAAAGAACGCCGTCGAGTGCAATCACAGCAACGCCATCATGGGCGCAAACTTCTATTTTAAGGGTGTTGCGTCCCACGCAGGCGCAACCCCATACCTCGGAAGAAGTGCCCTGGACGCCGTTGAACTCATGAACGTGGGCTGCAACTACCTGAGAGAGCACATGATCCCGGAAGCGAGAATCCACTACGCTTACATCGATGCCGGCGGAACCGCCCCGAACGTCGTACAGGATCACGCGACGATCCGCTATGAGGTCCGCTCTCCGTGGGTCTACCAGGTAAAAGAGCTCTTCGAGCGCGTAAAAAATGTTGCCCGCGGCGCATCCATCATGACCGATACCACCTTTGAGTGCGAGCTTTCCATGGCGTTCACCGAATATCTTCCAAACAACGCCCTGGCGGCGGTTGCGGACGAGTGTTTACAGGAAGTCGGCGCTCCGAAATGGGATGACGCGGATTACAGGATGGCAAAGGAATTCTTAAATACCTACCCGGCGACCACCCTGGAAAACATCAAATCCCAGATCATTGAGACTTACGGGGAAGACCGCTTAGAGGAGATTCTTGAAAGGCCGCTGGATTCCGAGATCCACCCGTTCAACCCGGATAAGATCAAGCTGACCGCCGGCTCTACAGATGTGGGTGATGTCGGATACGCCGCCCCTACCTTAAATATCAATATTGCCACCGCATGTATCGGAAATGTCGGACACTCCTGGCAGATGGTTGCCCAGTCCTGCAGCCCGTTAGCCCACAAGGGACTCCTGACCGCAGCAAAAGTCCTGGCTCTCTCCTGCATCCGCACCATGGACCGCCCGGATGTGATCGAAGCCGCAAAGAAAGAACTCCACAAGAGAAACGGTGGACACTATACCTGCCCGCTGCCGGATTCTGTTGAGCCGCCGTTAGATACATACTAAACCGTCGATTCACGGTTCTCCGCAGACTCCATCTTTCACAATTTGAAACTGCTTTATCTGTAAAATCATGTCTGTGTGAGTTCAGTCTTTCATACAAAAAACGGATATTTTGTTACAGTTCAGCCATGCGCTGGTTTGAATGAGAAAGTGTGTTGCAAGCTTGCTTGCATAAGCACTTTTTCATCCAAATCAGCATATGGTGGAACCACCAAGCTTCTTGTTTTCATGAATATGAAAACAAGAAGATGTAATGGCTGAACTGTAACGATATTTTTCAGTAAGTTGATCAGGGTACATGTTCGTATCCTGATTTTCTGTTATAATGATAATATTTCAATAGCCTGTTCCTATACGGAACTAACCGGAAAGTATAAGCTCTCGACTTAAAATCCATGCTTTATCAGCCACTCAATACAGTGGTTCTACTGTGTATACAAGGGAGGAATGGAACATGAACATACTGATCGCCGCAGATTCCTTTAAAGGAAGCTGCTCTGCCAGACAAGTGACCGATACCATTGAACGTGCCGCAAAAAATGTAATCCCGGATGTGACCATCACAAAGATTCCTGTCGCTGACGGCGGAGAGGGAACCGTTGATGCCTTGGTTGCTGCCATGAGAGGAACAAAAGTCAGCGTTCCTGCCCATGATCCTTTGGGGCGCCCAATAACCGCCGAGTATGGACTTCTCCCGGACGGCAGCGCCGTGATCGAGACCGCTGCGGCGTCCGGACTTACCTTATTAAAACCTGAGGAGCGGGATGCCCTGCACGCGTCCACCTTTGGAACGGGCGAGCTGATCCGTCACGCCCTGGAACATAGAGTTAAAAAGATCATCTTAGGTCTCGGCGGAAGCGCCACCACCGACGGCGGCGCCGGGCTGGCAGGCGCCCTTGGAATCTCGTTTCTCGATAAGGATGGGAAGGAACTGGAACCAGGCGGTGTCCACTTAAGGGAACTTGCCTCGATCTCCACGGATGGGCTTTTGAGGGAAGCCGCCGGATGCAAGTTTTTGGTTGCCTGCGATGTAAAAAATCACCTTTGCGGAGCCCTCGGAGCAGCTGCCGTGTTCGGACCTCAGAAAGGGGCTGATGAGGAGCAGGTGAAGATTCTTGACGCGGCGCTCGCTCACTATGCCGCAGTTTTGAAGGATAAACTCCACTGCGCTGCCGCCGACACCGACGGGAGCGGAGCGGCAGGCGGCCTGCTCTGCGGAATTCTCCCGTATTTCCCGGTGACGATCTGCTCGGGAATCGACCTGGTTCTGGATCTCACGGATTTCGATGAGCATGTGAAGCAGGCGGACCTTGTAATTACGGGCGAAGGACGGATTGACTTCCAGTCCGCGCTGGGAAAAGTTCCTGTCGGTGTCGCTGAACGCGCCAAAAAAGTCCGGAATGTGCCGGTGGTTGCCATCGCCGGGGCGAAAGGCGACGGATGCGAAACGCTTTATAATTTCGGGATCGATGCGATCTTCGACACGGTTCCGGGCGTCATGTCGTTGGAGGATGTGATGAGTCATGCGGAGGAGAATCTGCTGAATACTGCTGAGAATGTGCTTAGACTGTTTCAAATTGGAAATTTAAGATAAATATAGCGGTCTTTGATTTCTTTCGATGGTTTTTATAACCTGTAGGCACTTCATGACCGAGAAAGACTACCGGGAATTGGGGACTCAAAATTTTTATCAGCCTCAAATCAGGTGCATGAAACTTATATTTTCACTTTCTGAGCCTTTTGGCGGATACTCTTCTGTGTTTTATCTGCTTCTGTGTTTTATCTGCCCACAATTTTTTCAAAAAAGGAGACGATTATATATGAAGCTTGTAGTTTTAGATGGATATACAGAAAACCCGGGCGATTTAAGCTGGGACGCGTTAAAAGAATTCGGTGACCTCACCGTCTATGACAGAACTTCCTTCACAGAATCACCTCTGATCACTGAACGTATCGGTGATGCCGAGATTATCATCACAAATAAGACCCCGATCTCCCGTGAGACCATCGACAAGTGTCCGCGTATCAAGCTGATCGCGGCTCTCGCCACCGGCTACAATGTCATCGACTATAACTACGCCGCTGAAAAGGGAATTCCTGTTGTGAATGTTCCGACATACGGAACCGCCTCTGTCAGTCAGTTCTCCATCGCTCTTCTCCTTGAGGTCTGCCATCACATCGGCCACCATGACAAGACTGTCCATGAAGGAAAATGGGCTGAAAGCATTGACTGGTGCTACTGGGACTATCCGCTGATCGAGCTGGAGGGAAAGACCATGGGCATCATCGGCTTCGGGCGCATCGGTCAGGCTGAGGGACGCATCGCGAAAGCTCTCGGCATGAACGTCATCGCCTATGACCTCTACCCGAATGAATCCGGCCGCGCGATCGCGGATTACGTTACCCAGGATGAGCTTTTCGCGAAGGCTGACGTGATCTCCCTGCACTGCAATCTGACACCGGAAAACGCAGGACTCATCAACCGGGAAAATATCGCGAAAATGAAGGACGGCGTGATTCTTCTGAACAATGCCCGCGGGCAGCTTGTCAACGAGGTGGACCTCGTAGAAGCGCTTGCTTCCGGCAAAGTCGCTGCCGCCGGTCTCGATGTCGTTTCCACTGAGCCGATCAAGGCTGACAACCCGCTCTTAAAAGCTCCAAACTGCATCATCACCCCGCATATTTCATGGGCTCCGAAGGAAAGCCGCAGGCGGATCATGGACTGCACTGTGGAGAATATCCGGGCGTTCTTAAACGGAAAACCGGTTCATGTAGTGAACATGAAATAATTTTGACTGGGCATATCAGGCTTTTTAGCGCCACTGTGTCACAGGAAATTATCTGGAATTTCCTGTGACATTTCATTTCAAAAATTCCTGTCGTCATTTGCTATCCAGGAGAAAGGAAATGTTCCGTTCCTTACGATACTGAACTACATTTAAAATTATGAATGAATCGATCCACAAATATTTCCGCGTCGGTGCGCTCCAATGGATGAGTTTTCCCGACAAAGCCTCCCTCATGGAACCGGCTCCATACGCGGCAAAATTCGGCGCCGAGATGCGGATGACCCACAACAATTTCGGTCTTCTCGTAGATCTCTCCCACATCCCGGTCACCCATGAGACCAGCCAGTTCGTCTTCCGCACGCTCCGCCCTTACATCACCCATTTAAAAATACGTTCCATCCCGGTGTGCCAGCGGTTCTTTCTAAGCTCTGGATGAAAGAATCGTACCTGCCGTAGATGGAACGTATTTTTTCGCTTTCTAGTCGTTCTACTTATTTTTTCTTTCTGGATTTTTCGCACGTCAAGTGCATCAATTTGTTAAACAATTGCAATTATTTATCTATTTTTTTCTTCTCCGCGCTTCTCACCGTATTCACCATATACCGGATGACTTCCACCGGGTAATCTCCGACCGCAGTCTCCCCTGTCACCATGATTGAAGCAGCGCCATCCATCACAGCATGGAAGATATCATTTACCTCCGCACGGGTCGGGACAGGGCTGCGCTCCATGGAGGCCAGCATCTGGGTCACTACCATGAACGGCTTTCCCGCCGCCCGGCACTTCTCGGAGATCTGGCGCTGGACACCCGGAAGGTCCCAGAGATGAACGGCATTTCCAAGGTCACCCCTGGCGATCACGATCTCATCCGCCGCCGGAAGAAGTTTCTCCAGTTTCCGGACGCCATCCATGTTTTCGATCTTCGCGAAGAGCCTGATATCCTCCGCTCCCGCCTCCCGAAGCGCCTCTTTTACGCACTCCAAGTCACTGTGATCTCTCACAAATGGCTGCATGACACCGGTCACGCCCATCTCTTTTGCGATCTTAATGTTTGCAAGGTCAGAATTTGTCAGCGTCGGCGGATAGATCTTCGCGCCCGGAAGAGCCGCGCTCTTTCTGCTCTTTAGGAGACCGCCCCAGAGGACCTTTGCGAAATAACGCTTTTCCTGAGTGTTTTCTCCACCATTCTCGGTCACATTTTCCGCTTTTTCCACAATTTTTAAATGGATCTTCCCATCGTCCAGAAGAACTTCCTGACCCGGAATCAGGTATGGGAAGGTGAGTTCCGGCAGCATGATCTTCGCATACTCTCCAGGTGCTTTCACATGGTCACGTTTATTTTGGGACCGATCAGCGTTTCCAGAACCTTTTCCAAATGTATTTTTCTCAGCTGGTATTTTCTCGATATCTTTATTTTCAGATTTCTGTGCGATTTCTTTTCTATCTGCCCCACTTACTGAGGAATCCTTCACTTTTTCTGGGATTCCGCATATCTCTACAATATCCCCATTCTTCAACGAAACAGGCTCAGAGATGGTTCCGGTTCGCAGTTCCGGTCCCTGAAGGTCCACGAGAAGCAGCGGTTTTACCCCGCATTTTTCTGCTGCGCGCTTCATCTTTCCAATCAGATCCCCTGACTCTGCGAGCGTAACATGGGACAGGTTCAGCCGCATTCCTGTCATTCCCAGTGAAAACATCTCCGCCAGCACCTTCTCGCTTGCGCACGCCGGTCCCAGCGTTCCGTATATATTCACCATCTAAACGTCCTCCTGATCCTTATTCTTCCTCAAGCATATCATAAGGCGGCGGGATTGTCATCCAGTTTCCCGGCGGGAAGAACTTTTCCCGACTTTCCTGGCTACAGAACCTGCCACCGGCAGCTTTTTCCAGATGCATGGCAATATAAAAGGTGCGCCAGACCTTTTTTCTCTGTCCGCCACACCTTCTTTTATCGAAGATCCCATTCTTTATTTATCTTTCAAAAACCTTAAACCTGGATTCTATCCGCAACTTCACATCCGATCGCGACTCTGCACATGTCATTTCCAATGATCATCCAGTCATTGTTCCGCAGGATCACATCGATCGGGTTTCCCTCGCAGAAATCGTGGCGATGAAGAAAATCCATCACCTTCTGGTTTCCGAGCATCCACTTAATTGTATAACGTTCCCCTGATTTTGCCGTTGATAAAGCCTGCATAATAACGCCCCCTGATCCTATGCTTTACAATTGTTTTATCGGATATTGTCTGTAAATTTATATGAATTTATTCATTTTGTATCTTCTTTTTATAGAATACTCCTCAAACTATTGGTTAGTCAAGCGTAAAATCAGTTAGGTGCATGTAATCTTTTCGTTTACGGCAAAATCACAAATTCGGTACTGCTAACATAGCATATATTGTTTTTGTAACAGAAAAACCCGCAGAACAAAGTTCTGCGGGTCTCTTACGCTTGGACACAAATATCTCACGGAGATACTATATTTATTTTTTTCCGGTGTCATCTTCTTGTCCGCTTTGCGTCCAAGAAGCCGCGCTTAACAGCGCTATAAAAAGTTATTTCACGATCCGCCCAGGAATGAGTAAACTCCTTCCTGAGCTCCTCATGAAAAACTTTTTGCACCTCTGTATTATATCCGATTACTCGATGATTGTAGCAACTCTACCGGAACCAACAGTTCTGCCGCCCTCACGGATAGCGAAACGAAGACCCTGCTCCATAGCTACCGGATGGATAAGCTCGATTGTCATCTCAACGTTGTCGCCCGGCATGCACATCTCTGTACCTTCCGGAAGCTCGCAAACGCCTGTAACGTCTGTTGTTCTGAAGTAGAACTGCGGACGATAGTTGTTGAAGAACGGTGTATGACGGCCACCCTCGTCTTTAGTAAGAACGTAAACCTGAGCTGTGAATTTCTTGTGGCAGGTTACGGAACCCGGTTTAACAAGACACTGACCTCTCTGGATCTCTGTTCTCTGAACACCACGAAGAAGAGCACCGATGTTATCACCAGCCTGAGCCTGGTCAAGGAGCTTACGGAACATCTCGATACCAGTTACAACTGTCTTACGAGTCTCCTCGTGAATACCAACGATCTCAACCTCATCGTTGAGTTTAAGAGTACCACGCTCTACACGGCCTGTAGCAACTGTACCACGACCTGTGATTGTGAATACATCCTCGATCGGCATAAGGAACGGCTTATCTGTGTCACGAACCGGATCCGGAATGTAGCTATCTACAGCGTCCATAAGTTCCATGATCTTGTCGCCCCACTCACCGTTCGGATCCTCAAGAGCCTTAAGAGCGGAACCCTGGATGATCGGAGTGTCATCGCCCGGGAACTCGTACTCGTTAAGAAGATCTCTGATCTCCATCTCTACGAGCTCAAGAAGCTCCGGATCGTCAACCATATCGCACTTGTTCATGAATACTACGATGTACGGTACGCCTACCTGACGGGAAAGCAGGATGTGCTCTCTTGTCTGAGCCATAACACCATCAGTAGCAGCTACAACGAGGATAGCACCATCCATCTGAGCAGCACCAGTGATCATGTTCTTTACATAGTCAGCATGGCCTGGGCAGTCAACGTGTGCATAGTGTCTCTTCTCTGTCTGATACTCAACGTGAGCTGTGGAGATTGTGATACCACGTTCTCTCTCTTCCGGAGCTTTATCGATATCTTCAAAGTTCTCAGCTGTGTTACCTGCAACTCTTGCTGCAAGAACTTTTGTGATTGCTGCTGTTAATGTTGTTTTACCATGGTCAACGTGTCCAATGGTACCAATGTTACAATGCGGTTTGGTTCTTTCAAACTTAGCTTTTGCCATTTTAAAACGTCCTCCTTAATTTTGCGCCCATTGGGCTATCATATTTAACTTAGGCTGAATACTATTATATTCCATTCGAAAAAGTTTTTCAAGCCTATTCTTGCTATATGCAAGAGGAAACCGGAAATAATCCCGTGGGATTATTTCGCAGCGCCCTTTCTCTCAGCGATGATCTTCTCCTGAACGCTCTTCGGTACCTGCTCGTACTTCTCGAAGAACATGGAGTAGTTACCACGACCCTGTGTTCTGGAACGAAGGTCTGTGGAGTAGCCGAACATCTCAGCAAGCGGAACATATGCCTTAACCATCTTGCCGCCGCCGATATCTTCCATACCCTCGATACGTCCACGACGTGCGTTAACGTCACCGATAACGTCGCCCATGTACTCCTCAGGCATTGTAACCTCTACCTTCATGATCGGCTCAAGAAGTACCGGGTTACCTTTCGCCATAGCATCCTTGAATGCCATGGAACCAGCGATGTGGAATGCCATCTCGGAAGAGTCGACCTCATGGTAAGATCCATCATATACATCTGCAGCTACGCCGAGTACCGGGAATCCGCCAAGGATACCGGCCTTTGTAGCCTCTTCGATACCTTCGCCGACAGCCGGAATGTATTCCTTCGGAATAGCACCGCCGACAACGGAAGAAGTGAACTTGAATGTCTCTTCGCCGTTCGGATCCATCGGTGTGAAGTGTACTTTACAGTGACCGTACTGTCCACGACCACCAGACTGCTTCGCGTACTTGCTGTCTACGTCAACAGCCTTAGTCATTGTCTCTTTATAAGCAACCTGCGGAGCACCAACGTTAGCCTCTACCTTGAATTCACGAAGGAGACGGTCAACGATGATTTCCAGATGCAGCTCACCCATACCGGAGATGATGGTCTGGCCTGTTTCTGTATCAGTATGAACACGGAATGTCGGGTCCTCTTCAGCAAGCTTTGCAAGAGCCTCGCCCATCTTATCCTGTCCGGCTTTTGTCTTCGGCTCGATTGCGATATCGATAACCGGCTCCGGGAATACCATGGACTCAAGGATTACCGGATGCTGCTCGTCACAAATTGTATCACCAGTTGTTGTGGACTTGAATCCAACTGCAGCGGCGATATCACCGGAGTAAACCTTGTCAAGCTCGTGTCTCTTGTTTGCATGCATCTGAAGGATACGGCCAACACGCTCTTTTTTATCTTTTGTTGCGTTTAATACGTAGGAACCGGAGTTCATTGTTCCGGAGTAAACACGGAAGAATGCAAGCTTACCTACGAACGGGTCTGTCATGATCTTGAATGCAAGTGCGGAGAACGGCTCATCATCGGAAGAATGACGAACTACTTCGTTGCCCTCAAGGTCAACGCCCTTGATCGGCGGGATGTCAAGCGGAGACGGCATGTACTCGATGATCGCATCAAGGAGCTTCTGTACGCCTTTGTTTCTGTATGCTGTACCGCAGCATACCGGAATTGCCTGACACTCGCAGGTTGCTTTACGAAGAACCTTCTTCATCTCATCAACGGTCGGCTCCTCACCCTCAAGATACTGCATCATGAGGTCATCATCGAGCTCGCAGATCTTCTCAACGAGTTCGCTGTGGTAAAGCTCTGCATCATCTGCCATATCTTCCGGAATGTCTGTTACGGAGATATCATCGCCCTTATCATCATTGTAGATGTAAGCCTTCATCTCGAAGAGGTCGATGATTCCCTTGAACTCGTCTTCCTTACCGATCGGGAGCTGGATGCAGATCGCGTTCTTGCCAAGTCTTGTACGGATCTGATCTACACAGCCGTAGAAGTTTGCCCCAAGGATATCCATCTTGTTGATGAATGCCATTCTCGGTACGTTGTAGGTATCAGCCTGACGCCATACGTTCTCGGACTGCGGCTCTACACCACCCTTTGCACAGAAAACGCCAACAGCGCCATCAAGTACACGGAGGGAACGCTCAACCTCAACAGTGAAGTCTACGTGGCCTGGTGTATCGATGATGTTGATACGGTGCTCAAGTGCGCCAGCCTTCGGCTTTGTCTTTTCCTGAAGAGTCCAGTGACAAGTCGTAGCTGCGGATGTGATCGTGATACCTCTCTCCTGCTCCTGCTCCATCCAGTCCATGGTAGCTGTACCTTCGTGAGTATCACCGATCTTATAGTTAATACCAGTATAATAAAGGATACGCTCTGTCGTTGTTGTCTTACCAGCATCGATATGAGCCATGATTCCGATATTTCTGGTTCTCTCTAACGGATATTCTCTTCCAGCCAAGGATCTTTCCTCCTATTAGAATCTGTAGTGAGCAAATGCCTTGTTAGCCTCAGCCATCTTATGCATTTCCTCTTTCTTCTTTACAGATGCGCCAGTGTTGTTAGCTGCATCCATAATCTCGTTTGCAAGTCTCTCTACCTGGGTCTTCTCGCTTCTCTTACGGGAATAGAGAGTGATCCAGCGAAGGCCTAATGCCTGTCTTCTCTCCGGCTTAACCTCGATCGGTACCTGGTATGTTGCACCACCGATACGTTTTGCCTTAACCTCGAGAACCGGCATGATGTTGTTCATAGCCTCTTCGAATACTTCTACAGCGTCCTTACCGGTCTTCTCAGCGACCTCTTCGAAAGCGCCGTAAACAATTTTCTGAGCAACGCCCCTCTTACCATCAAGCATGATGTTGTTGATCAGCTTGGTTACAACTTTGTTGCTGTAAAGCGGGTCTGCTAATACGTCTCTTTTCTGAGTATGTCCTTTACGTGGCACGTTACTTCCCTCCTTAATTATAAAAATTATATCATCGGTACTCACATGTTTCCATAAAATGTGTTCGCGCGCGGTTTTCTATCTATCTCCTGCAACCACAGGTCAAATACCACCGGCACTAATATGCGTTGTACGCATTCACTTTATTCCTGTTAGTGATCCCTATGCGGTTGTTCAAGTTTCTATCGACCGCCACTTAAGACGGGAAACTCGAACTCCGCTTCGCTACGTTTGAGTAGCAATAATTGCTTCGCAATTATTTTTTATCTTTCGGTCTCTTTGCGCCGTACTTGGAGCGAGCCTGTCTTCTGTTGGCAACGCCTGCAGTATCAAGAGTACCTCTGATGATGTGGTATCTGGTACCCGGAAGGTCCTTAACACGACCACCACGGATCAGAACAACGGAGTGCTCCTGAAGGTTATGTCCCTCACCCGGGATATAGCTTGTTACTTCAATACCGTTGGAAAGACGTACTCTGGCAATCTTTCTAAGAGCGGAGTTCGGCTTCTTAGGAGTTGCAGTCTTAACAGCTGTGCATACACCTCTCTTCTGCGGAGCAGATGTATCTGTGGCTTTCTTATGAAGGGAATTGTATCCTTTCTGGAGTGCCGGAGCTGTAGATTTCTTTACAGTAGTCTCTCTACCTTTTCTTACTAACTGGTTAAATGTTGGCATTCTTTTCACCTCCTGTGATATTGACTGTTGGTTGCTGCTTTCAGCCTTTATGCGCACAAAAAACGGGACGTACCCGATGCACGCCCCATTATTATATACAGAGTTTTTCTGCATGTCAAGGAGAAACCTTAAATTTTCTTTGAAAATACGGCGTTTTTCGATCATGACACGCCTGGATGAGTTGTCTCAAATTTATCTCTTGTGATTTTGACAGGTTTGGCCTGTTTTTCTCCTGCCAGGAGACTACTCTCCAAGACAGAACATGTCCACGGTCACATCAGCGAGAAGATCTCCCTTTTCATCTGTCACTTCACTGCGGACGATTGTGATGGATCTGCCGCGGCGGATCAAGATGCCTTTTGCATAGACCGTTCCTTCCGATACGTTCCGGATAAAGTTTATATGGGCACTCTGGGTCACATATTTTCTTCCGTCGGCTCTGGCCGTGAGGCCTGTTACCACATCTGCCAGAGCATAGAGCATTCCGCCATGGACCATGCCCATCAGGTTTGTCACGCCGTGAGTGATCTTCATACTGATCTCACTGCATTCCGGGGAGATCTTTTCAATCTTCATATTGGTATATCCCATAAATGGATTGTGTTTTACATACTCGTCCGGGTCGAGGACGTTCCATGTTTCTTTCATGACTTTTTCCTCCTTCTGCGTTCCGGCAGTGTCAATAATCCCATCGCACAGCCGGTCCGGAATAGATTTTTGCCCGCAACTGCAAAGGTACTGAACTGTTACAAGCACTGTATATTTTCAGACAGGATTTTACCATACCAGAAATTTTCATGCAAGACCCCCGGTGCGATTTGATCCCCCCCGATGCGATTTAGTCCACATCCGATACACATTCTGGAACGATACCGCTCCCGGGCTGAACCGTTACAAATCTCTTTCGATCCTGAGGGAGACCGCATCTGCGGTCTCCTCTTTTAATCTATCCTTCGTTAGGGATTGGGTGCCAGAAGTCCAGCCGTTCTCAGATTTGCAAGTAATTCATTAAACTGATTCACCACGTTCTCCGAGTCTGTGGCATTTGCCACCGGAGCGGCCGCTGTCACTGTCCCTGCGGGACCTGTCGGACCGGTTGGCCCCTGTGGACCCATCGCACCTGTCGCTCCCACTGCTCCTGCCGGACCCATCGGGCCCATCGCACCTGTCGCTCCCACTGCTCCTGCCGGACCCATCGGGCCCATCGGACCTGTCGCTCCCACTGCTCCTGCCGGACCCATCGGGCCCATCGGACCTGTCGCTCCCACTGCTCCTGCCGGACCCATCGGGCCCATCGGACCTGTCGCTCCCACTGCTCCTGCCGGACCCATCGGGCCCATCGGACCTGTCGCTCCCACTGCTCCTGCCGGACCCATCGGGCCCATCGGACCTGTCGCTCCCACTGCTCCTGCCGGACCCATCGGGCCCATCGGACCTGTCGCTCCCACTGCTCCTGCCGGACCCATCGGGCCCATCGGACCTGTCGCTCCCACTGCTCCTGCCGGACCCATCGGGCCCATCGGACCTGTCGCTCCCACTGCTCCTGCCGGACCCATCGGGCCCATCGGACCTGTCGCTCCCACTGCTCCTGCCGGACCCATCGGGCCCATCGGACCTGTCGCTCCCACTGCTCCTGCCGGACCCATCGGGCCCATCGGACCTGTCGCTCCCACTGCTCCTGCCGGACCCATCGGACCCATCGGACCTGTCGCTCCCACTGCTCCTGCCGGTCCCATCGGGCCCATCGGACCTGTCGCTCCCACTGCTCCTGCCGGACCCATCGGGCCCATCGGACCTGTCGCTCCCGGCGCTCCTGCCGGACCCATCGGACCTGTCGCTCCCACTGCTCCTGCCGGACCCATCGGGCCCATCGGCCCTGTCACTCCCGGCGCTCCTGCCGGTCCCATCGGGCCCATCGGGCCTGTCGCTCCCGGCGCTCCGTCAAATCCCGGAAACCCCTGTGGACCTCTCGGTCCTTCAGGCCCCGGGCATCCCTGAGGGCCTCTCGGACCCTGCGGTCCCCGGCAGCAGCAGGTTCCGTGTCTCCAGCCATATCCCCAGCCGCTTCCGCAATTTCCACCACAGCCGCCTCTTCTGTTTCCTCCGCAGCCACAATTCCCACCGCAGCCACCTCTTCCATCTCCGCCACAGCCCTGCGTTCCGTCCCAGCGGTCTCTTCCGTCTCGGCCACAGCAACAGTTCCCATCCCAGTGTCCTCTCTCGTCTCCACCCCGGCAGTTCTCTGCTCTGCAGTCCTCGTTCTCCCAGAAATCATATTCATAATTGCGCATGATCAATTCCCCTTTCAGCATATTTTCCTTGCGGACATCCCATACAGGTTGTTCGCTTACTATAATCTATGCTGCCCGTCCGAAACTGCTACTTCTGCGATTTTTTGTCCAAAACTCCGGCTGTCACCTCTCTGTCTCCGTTCAATTTGCTGCACTTTTCTTTTCTCAAAATATTTCCTGTTTAACTGGCATGTCTCCGTCCCCGGCCGGCACCTCTCCGCCAGCTCATTATACCGTTCCGCCGTTTTCCATTCCCCCAGCCTGTCGTAGCAGACACACATCTGCAGATACGGAATATATCCCCGGCACTCCGGCATCACGAAACCGTCCTCCCCGGTCCACCTTCCGGTCCGGACTGCCTGCCCGTACCAGAAAATTGCGTCGCGATAGCGCCTGGCCGAGAAGAACCACCATCCGAGATCACAGCAGAGCTCCGGCTTCGGGATCCCCTCAGAAAGTCCGGAAAGCAGAAACTTTAGTGCCCGGTCCCGATCTCCGATCCGGTACATACAGTACGCCCCATGCCTGCAGGCATCCACCCGGTCTTCCCGCCAGCCATCCGGCAGTTCCAGATATTCCGAAAATACGGAAGCGGCATCCCGGTATCTTCTGTGGTAATATAATTCCTTTCCGTAATAATACTGATCCCGCGGAGATAGTTTCCCCTTCTCCCGGAGCATCTGCTCAAATATCCGAAGATTCCTATCCGGATCCCCTGTCCCCACTTTCCGGTGCTCGATCATGATATCTTCCCGCACTACTTTTCCAAAGGGTTCCACCGCCTCATGGATGCGCCCTTTCCATACGGCTTTTCCGCACCGTCTTAAAAGGCGTTCTCTATAAAAGAAAAATGACGGTGCGCCATCCCCGTCATATCCAACCGCGTATTTCATCATCACTACATCCGGCCGTTCCATATCCAGCCGTCTTTTCAGATCCATCAGTTTTCTCCACTCTTCCTGCCTTATCACATCATCTGCATCCAGCCAGAACAGGTAATCCCCCGTTCCCCTGGAAAAAGCAAAATTTCTCGCCGCTGCAAAGTCATCCTTCCATTTAAAATCATAAACCTTGTCCGTAAAAGAAAATGCGATCTCCTTCGTCCGGTCCGTAGATCCCGTGTCCACAATTATGATCTCATCCGCAAATCCCCGCACGCAGGACAGGCATCTTCCGAGGACCTTTTCCTCATTGCGCACGATCATGCATAGGCTGATGGATACCATAATCTCTCCCTCTTTGTCCTGTTTCTTCTATCTTAATATATGAGAGATGCTCCAATCTGCTATTCTCCCAGACGCAGTAACGGGCAGATCTCATTACAGTTGAAACTCCATTTCTGCAAAGCCTGCCGCTTCCATCTGTGAACAGGGATTTCCTGTGGCACAAAAAGGCGCTGATCTGCCATGACCTCTCAGCCATACGCAAACCAGCGCCATTTACACTTCACTTTTTAACATGCCAGACCGGTCCCGATTTTACTGTCCCTATTCCGCATCTGCCACATAAGCCACAGCAATATCTTCGTAGCCATCTGTAGATGGAATCTCAAAATAAACTTTCTTGCCCGGATTCTTATATGTCATATTGATATCCATCTTATAGTTCATCTCATCAGCTTCGGATGTTGTATGATCTGTGACACTCATTCCGTAGTCCATAAACATCTTCATAGCCTCGCAATAGCCATCCTTGTTGACCGTCATCTCGCCGTTCGACTCATTGATCTTCATGTCCAGAGTGACCCCAAGCTCCTCGTAGGTCTCTGCGGTCGCGCTGGTAACTGCGGTCAGGATCTCGTTGATCTTCTGGTCATCAATAGTGAATGCAAGTTTCCTTGTGTCACCGCTTGTATACATTCTCAAGCCTTTGACAACATCCGTATCCAGATCCATGTTGATCTGTGTGGCCTGAGCTTTCGCAGCTTCCAGATCCATGGCCTGCCTGTACTTGATGCCCATAGTGTTCACATACATGTATCCGTCTGTGTAGAACATATCGATCGGCACTGCGGTTCCAAGCGTATCCGCGGTACCCTTGCATACAAACTGCATGTCTCCGTTCGCGTCCTCTTTCATCATCAGCTTCATATTCATGGACATATCAATATTCTGTCCGAGATAAGACATGGTGATCGTATAGTCCACATCGATATTCGCGCTCGGGAGAGACTCGCTAAGCTGCTGTGCTTCCTCATAGACCTTCAGCGCCTCCGGATCGTTCTCCGCGACAGCGGTCGGAACTGCCTTTACCTGGGTAACACCATTTACGCTCCAGGCACCATTTTTGTCGATCTCATATCCGTCCGCATGACTCGTATTTGTCTGCGCATATCCGGCATTCATCTGCAGATAACCGGAATTTCCGAAATAATAGCACTGTGCCCAGCCATCATGATCACCATCGATCCAGTACCAGCCGTTCCGGCAGTAGGAACCGTCATCGTTCTCATACCACCAGCCGTTCATATCCTCGTGCCATTCGCCCGCGAATGCCGGGAAGGACAGTGCCATTGCTAACGGCATCGCTGCAGTAAGGATCATTTTCCACTTTTTCATAAGAGAGACCTCCTTAAAATTCAACAACCGCATCGGTCATCTGCACAAGTTTCCAGATGCCGGAGCGCCTGTTCTGTCACCCATCTGCCCACATACTTCCGTGAGTTCCATATCTCAAGTATAGCAGTTCAACCATGCAATCGCAAACCCTTTTTCCTGTAGACTTCTTACGTTTTCTTTAACTGCAAAAATCCGGCAAAGCGCTTCTGCACACTCTGCCGGATTCAATCTTTTTTCTTTATTCCAGATATGACTGCTCTGCCTGTATGACTGCGTAATAATCATCCCATTTCTCTGAGATCAGTTTCTCGATCCCCTGTTTTACCTCTTCGTTCGTTTTCCCATACTGGAATGGGACCACCGCGTCGAAGATCAGGTTCGTATGAGTCGGCCCCTGGATCATGCGGAAATCATGGATGGTGACGCCCGGAAAATGTTCGTTGATCATGTCAACAACTTCCTTTTTTGTCTCATTGATCGCCTCGTTATTCACGACGATCGGATCCATGTGGATCACGGCCTCACAGCCAAGTTTTTCCTTCAATTCCTTCTCGATCCGATCGATCACATCGTGGATCTCAAAGATATCGCAATCCCCTGACACTTCCCCGTGGAGGGATATCATGCGCCTCCCCGGGCCGTAATCGTGGACCACTAGATCATGGATCCCAAGGATCTCAGGATGAGCCATAACGATCGTCCTGATCTCATTTACAAATTCTCTGGAAGGCGGTTCTCCGAGAAGCGGATTCAGGGTATCCTTCGCCGCGCCAAATCCTGCATACAATACAAAGCATGCCACCAGGCAGCCGCACCATCCATCGATACTAATGCCTGTCACATGGGCCACAGCCATGGAGATCAGAACCGCCGTTGTCGCGATGGAATCGCTCATACTGTCCATAGCCGTCGCTTTCATGGTCTCCGACTGGATCTTTTTGCCGACTGTCCGATTGTAAAAGCACATGTATCCCTTTACACAGATGGAGACCACAAGGATCCCCACCGCCAGAGCGCCTGTCTCCACCGGCTCCGGATGAAAGATCTTCTTTATGGAAGTTTTGAAAAGCTCGATTCCCATGAGAATGATGACCATGGAAACTCCAAATCCGGAGACATACTCGATGCGCCCGTGTCCAAAGGGGTGATCCGCGTCAGCCTTCATGCCGGAAAATTTAAATCCCACAAGAGATATAAAGGATGATCCTGCATCTGACAGGTTATTGAATGCATCCGCCGTAATAGCGATGGATCCACTGATCACACCCGCCAGATATTTTCCGGCAAACAGAAATACATTGAGCGCGATGCCCACAATACTGCAGAGCATGCCGTAGGCACGGCGCACATCGCTGTTCCCGAATTGATCTCTGTTTTTAATAAATAAGCCGGACAGTATCGTAATCATGTAAAACACCTCCATCGGTCCGCACACTTGCCGCGCCAAGCCAAAAATCAAGAAATTGTAATTCAGGTCTTCTCACATTCAGCACAGAAAGCCCATCGGCTCGCCGAATCGTTACAAGTTGCTTTCTTCTAACCATCTGTATACTCAAACAGCGAGGAAAAACATGATCTTTCATGTTCTCCTCGCTGTTCTTATATGCCTCAGCATACGGAAAAGTTCCTGTTTCCAGAAAGCTTTCCGATATATTTATTTGTCAAAATACCGATCACTCATCGACATCCTGTGTATCATCCTCGTTGAGAATGATCTTATCTGCTTCCTCAAGCGGAGCATCCGTCTCCTCCTGCGGTTCTTCAGCAACCGGTGCTTCCTGCTCCGGCTTCTTCTCCTCGATCTCGCCTGTGCTGAGCTTGATATTGCGGTAACGCTTCATTCCGGTACCAGCCGGGATCAGCTTACCGATAATAACATTCTCTTTCAGACCGATCAGGTGATCGACCTTACCGTTGATCGCAGCCTCAGTAAGAACCTTTGTGGTCTCCTGGAAGGATGCGGCAGATAAGAAGGAATCGGTCGCAAGGGATGCCTTTGTGATACCGAGCATGACCTGTTTGCCCTCTGCCGGCTGTTTGCCTGCAGCGATGAGCTCCTCGTTCATCTCGTTGAAATCAAGAACATCCATGGATACGCCCGGAAGAACGTCGGAATCGCCGCTCTCCTCGACACGGATCTTCTTTAACATCTGACGCACGATCATCTCGATATGCTTATCGTTGATCTCTACACCCTGTAAGCGGTAAACGCGCTGCACCTCACGGATCATGTAATCCTGTACGGCACGAACGCCCTTAACCTTTAACAGGTCGTGCGGGTTGATGCTACCCTCTGTAAGAACGTCGCCGGCCTCGAGAACCTGTCCGTCCGCAACTTTGATTCTGGAACCATAGGGGATCAGATAAGTCTTGGAGTTTCCTGTCTCCTGGTCCGTAACGATGATCTCACGTTTTTTCTTTGTATCTTTAATTGTAACAACACCACCGAATTCAGCGATGATCGCAAGTCCCTTCGGGCGTCTGGCCTCGAAAAGCTCCTCGACACGGGGAAGACCCTGTGTGATATCGCCGCCGGCAACACCGCCGGAGTGGAATGTACGCATGGTCAGCTGTGTACCAGGCTCACCGATGGACTGTGCGGCAATGATACCAACAGCCTCTCCGACCTGTACCGGCTGGCCTGTCGCCATGTTTGCGCCGTAGCACTTGGAGCAGACACCGATATGGCACTTACATGTCAGGACTGTACGGATCTTAACAGTATTTCTGCCGAGCTTCTCAAGAACCTTGATAACGGCTGCGGCACGTTTCGGTGTACACATATGGTTAGCCTTAACAACAACTTCTCCGGTATCCGGATCTGTGATCGTCTCAGCGATATATCTGCCTGTCAATCTCTCCTGCAGCGTCTCGATGGTCTCTTTACCGTCCGTAAAGCCCTCGATCTCCATGTACGGGATCGTTCCCTTGCTTTCACAGCAGTCTGTCTCACGGATGATAAGGTCCTGGGATACGTCAACAAGACGTCTTGTCAGGTAACCGGAGTCGGCTGTACGAAGAGCGGTATCGGACATACCTTTTCTCGCACCATGTGCGGAGATGAAGTACTCAAGTACGTCAAGACCTTCACGGAAGTTGGACTTGATCGGGAGTTCGATCGTGTGACCGGTCGTATCCGCCATGAGTCCTCGCATACCGGCAAGCTGCTTGATCTGCTTATCGGAACCACGGGCTCCGGAGTCCGCCATCATGAAGATGTTGTTGTATTTATCAAGACCTGTCAGAAGGTCATGTGTCAACTGGTCATCGGTTGCTTTCCATACATCGATAACTTCTTTGTAACGCTCTTCCTCTGTGATAAGACCACGGCGGAAGTTCTTAGCGATACGGTCAACGGTAGCTTCTGCGTCTGCAAGGAGCTGCTTCTTTGTTGCCGGGACAGTCATATCGGAAATGGATACGGTCATAGCTGCTCTTGTGGAGTACTTGTAACCGATCGCCTTGATATCGTCCAGGGTGATCGCTGTCTGGATCGCTCCGTGTGTATTGATGACTTTCTCGAGGATCTGCTTTAACTGTTTCTTCTTTACGAGGAAATCGATCTCCGGCTTTAACTCGTTGCCCGGGATCGTTCTGTCTACAAATCCAAGATCCTGTGGGATGATCTCGTTGAAGAGGATACGTCCGACAGTTGTATCAACGATACCAGACATTGTTCTTCCATCCGGAAGAGTCTTTGTCACACGGACTTTGATTCTTGCGTGAAGAGTAACGGCACCGTTCTCATATGCAAGAAGTGCTTCGTTCGGGCTCTTGAAGAACATTCCCTCGCCCTTTGCGCCCGGTCTCTCCTGTGTCAGATAGTAGATACCGAGAACCATATCCTGGGAAGGAACGGCTACCGGACCACCATCAGACGGCTTTAACAGGTTGTTCGGGGAGAGAAGAAGGAAGCGGCACTCTGCCTGAGCTTCCATGGTAAGCGGAAGGTGAACCGCCATCTGGTCTCCATCGAAGTCCGCGTTGAATGCGGTACAAACGAGCGGATGAAGCTTGATCGCCTTACCTTCTACAAGGATCGGCTCGAACGCCTGAATACCAAGACGGTGAAGAGTAGGAGCACGGTTTAACATAACCGGATGCTCTTTGATTACATCCTCAAGTACGTCCCAGACCTCTGTCTGGAGGCGCTCAACCATCTTCTTCGCGTTCTTGATGTTATGTGCGGTTCCGTTAGCAACGAGTTCCTTCATAACGAACGGTTTGAAGAGCTCGATCGCCATCTCCTTCGGGAGACCGCACTGATAGATCTTAAGTTCCGGTCCAACGACGATAACGGAACGTCCGGAATAGTCAACTCGCTTACCGAGAAGGTTCTGACGGAAACGTCCCTGTTTACCCTTTAACATATCGGAAAGGGACTTTAACGCACGGTTTCCAGGACCTGTAACCGGTCTGCCGCGTCTGCCGTTATCGATCAGGGCATCAACGGCCTCCTGAAGCATTCTCTTCTCGTTGCGGACGATAATATCCGGAGCACCGAGCTCAAGAAGTCTTGCAAGACGGTTGTTACGGTTGATGATTCTTCTGTATAAGTCATTTAAGTCGGATGTCGCGAAACGTCCACCGTCAAGCTGAACCATCGGACGGATATCCGGCGGGATAACCGGAATCACATTCATGATCATCCACTCCGGTCTGTTTCCGGAGCTGCGGAATGCATCTACGACCTCAAGACGTTTGATGATTCTCGCTCTCTTCTGTCCGGATGCCTCCTGGAGAGCTTTTCTAAGCTCTTCGGAGTCTTTATCCAGATCGATATTCTTTAAAAGTTCCTGAACAGCCTCAGCACCCATTCCCACACGGAATGTGCCGTAGCCGTACTTTTCAACAGCATCACGGTACTCTTTCTCAGAAAGGACCTGTTTTAACTGAAGGCCGGTATTGCCGGCATCCAGAACGATATAGGAAGCGAAGTACAGGACTTTCTCGAGGACTCTCGGAGAGATATCCAGAATCAGGCCCATACGGCTCGGAATACCTTTAAAATACCAGATATGGGATACCGGAGCAGCAAGCGCAATGTGTCCGATACGCTCACGGCGGACGCTGGATTTTGTTACCTCAACGCCGCAGCGGTCACAGATAACACCTTTATATCTGATTTTCTTGTATTTACCACAATGACACTCCCAGTCCTTGGTCGGTCCAAAGATTCTCTCACAGTACAGACCGTCTTTCTCCGGCTTTAAGGTTCTGTAGTTGATGGTCTCCGGTTTCTTAACCTCACCATGGGACCATTCCAGAATCTTTTCCGAAGAGGCAAGTCCGATACGGATCGCGTCGAATGTCATCGGCTGATAAGTTTCATTTGTCTCAGGCATGAACGGTACTCCCTTCTAATTATTTGTCGTCATCCTCGGTATAATCGTCATCGACATAGTCGTCTTTGGCACCGTCGTTTGTATAGTCATCGTCTTCCACATTGACAAGCTCGTCGCCCTTGAATTCCTGCTTCTGGAATCCGTAGTCGGATAAGTCTTCCTTATCGTTGTAGCGGCGGTCTCCCTCGATGATGGAACGAAGGTCATAGTTGGTATCGGAGTAGTCGATGTTCTCAGACATATCGACCTCTTCACCGTTGTCACGCAGCACTCTTACGTCCAGTCCGAGAGACTGTAACTCTTTTAAGAGTACCTTGAAGGACTCCGGAATACCCGGCTCCGGAATGTTCTCGCCCTTGATGATCGCCTCGTAGGTCTTTACACGTCCTACAACATCATCGGACTTCACAGTCAGGATCTCCTGAAGGGTGTAAGCCGCACCGTAAGCCTCAAGAGCCCAAACCTCCATCTCACCGAAACGCTGTCCGCCGAACTGTGCTTTACCACCTAACGGCTGCTGTGTTACCAGTGCGTATGGACCTGTGGAACGGGCATGGATCTTATCATCAACCAGGTGATGCAGTTTCAGGTAGTGCATGTGTCCGATCGTAGTCGGGCCATCGAAGTATTCACCTGTACGTCCGTCGCGGAGCTGTACTTTACCGGTACGGCTGATCGGAACGCCTTTCCAGAGAGCACGATGGTCAAGGTGCTCGCCGAGGTATTCCATCGCATCCGGACGAAGGATATCCTTATATTTCTCCTGGAATGCATCCCATTCCATGTTTACATAATCATTTGCAAGCTCCAGTGTATCCTGGATATCGTTCTCGTCCGCGCCATCGAATACCGGTGTGGAAACGTTAAAGCCGAGTGCCTTTGCAGCAAGGCTTAAATGGATCTCGAGGACCTGTCCGATGTTCATTCGGGACGGCACGCCTAACGGGTTTAATACGATATCGAGCGGACGGCCATTCGGAAGGAACGGCATATCCTCTACCGGAAGTACACGGGAGACAACACCCTTGTTACCATGACGGCCGGCCATCTTATCACCGACAGAGATCTTACGTTTCTGTGCGATGTAGATGCGGACTGTCTCGTTTACGCCAGGAGCAAGCTCGTCGCCGTTCTCTCTTGTGAAGAGTTTCGCGTCGATGATGGTTCCGTATGCGCCGTGCGGTACCTTTAAGGATGTATCGCGGACCTCTCTTGCCTTCTCACCGAAGATTGCGCGGAGAAGTCTTTCTTCTGCAGTCAGCTCGGTCTCTCCCTTCGGAGTTACCTTTCCGACTAAGATATCACCGGCACGTACCTCAGCGCCGATGCGGATGATTCCTCTCTCATCCAGGTCTTTTAATGCGTCCTCACCAACACCCGGAACATCTCTTGTGATCTCTTCCGGTCCTAACTTGGTGTCACGGGATTCGCATTCATATTCTTCAATATGAACAGATGTGTATACATCGTTCATAACGAGTTTTTCGCTTAAGAGAACCGCATCCTCGTAGTTGTAACCTTCCCAGGTCATGAATCCGATCAGCGGGTTCTTACCAAGTGCGATCTCTCCATCCTTTGTGGACGGTCCGTCTGCGATAACCTCGCCCTTCTCTACATGGTCTCCCTTGTAAACGATCGGCTTCTGGTTGTAGCTGTTGGACTGGTTGCTTCGTGAGAATTTGATCAGGCGGTAAACATCGCGGTTTCCGTCAGAATCTCTCTTGATCACGATCTCATTGGACGCGGAGCGCTCAACAACGCCGGCATTCTTTGCAACAACGCAGACACCGGAGTCAACGGCAGCCTTGCCCTCGATACCGGTACCAACGACCGGAGCTTCTGTGGAAAGAAGCGGTACTGCCTGACGCTGCATGTTGGATCCCATCAGGGCACGGTTCGCGTCATCGTTCTGTAAGAACGGGATCATGGATGTAGCGACAGAGAATACCATTCTCGGGGATACGTCCATTAAATCGATCTGTCTCTTCTGGAAGGAGGAAGTCTCCTCACGGAAACGACCGGATACGTTGTTGTGGATGAAGTGGCCTTCCTCATCGAGCGGCTCGTTCGCCTGTGCTACGATGTAGTTATCCTCTTCGTCCGCGGTCATATAAACGACTTCATCGGTAACACGCGGGTTTGCCGGGTCAGTCTTATCTACGACACGGTACGGAGCCTCAACGAAACCGTACTGGTTTACCTTTGCATAGCTCGCAAGGGAGTTGATCAGACCGATGTTCGGTCCCTCAGGAGTCTCGACCGGACACATACGGCCATAGTGGGTGTAGTGTACATCTCGAACCTCGAATCCCGCACGTTCTCTGGACAGACCGCCCGGTCCTAACGCGGAGAGACGTCTCTTATGCGTAAGCTCGGATAACGGGTTGTTCTGGTCCATGAACTGGGATAACTGGGAGCTTCCGAAGAACTCCTTCACTGCTGCGGTTACCGGTTTGATATTGATCAAGGACTGCGGAGTGATTCCGTCGATGTCCTGTGTCGTCATTCTTTCGCGTACCACACGCTCCATTCTGGAGAGACCGATGCGGTACTGGTTCTGAAGCAGCTCGCCGACTGCACGGATACGACGGTTTCCAAGATGATCGATATCATCCTTTACGCCGATGCCGTACTCAAGGTGCATATTGTAGTTGATGGAAGCAAGGATATCTTCCTTCGTGATGCACTTCGGAACGAGCTCGTGGATGTTGCGGCGGAGTTCTGCTTTCAGCTCTTCCTCGTCATCCCCTGCTTTTTCCAGAATCTCTTTTAATACCGGGTAGTATACTAATTCTGTAATACCTACTTCTTCCGGATTAAATGTTACGTATGCGGAAAGATCTACCATGAGGTTTGAGAGAACCTTCTCTACACGTTCCTCAGTCTGGATCCATACGTACGGGATCGCTGCGTTCTGGATCGCGATCGCCTGGTCCTTTGTGATTGCCTTTCCTGCTTCGGCAAGGATTTCACCTGTAGATGTATCGACGATATCCTCAGACGGAATCTGTCCTACGATACGGTTCTTCATGTGGAGCTTCTTGTTGAATTTGTATCTGCCGACCTTCGCGAGATCGTATCTTCTCGGATCAAAGAACATACCATTTAACAGGCTCTCAGCGCTGTCAACGGACAGCGGCTCGCCCGGACGGATCTTCTTATATAATTCAAGGAGACCATCCTGATAGTTGTCGGATGTATCTTTTCCAAAGCTTGCGAGAAGCTTCGGCTCTTCACCGAAGAGATCGATGATCTCGGCGTTTGTTCCATATCCGAGCGCACGAATCAGGACTGTAACCGGGACCTTTCTCGTACGGTCTACACGGACATAGAACACGTCGTTGGAATCGGTCTCATACTCTAACCATGCTCCACGGTTCGGGATCACGGTACAGGAGTATAATTCCTTACCGATCTTATCATGATCGATTCCATAATATATACCTGGGGAACGTACCAACTGGCTGACGATAACACGCTCGGCACCGTTAATAACGAAGGAGCCGGTATCTGTCATTAACGGCAGATCGCCCATGAAAATCTCATGTTCATTGATTTCATCTTTATCTTTGTTGCAGAGTCTCACCTTAACCTTTAAAGGTGCCGCGTAAGTCGCATCACGCTCTTTGCACTCTTCGATCGTATATTTGATGTCATCTTTGCACAGCGTGAAGTCTACAAACTCCAGGCTCAGATGTCCAGCAAAGTCAGCGATCGGAGAGATATCGTCAAAGACCTCTTTCAGGCCCTCGTCGAGGAACCACTGATAAGAATCCTTCTGGATCTCGATCAGGTTCGGCATCTCAAGAACTTCTTTCTGTCTTGAGAAGCTCATTCTTACGCTCTTGCCGGCCGGCACCGGACGCATTCTGCTTTTCTCCATTTGACGTTTCACCCCTGTTTTCTTTCTCTATAATCAATAGCCAATTTTGGGCATACTGGTACCATATGCACATGATACCACAATAGTGCACATTTCATACTATCATGGGTTTGTCAATCTGTCAAGCACTTTTTTACAAGGTTTTCCTGGACGTTGTTCACGTAAATAAAAGATGTGCTGCAGAATCTTTCAGATGATCCTGCAGCACATCTTTTATCAATCTATATAATTTTTACCATTCTACTCTACGCTTGTGTAATACCCCGGCGCATACATCTGGATCGAATAAAAATCATCCCCTGACGGGCTTTCTTTACTTGCAAAAATCTCCGGTCCATAAGCTGTGGTAAATCCGTTGACACTGTCATCTGTCTTACTAACGATCATATCCTCGGTATTGATCAGTTCCTGATATACCTCCTGTCCGCTTAGATCCGTATCCAGATAGCCGAATTCCTGGAATGCAGCTTCCAGCACGTCCACGATCTGGTAAAAGGCCTCCTCATTGCTGCTGTAGGCACCGATCCCATGGAGATCGTCCGTTGCCGTGTCAGCGTAGATGGTAATGCTTCCCACATACTCCCCGTCACGACTCAGATAATAGGCCTGATCTGTGTTGTACCAGCTCATATCGTCCGAAGCATAGTTGTAGCTGTATGTGTCCTCCATCGACCACTCAGAAAATCCGTACTGCGGCAGGAGCCGGTCCAGGGCGGCCGTCACATCCGCAAGCTGGGCGTCATAGTGACCGTAGTTTGTACAGTTTGTTCCGATGGCCCGCACCTCCTCGTCGGAGAGCTCGCCCTCTCCAAGGACCCCCACGGCATTGGAATCTGCAGAGGACCAGAGATCGCCGCTGGACGAGTCGAAGATGTTCTCGATCCCGTAGATCGATTCCCTGATCGCATGGGTGATAAGAAACAGCAGGTTTCCGCCGACGGAAAATACCAGCCAGATGATCACGACGATCAGAATGCCGGTAAACGGCTTCTTCCGTCCACGTTCGGAGTTTACACGGTCCATGATGTTCTTCTCGGACTGGCTGCTGTAAGTTCCACTCTGGCAGGTATCTGCCTGGCTGCGGTACTGTTCAAGCTGGCTCTTCATATGTTCGAACGCATTCCGCTGTCCCGTCATCCGTTTTCCCATATTCTGGAATGGATCCGCTGTCTTCTTCTCCCGATTTGTCTTTTTCTTTCCGCCCTGTATTCTGGTTGATGTCCCATTCCCTTTAAATATGCCCGCGTACGAATCTGTACCGGACGTGCTGCTTCCAGGGTATTCGCTTCCGCCATCATGGTACAGGCAGTCTGACTCATGGCGAGGATGTCTCTCATTTAAATAGTAATCCACATCCTGTACATATGGATGCCACACGATCCTTTTGCATCCGCTGCAGTATAGACCCGATGTCATTTTCTGGTCGCAGTATGGACAATATTTCTGTTTCATCCGTTGTTCCTCCTGTCGGTATTCCTCTTTTCAGGTCATTTTAATTTTGTATTTTAAGCCCAACAGCTAAATTTCCACTCTCATTTTAACATAGGTTTCCGGTATACACAATCGAGATTTTACATCGTCAGCCCGATGCCTGATTCTTGTTACAGTACACGGGCACTCCTTGCCCGCGCACTGTAACAGGATTTTGCCGATGCTTCGCATTCCGAATCGGCAAAATCCACTACCACCACTGTATTGTACGGAATTTTCAGTTCAGAAAATTCCTACCCATGAAAAGTAACTGATTCTTTTCCCAAAACGAAAAAAGACTCAGAGCAGCCACTTTGCATGGTCTCTGAGTCTTCTCACACTGATATACTGCTTTTACCGGTTCAGGATCTCCATAAATTCTTCTCCTGTGATCGTCTCCTTCTCGAGAAGATATCCGGCAAGTTCGTTTAATTTTGCTGCATGGTCTCTTAAGATTCCCATTGCCTTCTCGTACTGTGCCTTCACGGTAGCGATCACCTCGTCATCGATGGCTTTCGCTGTCTCCGGTGAGCATGCGAGGGAGGTGTCTCCGCCAAGGTACTGGTTCGTCACGGTCTCAAGGGCAACCATACCGAACTGGTCGCTCATACCGTAGCGGGTCACCATAGCGCGGGCAAGCTTTGTGGCCTGTTCGATATCGTTGGAGGCACCGGTCGTGATAGAGTGGAACATAAATTCCTCCGCCGCACGGCCGCCGGTCAGGGTTGCGATCTTGTTAAGTGCCTCCTCCTTGCTCATAAGAAGGCGCTCGCCATCCTCCACCTGCATCGTATAGCCGAGAGCACCCGATGTTCTCGGAATAATTGTGATCTTGTGGACCGGAGCGGAATTGCTCTGGCACGCTGCAACGAGGGCATGACCGATCTCGTGATAAGCGACGATCCGGCGTTCATTTTCCGATACGGACGCATTCTTCTTCTGATAACCGGCGATAACAGTCTCAACGCTCTCCTCCAGGTCAGCCTGGGATACAACGCGGCGTCCCATGCGGACGGCACGGAGCGCGCCCTCGTTGATAATGTTCGCAAGCTCGGCACCGCTGGCTCCGACAGTCGCTCTCGCGATGGCGTTAAAGTCAACGGACTCATCCATCTTGACATCTTTTCCATGTACCCGCAGGATCGCCTCACGGCCTTTGAGATCCGGGAGTTCCACCGGAATTCTTCTGTCGAAACGGCCCGGTCTCAAAAGAGCCTTATCGAGGGTCTCTGGACGGTTTGTGGCCGCCAGGATCACAACACCCTTTCGTCCGTCGAATCCGTCCATCTCTGTAAGAAGCTGGTTTAAGGTCTGCTCACGCTCATCGTTTCCGCCCATGCCGCTTCCGTCACGCTTTTTACCGATGGTATCGATCTCATCGATAAAGACGATACACGGCGCTTTCTCATTTGCCTGCTTGAAGAGGTCCCGGACCTTCGCGGCACCCATGCCGACGAACATCTCAACAAACTCAGAGCCGGAGATTGAGAAGAACGGAACATGCGCCTCACCGGCAACAGCCTTTGCAAGTAATGTTTTACCTGTTCCTGGAGGGCCTACGAGGAGCGCGCCCTTCGGAAGTGTGGCACCGATATCGGAATATTTTTTCGGATCATGAAGGAAATCAACGATCTCCTTTAAGGCGTCCTTCGCCTCCTCCTCACCTGCGACATCCGCGAATGTAACACCGGTCTCACTCTCCGCGTAGATCTTTGCATTCGATTTTCCAAATGTCATCGCGTTTCCGCCCATGCGCTTCGCCATGCTGCGGCTTAAGATCTGTCCAAGTCCGATCATGATCATGAATGGAAGGATCCAGTTTGTGAAGACTGCCATGATAGCGGATTCCTTCCGCGGGATCACCTTGTCGAAGGTCACTCCCTTACTGTATAACCGTTCTGTCAGATCCGGATCATCCCAGAGACCTGTCTTGTAGATCTGCTGTTTCCCATTGCTGTCTTTTGTGATGAATACGATCTCGCCGTTCGTGTCATCTTTTTCCACCTGTGCGACCTGTCCGTTGTCCACCATGGTCAGGAACTCGTTGTAGCCGACTTCCTTTACCTGGCTTTTCAGTGCGGACGGGAATACGAGTCCGTTTAACAGGACCGTCATGACCAGAATTATGATCATATAATAGAAAAATCCCTTAAATGAATTGAGATCATTCGGGTTCGGCTTTTTTCCGCCGTCTTTGGTACCCATACGTCTGCCTCCTTGATTTTCATTTTTCTGCAGAGCTTTTCATCGCATCCGAGCCTCTGCTGTTACTTTTTCTGCCTTTTACATGCTTTGTTTTCTGAAGATCTGCGTGAGATGACACCCTGTCATTTCGTGTGATATTTATCCTATATCAGGAAACATTGAAAGTCAATGGAATTTATGGAAGTTTCTGAAATGTTATATTTTTTTTAGAAATTACCATTTTTCTTTCTGTCCGGCGGAGTTTGCAGGTTTCCAAACTTTTTTTATTGTTCTTCTTGACAAACAATCCTTTTCGTACTATGATACCCATAACCAAACAAGAAAAACCGTTGAGAAAGAGGAGTACATTTTCGATCGTGTTTTCACAGAGAGCTGCAGGCGGTGGGATTGCAGTATTGCACTGGAAATGGAATGGACTTTCGAGGGCAGTCCTGAATTTTAGTATGGACTGACGGCTACCGCAGTCGTTAAGAGAGCGGCGTATATGTTGGTATACGAAAAAAGCGGACCGAAAGGTCAAATTGAGTGGCACCGCGGATATGAAATTCGTCTCAAGCATCAGATTCTAAATCGATATCTGATACTTGGGATTTTTTTTATACAAAAATAAGTGCTCTGCACCGTACAACATCCCGATCCCCAAAAACCTTCGCTCCACACCTCCAACAACTACTCGGCAAAACGGCGGTCGCCGCAACAGGACCTGCCGCAGCTGCAAAACATCTTTATCAAAAGTAGAAGAGGAGAACAAAATTATGAAAAAATCCATCAAAGCAATCATCGCAGCAACCTTCACCGCAGCACTCCTTGCAGGCTGCTCTTCTAACACAGCTTCCACAACAGCTGCTGAGACAACGACAGCCACAGCAACAGAAGCTGCCGCAGAGACAACAACGTCTGAATCCGCAGACGCAGCAGATACAGCTCTTGCAGACGGTTCCTACACCATCGGCATCAACCAGTTCGCAGTCCACGGCTCTCTCGACAACTGCCGCGAAGGCTTCCTTGAGGGGCTTGCAGAGAACGGTATCGTTGAAGGAAAGAACCTTACCGTATTAGAAGAGAACGCACAGGCTGACCCAGGGTTAGCAGCACAGATCAGCACAAACTTCGCCGGACAGAAGGTGGATCTCATCTGCGCGATCGCAACACCGAGCGCCCAGAGTGCATACAGCGTCGGCAGAAAGAACGACATCCCGGTCATCTATACAGCCGTTACGGATCCGGTTGCAGCCGAGCTCGCAAACGCTGACGGAACTCCGGTTGGCAAAGTGACAGGTACCAGCGACAAGCTTCCGGTCGAGCAGCAGCTCGAAATGATCCGCGCGATCCTTCCGGATGCGAAAAAGATCGGAATCATGTATACAACAAGCGAAGTAAACTCCGCTTCCACTCTGGCTGAGTACAAGGAAAAAGCCGCTGACTACGGTTTCGAGATCGTTGAATCTGGCGTTTCCTCCGCAGCAGACATTCCACTCGCTGCTGACAGCCTCTTAGAGCAGGTCGACTGCTTAAACAACTTAACAGATAACACCGTCGTTGCCTCCCTTCCGCTGATCCTTTCCAAGGCAAATGCGAAAAACATCCCGGTATTCGGAAGTGAGATCGAGCAGGTCAAGATTGGCTGCCTCGCTGCTATGGGACTTGACTATGTAGATCTTGGAAAGCAGACAGGACGCATGGCTGCAGAAGTTTTAAAGGGCGAGAAGAAAGCAAGTGAACTGAACTTCGAGGTGATCGAGACTGCTGCTTTCTACGGAAACTCCAAAGTCGCTGAGGATCTTGGAATCACTTTCCCGGAGGATCTTGCTTCCAACGCAAAAGAGTTATTCACTGAGATCACACAGTAGTTCAACAAATCTCATCCACTTTTAATAAGGAAGTCGGATGATCGGCAACATAAACCATCATGGTCCGGCAAAGCGATTTTCCGCTTCTGCCGGACTTTGCAGCAACATGTAATTGCGGGATTTTCCCCAGTTACTGATTTTCGGAGGATATCATGGCAATCTTATTAGGAATCTTTGAGGAAGGGCTGATCTACGCGATCATGGCCCTGGGCGTCTACATCACCTACAAGATCCTGGACTTCCCGGATCTGTCGGTTGACGGAACTTTCCCTCTGGGCGCAGCGCTGACCGCGGGACTGATCGTAAAAGGAGTTTCCCCAGTGTGGGCACTTCCGCTCTCCTTCTTTGCGGGTGTTCTCGCCGGATGCGTGACCGGTGTCATTCATGTAAAATGTAAGGTCCGCGACCTGTTTTCCGGTATCATTGTCATGACAGCCCTCTACTCCGTAAACTTAAGGATCGCCGGAATGAAGGCAAACCTTCCGTTCCTGTCCCAGGATACGATCTTTGACAACGAGTGGACCAGAAACAGTCTTCCGGCATCCGTAAGACCGTACATCGTTGTGATCATTCTGGCTGTGATCGCCCTGATCTGCAAGTTCGTTCTCGACTGGTACTTAAATACGAGATCCGGCTATCTTCTCCGGGCAGCCGGTGACAATGATGCTCTCGTTACATCTCTGGCAGAAGACAAAGGCCGGGTGAAGATCATCGGCCTTGCGATCGCCAACGGATTCGCAGCCCTCGCAGGCGGAGTGCTCGCCCAGAAGCAGGCGTTCTTCGACATCTCCATCGGAACCGGAACCATGGTCTTCGGTCTCGCGAGCGTGATTCTCGGAACACAGCTGTTCCACCGCTTCGGAAAGCTGAAGGCAACCACCGCTGTTATCGCAGGCGCAATTCTCTATAAAGCGTGTGTCGCTTTCGTTATTTCCATGCGGATCGTAAAGGCGACCGACCTTAAACTTATCACTGCGGCAATTCTTCTTCTGATCCTGATCGTCAGTGATTCCATGAAGAGAAAGGGGGCACACCATGCTTGAGTTAAAAAACATCAGTAAATATTACAACGCAGGCACTGTAAATGAAATGTGCCTCTTTAACGATTTCAACCTCAGCATCGATGACGGCGAGTTTGTTTCCGTTGTCGGCAGCAACGGATCCGGCAAAACTTCCATGTTAAACCTGATCTGCGGCAGCATTCCGGTGGATTCCGGCACCATCGTCATGGGCGGAACCGATATCACAAAAATGCCGGAGTACAAGCGCCAGCGCCGCATCGGCCGCGTCTACCAGCACCCGGCGATGGGAACCTGCCCGAATATGACGATCCTCGAGAATATGGCTCTCGCGGACAATAAGGGAAAGCCGTTCAATCTTCTTCCCGGAACAAATAAGGCCCGCATTGACTTCTACCGCGACCAGTTAAAAATTCTCGGTCTCGGTCTTGAAGATAAGATGGGGGTAAAAGTCGGCGTCCTCTCCGGTGGACAGCGTCAGGCAATGGCTCTTTTAATGTCAACCATGACTCCCATCGAATTTCTGATCCTTGATGAGCACACGGCCGCCCTTGACCCGAAGACGGCAGATATTATTATGGAACTGACCGGAAAGATCGTTGCGGAAAAGCACCTGACGACCATTATGGTCACACATAATCTCCGGTTCGCTGTAGAGTACGGAAACCGTCTTCTGATGATGCATCAGGGGCATGCGGTCATGGATAAGAAAGGCGAGGAAAAGGCGAACACGAAGGTGGATGATATCCTTGACATGTTTAACGCGATCAGTATTGAGTGCGGCAACTAGTCCGCGTATTGTCTGAATTGATCTTGCAAATTTATGTAACAGGGAATTTCTCGGAATTTCCTGTTACATAAAAAAGAGCTGTATGCGGCCGGAACTGGAATGACCAGTTTTCGGGGCATATGGCTCTTTTCGTTTTTGGGGGTATTGACTCATTGAGTCGAATCGCTCACTCGCAAACACGCGCTTCGCGCTCTATTGTCTGCTTCGCAGACAGTTTGCTCGTTAGCGGCGCAGGAAAAACAAATGTCGCCGGAGGCGCCGCTTGTTTTTCCTCTGCGCTCGCTATATCTTTATTTTCGTCCACTTTCCACTCTTAAATCTCCAGTTCGTCAGGCACACTCTCACGATCTGGTCGCACACGATTCCGAGCCAGATACCGACAACTCCAATCTCCAGTACATAGCAGAACAGGTACGCACAGGACGGGCGGACGATGGTGATGCTGAGGGTCGAAGCACAGGTGGTGAACACCACATCTCCCGCACCCCTGAGGCAACCCATGTAAATGACCTGGGAGATCTGCAGGAGTACGATCACAGTCATGACCTGCATGATCCGGGCACCCATGGCGATAATATCTTCCTCAACAAAGTACAGGTGAAAATACCAGTTTCCTAACGTCAGGTACAGGATCGACAATACGATGGAGATCATGTTTCCGATCCTCTGGCAGATTGTTCCGTACATGACCGCCAGATCCGGGCGCTTCTCCCCGAGACTCCGCCCGCAGAGCGCAACGGCAGCCACCTGCATGCCGTCGCCGAAGGAGAATGACAGGTTCATGACATTCATGGCCACCTGGTGCGCCGCGTAGGCCGAGGTTCCTAGTCTCGCCGCCATGATCGATACAAGAAGGAAACCGGTCCGCATGAACACCTGCTCGATGAAAACGCTGGAGGCGATCTTTGCCATATTCTTTGCCGGTTCCAGGGTGATGCGGACGCGCTCTTTTATAATGTAGGGAATGCTGACAAAATTGTCTTTCGGGATCAGGGAGCAGATGCTCATAATGCAGGCAACCACGGTTCCAAATACAGTCGCCAGAGCCGCGCCCGCGATTCCCATCGCCGGAAAGCCAAGATGACCCTGAATCAGGAGATAATTTCCGATCATATTGACCACGTTAGAAGTCACGTTGGTTCGCATGGCGATCTTCGTGTTTCCGGCACCGCGCTGGGAGGCGTTGATGGCCATGGAGATGATATTGAAGATCATGCCGCCCATGATGATCCGGAAATACAGGACCGCGCTCTCCTGAGTGTCCTCGTTGGCACCGCAGAAGCGGATGATCGGTTCCGCAAAAACCACCGCCGCTATGCTGATCAAAATTCCGACAACGACTGTGAAGATCAGCGCCATCAGGAGAACCTGGTTCGCGCCGATCCGGTCTTTCTCACCGCGACGTCTCGCCACCAGGGCAGATACGGATACATTCATGGCGATAAAGATACACAAGCCGATGAATTTCGGCTGCGTTGTCAGACCTACTGCCGCCACCGCGTATGCGCCGATGGAGCTCACCATCAGCGAGTCCACCATGCCCGCCAGGGCAATAAAAAAGGACTCCATCACCGCAGGCCAAGCCATCTGGAATGCGATCTGGTATCCTTGTTTTCCTCCACCCATAAATTTCTGAAGTCTCGTCTTTTCGTTTTCCGGCATTCTCATCACTCCTGTATGTCTGCTTTTGGCATCTTTAAAATATTTTTCGGTGTGTTGCTCTGATTCTTATTAGATTTATTATACAATACGGTGAATGTAAAATCAAAGTAAAAATTAGTAACTGTGAAGGTACCGAATTTCTAACATTGAGGGCGTAAACAGTAACGGTACCGAACAGTTACAATAAATATAGTTTTATGGTAACTATTCAGTACCTTCATAGTTACGTGCAAAAATCCATTCCAGATCAGCTTCGCTGATGGGATTTTTGCCTTCCAGCCTATGTTTTCTTACGGTCAGCGCAGCAAGTGCGCAGACCTACTGAACAGTTACGTTTTATGTAATCTTGCTTCATCAGCACTTTTATCGTACAATTATTATGTTGTCCAACCGATACCCGGCAACGGGAGGAGGTGGGTCTTTTGAATTTGATACTTTCGTTTCTTGTCTCCTGTGCGGCTGGTGTAGCCTGCCACTACATCATCAAATGGTTAGATGGAGACAAGTAGGGCAACACTAGCCTGGTGGTTTATTATCCACCATAAAAAATAAGAAGAACCCCTCAGTATTCGCGGTACTGAGGGGTTCATTCTTTTTTGTCCTTTGAATCTGATACTTTCTTTGCCTAACGGCATTATATCATATGTGTTTTTTATTTGCAATATTCCAACACACGTTTAAAGCTGTATTTTTATATGCAGTGTTACTGTACACGCATGCGTGTACAGTAACGTGATTTTGCCGATGCTTCGCATTCCAAATCGGCAAAATCTGCTACCAGAAGTGTATCGTGCGGAATTTTCAGTTCAGAAAATTCCTACCCGTGTTCAGTAACTATGCAGTTACTGTTCCTCCTTGCGCAAACAGTAACTGATTTTGCCGATGCTTTCCAGATTGGCATAATCCACTGCCACCGCTGTATTGTATGGAATTTTCAGTTCAGAAAATTCCTGCCCGTGCACATTGACCGGTACCGAACAGTTACAATAAATATAGTTTTATGTAATATTGTTTCATTTGTGGTTCTACCGTATAATATTTATGTTGTCCAACCGATACCCGGCAGCGGGAGGAGGTGAGCTTTATGCAGTTTTTATTTTCATTTCTTGTCTCCTGTGCGGCTGGTGTAACCTGCCATTACATCATCAAATGGTTAGATGGAGACAAGTAGGGCAACACTAGCCTGGTGGTTTCTTGTCCACCATAAAAAAATAAGAAGAACCCCTCAGTATTCGCAGTACTGAGGGGTTCTTTCTTTTTTGCTATATGCAGTTTTTATTTTCTTTGCCTAACGGCATTATATCATATGTATTTTTTATTTGCAATATCCCAACACACGTTTAAAGCTGTATTTTTATATGCAGTTACTGTTCCTCCTTGCGCAAACAGTAACTGATTTTGCCGATGCTTCGCATTCCAGATCGGCAAAATCCACTGCCACCATTGTATTGTACGGAATTTTCAGTTCAGAAAATTCCTGCCTGTGTCCAGTAACTATCTGCTGCCTGCACCATTATTCTCAACTTCTGGAAAATCCCAGTGTCTTCTCCAGATCCTTCTTAAACGTCAGCACATCTGTGGAAAGCTCCGCGATCCGGGCATCGGTCATGCGGCTTACAGGGGCGGAGATGCTGAGGGCATAGACCGGCTCCTTGTGGTAGTCCGGGATGCTGACCGCAATACAGCGTACACCTTCCTCGTTCTCCTCATCATCCATCGCATATCCGGCTTCCCGCACCCCGCGGATCCGATCCATGAGATCTGACAGACTCGTCACTGTATACGGTGTCAGGGAGGTGATCTCAGAACTGTTCCAGATATCTTCGATCTCAGGATCCGGCAATTCCGCAAGCAGCGCTTTGCCGACACCGGAGCAGTATAACGGGATCCGGCTCCCAACTCTCGACACCATGCGGATCGAGCTGACTGTGGACTCCACTTTATCGATATACACGGCCTCCGTTCCCTCTCTGCGGACCAGATGCACCGTCTCTCCCGTCTGCTCCGAGAGCTTCTTCAGAGACGGATGGATCAGGGACGCCATATTCGTCTGTTCCAGGATCTTACTTCCGATCTCCAGAAATTTTAAGGACAGCGCATATTTTAAGGATTCCTCGTCCTGACGGATATAGCCCATGTACTGGAGTGATGTCACGAGGCGGTGCGTCGTGCTCTTATGAAATCCAAGCTCAGCGCTCAGATCCATGATCCCCATAGGGCCATTTTCCGCCAGACGCTCGATCACCTGGAACAGGCGCTCTGCGACCTGGATCGGATTTTTTCCTGTTTCTTCCATTCTGCTTGTTCTCCTATCTAACCCGGCAGATCATTCCTGCCAGCCGGGTATTCGCGCAGATATAACTGCAGCTTCCTGCACAATTTCTTAATTTGTGCCTGTTTGGCAAATCTGCAGGATTGCCGCGCAGTCCACTGCCGATCATATAAACCGTGTCTTCTTCGTCATTTCCACGAACTCTCTGTTCGTCCTTGTGCGGGCAAACATATCCAGGATCTTCTCCACAGATTCTTCTGCCTTCATGGAGTTTGTCGCCTTGCGGACGATATCCACAGCTTCCGCTTCCTCGCTCGTAAGCAGGAGGTCGTCGCGTCTTGTGCCGGACTTTAAGATATCGATGGCCGGGAAGATCCTCTTCTCGGAAAGTTTTCTGTCGAGTACAAGTTCCATGTTGCCGGTACCCTTAAATTCCTCGTAGATCACGTCATCCATACGGCTTCCGGTATCGACGAGGGCTGTTGCGAGGATCGTTAAGCTTCCGCCCTCTCTCATGTTTCTCGCTGCACCGAAGAATCGCTTCGGCATGTGGAGAGCCGCCGGATCAAGACCGCCGGAAAGTGTGCGTCCGCTAGGCGGAACAACGAGGTTGTAGGCTCTCGCCAGTCTCGTAATACTATCCAGAAGGATCATCACGTCGCGTCCATGCTCTACAAGACGTCGCGCGCGCTCGATCACCATCTCAGAAACGCGTTTGTGGCGCTCCGGGAGCTCGTCGAAGGTGGAATAGATGACTTCCACGTTCGGTCCCACAACGGATTCCTTGATATCTGTGACTTCCTCCGGACGCTCGTCAATCAGGAGGATGATCATATGCATGTCCGGATAGTTTGTCGTCACGGCTTTTGCCACCTGTTTTAACAGGGTCGTCTTACCTGCCTTCGGCGGGGACACGATAAGACCACGCTGTCCTTTACCGATGGGGGCGAGAAGATCCATGACTCTCATGGCCGTCGTATTTTTTCCGCCTCTGACTTCCAGATTCAATCTCTGGTTCGGGAAGATCGGGGTCAGGTCCTCAAAGTTCGGGCGGCGTTCCACGACACTTGTCGGGTAGCCGTTGATCGTCTTCACATAGAGGAGTGCCGCAAATTTCTCTGTTGCGGATTTCACTCTGCGGCTTCCGCGGATGATATCACCGGTCTTCATATTGAAGCGGCGGATCTGGGACGGAGCTACATAGACGTCGTTGTCGCCCGGGAGGAAGTTCTCGCAGCGGATAAATCCGAAGCCATCCGGCATAACTTCCAGGATTCCGTTTGCCTCGATGCCGCTGTCAAGGTCCTGGAGGTCGTTCTTCGGGTCCGCAGTGTAGCTCTGGGTTCCCTGGTTTCTTGTCTGGTAACCTGCCTGGTAGGTTCTTGTGCTCTCCTGGATGCCCTGGGCGTCCTGGACACTGTTCTGGCTCTGGCGGTCCTGATAGGAAGTGCCCTGTGTCTGTGCATCCTGACCTGCGGACTGGCTGTTCTGTCTGTCCTGATAACTGCCGCTCTGACGGTCCTGATAGCTGCCCTGACGGTCCTGGTAATTATTCTGGCGTTCTCTGTAGTTATTCTGGCGGCTCTGGTATCCGCCCTGGCGGTCATTTCTCATCTGGCGCTCGCCGCGGTCCTGACGATCAGATCTCTCATAGCGTTCGGTTCTCTCCTGACGTCCTGTATGTTCCTGACGGTCTGCACGCTCCGATGCCGCAGACGCCCTCTCCGGTGCCGCGCTTTCCGTTCTCGCGCTTCCAAAACCGTTTCCAGAAGCTGCTGCCTCTACAGCTGTCCCCTGTGCCGGCACTGCTGTACTTTCTCTATTTTCACTGTTTCCCGCCGCTGCCTTTTGGCTGTCGGCGCTCTCCGCTGTCTCGCAGAGACGGTCAATTAATTCTGCTTTTCGTAAGCCGCTGATATTCTTGATTCCCTGGCTCTTTGCCAGCTCTTTTAACTGAGTCAGCGGTAATGTCGCTAATTTTTCACGCATAATGGATACTCCTTCATTCTTATTCCGGTTTTATCGTCTCGTTGGGAATCATAAAAGATTGTAACAGCCTCTCCGTCCCCGGACCGGCTGCCTTTGAACCATTAGATTTGAAACTCTTCTCCGATGGGATCACCGCAATTACGCAGTATCGGAGGATCAGTATATCTCATTATAACGCACACATTATAAAAAAGAAAGAGGGAATTTTACAGATTTGGAATACGAAGCATCTGCACAGTTCCCTCTTTCTTTATTGTCTGCAGCATCTACAGCTTAATTGTCTTACCGCGTATACAGCGCTCAGGCAGCTCAGCGAATTATTTCACAAAATTCCTTATTCTGTCTCCCCAGCTTCTCTCTTGATAAACTCCATATGCTCCCGGATCTTCTTCTCATACCCGTTCTCCGACGGCTCATAAAACCGCATTCCCTCCACTCCGTCCGGCAGGTACTGCTGGGTGACATAGTGGTTCGGGTAGTCGTGGGCATACTTGTAGCCGAGACCATGTCCAAGCTTTTCAGCGCCCTTGTAGTGCCTGTCCTGAAGATGGGCAGGTACCGGCATGGTCCGCGTATCCGCCACGGTCTTCATCGCTTTTGCGATCCCCATGTATGCCGCGTTGCTCTTCGGCGCGGTGGCGACATAAGCTGCCGCCTGGGAGAGGATGATCTGGCTCTCCGGCATGCCGATCCGCTCAACGGCCTGGGCCGCGCTCACCGCCACCACCAGGGCATTCGGGTCCGCGTTTCCCACGTCCTCCGACGCACAGATCATGATCCGTCGGGCAATAAATTTCACGTCCTCGCCGGCATACAGCATCCGCGCCAGGTAGTAGACCGCAGCGTCCGGGTCAGAACCACGCATGCTCTTAATGAACGCGGAGATCGTATCGTAGTGGTTGTCCCCGTCATGGTCATAGCGCACCACCCGTTTCTGGATACATTCCGCCGCCACATCGATCGTGATATGGATCTTTCCGTCATCGGATTTATCTGTCGTCAGGATTCCCAGCTCCACTGCGTTCAACGCCGCTCTCGCGTCGCCGTTCGCCACATCCGCCAGGAAATCCGCCGCCTCGTCGGTAATATCGGCGCCGTAGGTTCCCATTCCTTTTTTCGTATCATAAACCGCCCGCATCACAAGTTCCCGGATATCCTGCTTTTCCAGCGGTTTTAACTCAAAGATCCTGGATCTTGACAGCAGGGCGTTGTTCACCTCAAAGTACGGATTCTCCGTTGTCGCGCCGATCAGGGTGATCGTTCCATCCTCAACAAACGGAAGCAGATAGTCCTGCTGGGACTTATTAAAGCGATGGATCTCGTCCACGAAGAGGATCGTCTTCTGCCCGTACATACCGATGGAATCCTTGGCGTTCTTTACGATCTCTTCCATATCTTTTTTCCCGGCTACAGTCGCATTGATCTGCTCGAACCGGGCACTTGTCGTATTTGCGATCACTTTCGCCAGAGTCGTCTTTCCCGTTCCCGGCGGGCCGTAAAAGATCACGGATCCAAGCTTATCCGCCTTGATCGCACGGTAGAGGAGCTTGTCCTTCCCGATAATATGTTTCTGCCCGACCACCTCGTCCAGAGTCGTCGGACGCATCCTGGATGCTAACGGCGACTCCTTTTCCATCGTGTTCGCTCTCATATAGTCAAATAAATCCATGGCAGCTGCCTTTCTGCGTTTTGCAGCGCTCCGTTTCCGCATGAAATATCACCATCTGCGCGCTGCATCCATTACCGCTCTTTTTGCAGGTCTTAATCGACCATCAGTTCGTCTACTGTAACAAAAGTATACCCTTTCGCTGTCAGGTTGTCAATGATCCGAAACGCCGCTTCCACAGAGGTTTTGAACTCGTCATGCATCAGGATAATGTCCCCGTCCTCCGTATCTTTCACCACTTTTGCGGTGACTTTCTCCGTATTTTTCAACCGCCAGTCGATGGAGTCCACATCCCAGAATACGGGGATCATGTCCACAGCCTCCTCCAGCTTCGCATTCCAGCTCCCATATGGCGGACGGACATACTCCGGCCAGTCCCCGGTTACTGCCCGGATCTTCTCCCGTGTGTCACAGAGTTCTTTCGCTGCGTCGGAAAGCTTCTCTTTTGTGAGGTCTTTGTGGGTCAGGCAGTGAACACCGATGAGATGTCCGTCCTTTGCCATCTGCTTTACGAGATCTTCATTTCCGTCGATGCATTCGCCCACGAGGAAAAAGGTCACGCGGATTCCGCGTTCCCTGAGGCCGTCTAAGAGCGGCTTTGTGTATTTGGGATTCGGGCCGTCATCAAAGGTGAGTGCCGTATACTTTTTTGCGATGTCTTCCTGCTGACCGTACAGATCTGATACAGCCTTTTCCGATCGTCCGGCTCCGCTGTGATCATGTCCCGAAACCTCAGTGGTCATCCCTTCGCCCGGCACAGGGATTCTTCCCGTATCGACTGGTTTTCCCTCGTGCGTATCAAATATTTCCCCTCTTCCCTTCCACATCCGCACTGCCCCCCAAGCCAGGATCATATCCACGATCAGGATCACAATAAAAATAAAAACTTTCTGTTTGAATTTCATACGCTCCTCCAGCTGCATGTATTACCGATACGTAACTGTTCGGTACTCACAGTTACGCGCAAAAATCCATTCCAAATCGGCTGTGCCGATAGGATTTTTGCCTTCTATTCTAAGTTTTCTTACGGTCAGCGCAGTAAATGCGCAGACCTACTGAACAGTTACATCGATACAATATATGCGGCCGCCCCACACTTTACCGCTCTGTTTTCTCCCTCAAAAAAGACAAAGCCCCTGAAACAGCTGTATTGGGGATAAGCTGCTTCAGGGGCTCTGCCTGCTCAATATGTACCATAATATTTCCCTTTTCAGGGAAATCCACACCGGGAACATGGATTTTTTCGCCGTGGCGAGACAGCGGGCCTCCCGGCCTTCCATTTTCCTGGCAGGCATCCAATCTGCCAGAAAACCGGTCTCTATCACATCCACCACGATGTGATTCTGCAACGATCCGGCGTCTTCATAGCTGCATGATCTCGTAACTGTTCAGTACCGCTATCATTGCATGTTTTCTATAACAAGGAGTGAAATACATCTGTCTCAAGTGGGTGGACTCGGGATCCCTGTGAGTGGATCCCTGGTCCGGAAAAGGATGGGTATTTATAACTGAAAGTTTGTTTTCCTTCCTTTTTGTTTGGTGTCTTCATTATATGCCATACTATATGGAATGTCAATAGTTATTTCAAACTTTTTGTTTGCATTAATGTTATTTTGTTGACAAACAGTTTGTCATATGCTATTCTGGACTTACATCGAAGCCTGCAGAGGCATTTCTTTATACCTCTGTTTTGTTATTTTTTTCACATAGCGTATATACGGCGAACACCCCGGGGGAGATGTCCGTTTTTGACGCTTATCTTATGGGGGTACATTTATGGAAATTTCCCAGTATCTTGACTTTGACTTTCTGATCCGTTTTCTCGAGGGACTCCAGAAATTTTTAGGCGAAAACAGTGAGATCCTGATCCACGATTATCGGAAAGGATACGATCACACCATCGTTTACGCCTTAAACCCGGTGGTCAGTGGCCGTGCGGTTGGCGGTTCACCGAAGGGCGGAATGATCACGCAGCTCGGAAAAGATATCGAGCCGATGAAAGACAGCATCCAGACCTTCTCCAATGGACCGAAAGACCGTTTCTATAAATCTTTCACCACACTGATCCCGGACGAAAACGGAAAGATCGTTGGCTCTGTCTGTGTGAATCTGGACGTCTCGGATCTCCTGAATGCGCAGCGTGCGCTGGGTGCTTTTGTTCAGTACCCGATGACCCATCACGCGCCGACAAATGATATCGATGCCCTGGCCACAAAAAATGTGGATGACATTCTTAAGTACTACATGAAACAGGCGGAGCTTCTGGTCGGAAAACCGATGGGACTGATGAACAAGGAGGAAAAGATCCGCGCATTGGACTACCTCGACCAGAAGGGTGTCTTCAAAATTTCCAAGACCAGCGTTCTTCTCTGCGAGACGCTTCAGGTATCAAAATATACGCTCTACAACTACCTTGAGGAAGCACGGAGCGGACGCGGGGATAACAGCAGCGAAGAATAGCTCGCTTCTCATAAAAAACCGGAGTACAGGCATCTTGATATACTTGTACTCCGGTTTACATTTCTCGCAACTGTTCAGTACCTGCATAGCTGCGAACAAAAAGCCCATTCTATTAGAGCTGTTTCTGTGCCACCTCAATAACACATTCATGTTTCTTCGTCACTCTGTCATAATTAATTCCAACCAATAGCAGATTTCCCTGATAATCTTTTAAAGCACTTCCATAATTCTTTTCTTTGATCTGGTTCAGCGCACCGGCTGCGCTTTTATCCCACTTCAGTTCAATCACCACCGCCGGTTTATCCAGATGCGTCTTGCGCGGAATCATACATATATCAGCAAAACCTTTTCCTGAAGGTAATTCGCGGATCATCGTATAGTATTCCCGTGCAAAATAGAATGCAAGATTGACCGTGCAACTGAGCGAATTCTCGTCATTATATTGAAGAATCGACATTTCCTCATGCGCTTTATCAATTCCGGAGGCGACAGTATCCGCATCCATTGCCCACAATGCCTCTAATAATTTTCTGGATGACTCCACGGAATCTGCAACTCCATGCCAGTTCATTGTACTGATCGCATTTACATACTCCTGTGAGACCTCTTTGTTTGGTATCGCTGCAGTTTCTCTGATACTGTCATAGGTTAAATATCCAAGATGAACCAGTAATGTCAGAATATCATCTTTTGTCGCAAATGTGGTCATATCATTGCTGAAGGTTCCAATATTGATTGATACCGACTCACCTGCAAGCATTCTCACCACTGAATCCTGCAGACCATCCATATCCATTTGGATATAAATCTTCAGAGCTTCATATGTTTCTGTCTGATTCCAATAAGTACCGAATTTGTGCCGCAGCATGGCTTCAACAACAGACTTTGGACTGTACATGGAGTAATATCTGTCACCCGATTGATGATGAGCAATCAGATCATATCCATCATACCACTGTTTTGCCTCATCGAAACTCATTTGATACTTTTTACACAGGTCCGATACTTCCTGCTCTGTAAATCCAAAATATTCTGCCATATCACCAGGATCTGTCATGGAATACTCAGTAAACATGTTAAGTGCCGAATGGGATCCATATTTTTTTATAGGCAGAATTCCTGTCATATAAGCCAGAGCAACATAATCCTTGTCCTTAAGCCACGCGCGAAGAAAATCCAGATATTTTTTCTGCGCATTCTGATCCTGCTGATACTCCCGGAAAAGGCAGTCCCACTCATCGATCAGAATCACAAAAGAACGCTTTGTTTTCGCATAGATATCTTTCATCACCTGAATCAGATTATTTTCATCCCGGAACCGAATATCTCCAAAATGTTCCACAAGATCAAACACCAGGTATTTCTGCAGCATGGCCAGCATATCATCCATGTCGTGGGTCATGCTGAGAAACTCCTGCATATTGACTTTGATGACATCATATTGGTTCAGATAAACATGGTAAGAAGCTGCCCCGCTGATTTTTAGAGACGCAAACAAGCTGGAGGAATCCTCTCCCCGGTCATAATACGCAGCCAGCATATCTGCTGCCATTGACTTTCCAAAACGCCTTGGCCGACTAACACACAGGAACTTCTGCCGGGTATTCAGAACCGCATTTGTCTTCTCGATCAGTCCTGTTTTATCCATATAAATTTCCGAGTTTAAACTTTCCTGAAATCCTTTGCTTCCCGGATTCAGATAGCTTCCCATGTGACTCCCTCCCTGCGAAATATATTTATATTACTCTTATTATACCTGATTCTGATTGAGATCACAAGAACCGTCCGCCTTTATGCCTTATGAAACCCCTTCCGATAACAGAGTGTCCTGATCACGAGCTACCGATGATCAGCCGAACGTCTGCCAGACCGGCAGGTTCAATTTTCTGTCAGATCGTCACATTCTCCAGCACCTTCAGCTGATCCAGCCCGGCGCTTCCGCCTGAGATCAGGAAGCAGACCTTCTCATCCTTTTTCACCTTCGCAAGTCCCTGTAAGACCGCACCGACGGTGATGGCGGAGGACGGCTCGCAGAAAATCTTTCCCTCTGTCAGGAGCAGCTTCCATGCTTTTAACAGATACTCATCCTCCACATCAAAAAATCCGTCCACGTTCGCCGCCACATACGGATAGCACTGGTCTCCCGGCATCTGGGACACAAGAGCGTCCGCGATAGACTTTTTCTGTTCAACCTTCACCGGCTTTCCGGCCGCCAGACTTGCGCTGTATCTCGGAAGTGCTGCCGGCTCTGCTCCGTAGACCTTAACGCTGTTATCCATACCTTTCACCGCCGTTGAGACACCGCCGATGAGTCCGCCGCCGCTGACCGGAACGATGATTGTATCGATCTCCGGACACTGTTCCAGGATCTCGATTCCCGCGGTTCCCTGTCCGGCCATAATATCCTCGTCATTATATGGCGGAACCATCGTCGCATTTCTCTCCCCGCAGATCCGCTCCGCAACGTCAAACCGCTCGGATGTCTCACACTGAACGACCTCCGCTCCCAGCTCTTTGATCGCATTTACTTTAATAGCCGGTGCCGTATACGGCATCACGATCGTCGCCTTTGCACCAAGCTTCTTTGCAGTATACGCCACTGCCTTTCCGTGGTTTCCCGAAGATGCCGCGACGATCCCGCAGCTTAACTGCTCCGGTGTCAGCATCCTGATCTTGTTGACCGCTCCGCGAAGCTTGAACGCACCGGTGATCTGCATGCACTCTGCCTTCAGATACACCTGACAGCCCAGGTACTCATCCAGCTTTTCCAGACGGATGAGCGGTGTTCTCGTCGTGTACGGGGCGATCCTGTTTTTCGCTTCAAAAATTTTTTCCAAGGTAAGAGACATATGTTTTTCCTCCTCTGCGTTGATGCTTTGATTGTACCATCCGAAACCCCAGATGTAAAACAAAAGAGGAGCCAGATTTCTCTGGCTCCCAAAAAGGGGTATTTAAACATATGAGATTGAGCTAAATATAAAGGGCAGGTCTTCTGTCTTTAAAGGATGGAAGTTTGCTCTCCACTTCCTTGATCCGATCCGTATCCACATATACCGGAATCAGTTCTTCTCTTTCATTTCCAGCTGCAAAGGCAACTCCCATCGGATCGACTGCTACACTCTCACCCATCGCTGTGCCTCCGCACTGATCGCACGCAAGTACGAAAAATGTGTTTTCCAGTGCTCTGGAGGTAATCAGTGTACGGAACTGATGACTCTTTAAATCGCCTTTGAACCATGCAGTCGGCATGATGACGATCTCGGCTCCTTTGGCCTTCTGGTAACGTGCTACTTCCGGGAAACGAACTTCGTAGCAGACAAATAAACCGAGTTTTCCAAACGGAGTATCTACTGGCTCAAAAAACTTGTCTCCAGCTTTATACTCATTGGATTCCTTGTATCCGAACGCATCATATAAATGCGTTTTTCTGTAAGTCTGTACGATTTCTCCCTTGTTATTCACCATAACAACTGTATTGTAACAGCGATGATCAGCCGGATCCTCAATGGTCTCCTTCATTCCGAATGTGAGCCATACATCATGATCTGCGGCTAATTTTTTCATTCCCTGCACAAATTCTCCGTCCAGCGGTTCCGCAACCGCATTTGCTGTTGCAATGTCTGTACCAGCCGGAAAACGGCTCATAAAAGTTTCTGGAAAAATAATCATACCCGGATGATATTTTTCTGCTGCTTCCTTTACTAAGCTGTCAGCTTTCTCGAGATTATCTTTTGGATATTCAGTTGGTGCGACCTGTGCCATAACAAATAAGCTTTCCATGTCTTTCTCCCACAGAATTTATTTCCCTTATCATACTACATATCACACACTTTTTCTATATACAGATTCAGTGTTTTATTTGGCCCTAAAAAGCCATTTTTTAGATTCCGACAGAATACAGAAAGAGACAGGCATCCCCGTCTCTTTCTTATCGTACACAGTTCTTTCCCCCATTATCAGCTCTTTACGATCGACCGATTATCTTTATCCCCACACCATCTTTCTTTTCCTACTTAACCCACTTTTCAACCTTTTCCACATGGAATTTAACAGCATGGGCTATCTGCTCCAGCGGCAATCCTAGTTTTCGAAGATTTATGGCCGTCAATTCAGCCTGCGTCTCTCGTCCTTCCTCATAACACTCTTTTTCCACCTCATCCATTGTCCGGTACATCTCGTTCACTCCCTTCGAATTTTCCTTGAGATACCTTGTTCTTTCTGCCAGCAATCCGTAATGCATGTCATCTGCATCTGCGCAGTTGAAATCATGCATCAGCTTTCCAATGGCGGAATCGTCACGGTACTCTCCGTTCACATATAGAATATGTGCCCCATCACCAAACGGTTGGTTTAATGTCTGATTCATATTCTGGATCATATACACCGCCTTTCCCGCCTGATAATAATCCTTTTCTGTGATAAAAATCCCCCCCCCCCTCAAATTGTATTTTTTCAACAATCCTAAAAAAGCGGATCTGATATGAACTGTTGATTGTGTGACTTTTCCCCGTAGGGCTCGCCGAGATAGGTTTCGAAAACACGTGTTATTGCCGGATTTTTGTTTTTATCCCTACTCACCCATACAATAAAACGTAAATTCTCCTTCTGCCAGGAGCTTCCCCGTATCGGTCTCCACGACCTCGGCTTTTGTAAAGCAGACGGTCTTCCCGCGCTTTGTGATCTTCGCCAGCCCCTGAATGTTTTTTGCGCTGCTGCCGCGAAGGAAACGGAAGGAGCTGTCCAGAGTCACATATTTTCTTCCGTCATTTCTCGTCACAAGTCCCGCGGCAACCTCCGCCATCACGAACATCAGGCCGCCGTGGACGGTCTGCATGGCATTCAGGGAATCCTCTGTGATCTCAGCCCGGACCTCGGCCCGGTCTTCCGATAATGCGACCGCACGGATCCTGTTGTGAAGCATAAATGGGTTTGTTTGATTCACACGCTCCATCTGTTCTACATACGTTTCTTTTCCGGGATTCTCCATATCATTTCCTCCATATTTCTACTTCTGTTCTTCTGCTTTTTCACATGATCTTCTGTCTATGACGATGATCATTTATTCGTGCAGTTTGCAGCATCGATGGCGATCGCCAGCATCAGTGCCATAATTTCGTCCTTCGGATCCAGAATGTCGATCACATAGGTATCGCCCCAATGAAACGGCTTCTTTGAAATATGGACCACCGCACAGCACTCCTCATACACATCGTAGTCCCAGGCCAGAAAATCTCCCTCGCAGCGCCATCCGTTGTAATCCAGTTCATACCGCGGCTTAAAGAAGGAAAACTCTTTCTGCACACTTCCGAATTCTTTTCCATCGATCTCGATATCGAATGCCGGAAGCAGGGTAAGGAGGCGCTGTTTCACCATGCCGACTTCCCGTCCGCTCTTGTCGTATACGTGGATCTGATGCCCCAGTGCAAAAAATTCCGCTTTTACAAAATATTTCGGTTCTTCCTTCTCATCATACACGTCATATGTATCGGTCCATGAAAAAACTCTTTGTTTGATCAGCAGCTGCATCGTTTTCTCCTTTCTTAAAACGTCCGCTCCCATCCCGCAAACGCCTCATCCACCGCCGCCAGATATTCCGGCACATGCTGGGATTTGCGGATCTTTTTGGCTAATTTTTCACTGTCCGGAACCTCCTCTAACATATAGCTCCAGAGGTCTTTCATACGGAAAAGAAGATTTCTGTCGCCGGACATGGTCTCGCGGTAATATTCAAAGATCTCATCGTGGAAGGCACGGATCCGGGGCATGAGATTGTCCCCCGTGTTTCTGGACTCCGGTACTGTCTTTTCCGCCTGCTCCGGTGATGTCTCTTTGTTTCCGTTTTCTGTTCCTGCACAGACCTGGGCATTTTCCACACCGGCTTCTTCTATTTTTATCAACTCTGCCAGTGCCGGATTTCTGATGAGTCCCCTCCCGATCATCACGTTTTCCACCGTCGGGAATTTCTCCCGAAACTTTTTCATATGCTCTGCCGTGAACAGATCTCCGTTGTACACGATAGGATTCCGGCTTTCCTTTAAAATATCCGCAAATACATCAAGATGCGGAACACCTTTATAAAACTCCTTCTGGATCCGCGGATGCACCGTCAGTTCGCTGATCGGATACCGGTTGTAGATTGCCATGATCTCCGGCCACTCTTCCACTTCATTCTTTCCGATCCTGGTTTTAACAGAGATCTGGAACTCCCCGTTTCTCACCGACGCATCCGAGAACACTTCATCAAAAAAACGATCCAGATCATCCGGGTAAAGTAAAAAACCGGAACCTTTTTTCTTCGCTGTGACCGTCCCTGACGGACATCCAAGATTCAGGTTGATCTCCCGGTATCCCATCTCTGCCAATTTCTTTGATGCCAGAAGGAAATCTCCCGCCCGGTTCGTCAAAATCTGCGGCACCACCGGTACCCCCGCATTATTCTCCGGCAGCACATCCCGCATCTCCTTCACGCTCATCCCCTGCTCCGGTCCCGGTGCCAGAAACGGTGTAAAATATTTGTCCACACCACCGAAATACTTGTGGTGCAGATTCCTGTATGGATATGTTGTGATTCCCTCTAATGGGGCGAAATATAGATGCAGCATGTCATGTTCCTCGTATCTTTTCGTAAACTCACAGTTCTTCCTGAACTGTTTTTCTTATCGTACCACATTTGGAACGCCAGGGCAAATTATAAATCTTTTTCTCTGACTCATCTGGACCTACTCGTCCACTTAATCATTTTCCTGCCATGTTTTTTCACCCCTATTTTCATCTCTTCCCATATATTTTTCTTATGCCCCGCATCGGATTTTCCTCTTACAATTTTCCCTTTTTTTCTCTGCCTTTTCTCTGGAAAACTGTTATTATTTCATCTATACTATAGATACACAGAAAGCAGAGGTGTTTTATATGACAGAACTCAGTATTCATGAATTATCCCTTGGTTTTTCCCATGACAGACAGATGCTTGTGGAGTTTCTCGCAAAGCATCATTTAAATTATGAGGACGATATCGAGGCGGCGTTCGGAGTGTTTGATTCAGATGAGAATCTCACAGGATGCGGATGCTGCGCAGGAAATCTTTTAAAATGTTTTGCGGTAGATGAGAGTCTCAGAGGTCAGAATGCTCTCGGAAGTCTCGTGTCCAGACTTGTCGAAAACCGGTTTGAGGCAGGGCATTACGATCTTTTTGTGATCACCAGACCGAAGAACAAAGTGCTTTTCACATCCTGCGGATTTTATCCTCTGGCAGAGACAGAAGCTGTCCTGATGCTGGAGAATAAGAAATCCGGACTGGACAACTATTATAAGAAATTTCTCGCCGGGACAGATACCGATGAGAACGTGGGCTGTATCGTCATGAACTGCAATCCCTTCACGAAAGGTCATCTCGCGCTGATCACTTACGCGGCAAAATCATGTTCCCTGCTCCATATCTTCGTGGTTGAGGAGAACCGTTCCTGTTTCCCGTTTGCAGACCGGCTCCGCCTTGTCCGTGAAGGAACCGATCATCTTCCAAATGTCATCGTACATCCATCCGGTCCATATATGATCTCCAACGCTACATTCCCGACCTACTTCTTAAAGGACTGCGAGGACGCGGCGAAGATCCAGAGTGAGCTCGACATCACGCTGTTCGCGTCGAGGATCGCTCCGATCCTTCATATTACAAAACGTTTCGCCGGAGAAGAGCCTTTTGATCCGGTAACAAGACGCTACAACGAGGCAATGATCCGCATTCTCCCAAAATACGGCATCTCCTTCATCAAGATCGACCGGATCACCACAGAGGGACCGGATGGAAAGCCGGAGGTCATCAGTGCTTCCAGAGTTCGGAAATTGTTGGATGAGCAGGGCGTGACCGACGAAGTTCTGTCGCTGGTGCCGGAGTGTACGGCGAAGTATTTAAAGGAAAGCTTTAAGTAACTGCGAATTCTCCTGCAGATCCTGTTCTCTGACGTTTTTTCAGATGCATGATAGCTGAAATGCTGTGCAAAAGTAAAGCGGACATTCGCAATCCGCTTCGCTACTTGCTCATGAACGCAGTCGCTTCGCGATCTGTCAGTGGGAGCTTTCAACACCCACTGACATAAGCATCCCACTCACTCACCGCTTAGTGCTCCGCGCACTTGAAGCGGGGGAATGCTTATCTGCGTTCAAAAAGTCTTTGCACAGCATTTTCTGCATTTAGGAAGTTCGAACTAAATTCCAAATGGAGTGTTTTTTATGAACCTAAATAATGTAATTACCGGCTCACCGGTGACTTCCGGGGAACTTCGCGCCGTCAGAGACCAGCGTGTCCTGAAAAAATGGGAACTTCTTACCCCCGGCGGGGAGATCTGTCTTGTGGAGTTTTCCTTAAATATTGCCGGGACAGTCAAGACGTTTCCCTTCGCCCGGGCGGCATTCCGGGAGGAAGTACGGGAACTGTCTGACCGCCTCTCCCGTTTCTCTGTTCTGAAAACGGAGGTTTATGAGAAAAATACCGGTGACTGCGCGTTCTTTCTTTTAAAGTCCCAGGCCATACAGGTCAAAAAATTTCTCGTCTCCGTCGAGGAAAGCCACCCTTTGGGCCGTCTCTTCAACCTTGACGTCTGCGGTCCCGATGGAATTTCCGTAAAGCGGCATGATCTCGGACTTCTCCCCAGAACCTGTCTTGTCTGCGGGGAAGATGCCCATGTCTGCGCACAAAAAAAGTCCCACTCCATGGAGCTGATCCAGTGGCAGACGGCAAAGCTCTTCCATGAATTCTTCCGGGACCGGGCGGCTGATCAGGCGGCTTCCGCGGCGGTACGGGGACTGCTCTACGAGGTTTCAACCACCCCGAAGCCGGGACTGGTGGACCGGAACAACTCCGGCTCCCACAAAGATATGGACTTTTTTACATTCCTTGACAGCAGCGCCTCCCTGATCCCCTGGTTCCGGGAATTCTTCTGCCTGGGATGGGATCACAGCAGTGAGTCGGACAGGCAGCTTTTTGAGCGGCTGCGCTACGCCGGACAACGGGCCGAAGCCGCTATGTTCTCCGCCACGGGCGGGATCAACACCCACAAGGGGCTTGTCTTTGCCTCGGCGATCCTCTGCGGGGCGCTTGGAAAAGTTCACGCGGGTCAGGAGCTTCCGCCGCCGTTGGAGGATGTGCTTCAGGAATGCAGGAAGTTAGGGGAGTGCTCTCTCGCAGATCTGCATCGACTTCCGAACGTGCAGACTCCGCTTCCCGGTTCCGAAATCCAACATATTTCCGGACATACACCTGACAAGATGCAGTCCGATCTGCAAAGCGCTTCTGCCCCCGACGTCAGAACACATTTCGTATCACTTTCTACGAACGGGGAACGCATCTTTACCGCCTACGGTATCCAGGGTGCCCGCGGTGAGGCGGCTGCCGGTTTCCCATCCGCAGTCCAGATCGGTCTGCCATCCCTGAAAAAATGGCTTTTCTCCGGTTTCTCTTTAAATGACGCCGCCGCCATGGCTCTTCTCACCCTGATCTCTGAAGTTGACGACACCAATATGGTTCACAGGGGGGGGCCGGCGCTTGCAAAAAAAAGCAAAGAGCAGGCAAAGCGCCTGCTCTCCACTGTCACAAAAGAAAATTTTAAAGAGACCCTGAACTCCCTGGACCATCAGTACATCACAGACAACTTAAGTCCCGGCGGCTGCGCAGACCTTCTCGCCGTCAGCCTGATGTTCTATTTTCTGGAATCTGCCGGTATGATTGCGGATATTTAAGATGGTCCAAAGGCGCTGCTCATACCGCGTGGGGACCGCTTCTTTCCACCCTGCCAGTAATTTCTTCTGAGTATGTGAGACCGGCAGCTTCCACCGTTGGCAGCTTTTTCTAAATACCTGACTGCTGAAAAGGCCAGCAGCTCTGCTTATCTAAAGAGCTGCTGACCTTTTCTTACTCCATCGTTACCTTCACGCCGTCGTCCTCAGTCCATCTGATCTCATACGTATCTGCAGTGTAGGTAAATCCATTGATCTCCATTTTTCCATCTCCGGTATTCTTGAAGGAAAGGGTGAAATCAGTACAGTCATCCGTGTCTTCTCCCACATACAGATAGAGCGGGCTGTCCGGATCATTCGGCTTTTTCATTATATTTCCGATTTCTTCTGCCATCTCACGCTTATCGAATTCTCCGGAAAGACCATGTTCTGCTTCACAAATTTTAAACGCTTCCGCGATCCGATGTCCCTTTTCATAGAACACTGCGCTCCTCGCGCGATTTACGTAACCATTATAAACTCCAATGCTCACAGAAGCCAGGATCACCATGATGACAATTACCACCATCAGCTCTACTAACGAGTATCCTCCATGATCCAGTCTCTTCATTTTCTGCTTTCTTTTCGCCATACACACCCCCAGCTTTCTTCGTTGAACCGGGGTACCCGATGACATTTTCCGTTATTCTGTTATTCCCCGGCTGGTTATTTGTTACATTGGGTACTTGCAACTGTAAAGTTACAGACAATTGTACTCTTTGTTTATAACATATGGTCACATGGCGTTCTATTGTCCAAATTATGTCACCAGATCAGGCCTGTTCTTTCTCCCGTTCTGCCACTGCCATGGCGATCTTTTCCGGTGTGATCGGGAGTTCGTAGAACCTGGTTCCTGTGGCGTTAAAGATCGCATCCGACACAGCCGGAAGCGGTGTATTGATCACGACTTCACCGATGGATTTCGCGCCAAACGGTCCCGCATCCTCGTAGCTGCTCTCAAACTCTACACAGATATGTCCGATATCGATACGGGTCGGGATCTTATACTGCATCAGGGAGTTCTCCGCAAGTTTTCCCTTCTTACTATAGGTAATATTTTCTGTCAGTGTCATGCCGATTCCCTGGAGAATACCGCCTTCCGCCTGGACTCTCGCAAGGTTCGGGTTTACGGGTGTTCCACAGTCTACCGCAGCCGCGTAATCGATGACCTTCGCCTCTCCGGTCTCAAGATCCACCTCAACCTCCGCAGCGCCGACCATAAACGGCGGCGGAGAAAGCGGGGAGCTGTTCGTCACGGTGGCTTCCAGGGCGATATTGTTGCCGCACTGGGAGGCGGTGGCGATATCTGTGAGGGAGACCTGTATCTCCTTTGAATTCTCGTGCTTCACAAATTTTCCATCAAACACGACTTCACTTTCCGGACACTTTAACAGTTCCGCGCCTAGCTTGCAGATCTGCTCCCGCACCTTCAGCGCACACTGTTCTACTGCCTTACCGGTAACATACGTTGTGCTGGACGCATAGGATCCGGAATCGTAAGGCGATGTATCCGTGTCTGCGCCGAATACCGTGATCTCATCGATGGAACAGTCCAGGACCTCCGCCGCGATCTGAGCCAGGATCGTATCGCAGCCTGTTCCCATGTCCGCCGCCCCGATGGCTAATGTATAAAATCCGTCGTCATTCACCTTGATCGTCGCACTTCCCACGTCAACCGATGTGATACCTGAGCCCTGCATCGCCATTCCCATGCCGACGGCCCGGACCTTTCCGTTTCCCATATCGCGGACCGGGTACTTATTATCCCAGTCGATCATCTTCTTCACGCGCTCCAGACACCGGTCCAGGGCACAGCTGGTGTTTACCTGCCCGTAGTACGCCGGCATCACATCGCCCTCTTTGACGATGTTCTTCATCCGCAGTTCAAACGGATCCATATGCAGCTTCGCCGCCAGCTCATTCACGGCAGACTCCACAGCGAAAAGACCCTGGGTGGCACCGTATCCGCGGTAGGCGCCGGCGGACATCACGTTTGTATACACGACATCGCTGACGAATCGGAATGCCTTCGCCTTTCCATAAAGCGGGATGGATTTATGTCCGGAAAGTCCCACAGTCGTCGGTCCATGTTCACCGTAGGCACCTGTGTTGGACAGCGTGTACATGTCGATTCCGTTGACGATTCCGTCCTTGCTGGCGCCGAGGCGCACATGGACTTCCATCTCGTGCCGCGGAGTGGAGGCGGTCATGCTCTCCTCCCGGGTGAAGATGATCTTCGACGGCTTCTTCGTCATCCATGTCACATATGCCGGGTAGACTTCACTGATGGAAGTCTGCTTCGCCCCGAATCCGCCGCCGATCCTCGGTTTGCTGACACGGATCATGGATTTTGGAATATGCAGGGCGTTCGCGAGGATCCTTCTGCAGTGGAACACGATCTGGGTGGAGCTCACCACGTTCAGACGCCCGTAGGTGTCGATGGTACAGAAGGTCCTGAACGTCTCCATCATAGTCTGCTGACATGCCTTTGTGTGGTAGACGTGGTCGATGATCACATCGCTGTTCTTTAAGACTTCCTCGATATCCCCGGATCCAGTCTCGTCGTGGGCACAAAGATTTCTCTTATTGTCCGCCCCAACCGGAACAAGGCTCTCCCAGTTGTCTTCCGGGTGTACTAAGATCTTATTGTCCTTCGCCTTGTGGAAATCCAGAATCGGTTCAAGAACTTCATACTGGACCTTGATGAGCTTCAGCGCCTTGTCCACGCACTTCCCATCCCGTCCTGCCACGATGGCGACCACATCGCCCACATACCGGACATGGCGGTCCATGATCAGGCGGTCATAGGGACTCATCTCCGGGTAGGTCTGGCCTGCCTGTGTGTAACGTCTTCCGTCCTGCGGGATATCCTCCCAGGTGTAGATCGCCTCGATGCCGTCCACCTTCATCGCCGCGATTTTGTTGATAGAAGTCACGATCGCATTTGCGTGGGGCGAGCGGAGAAGCTTTACGATCAGGCAGTCCTTCGGCGCGATATCATCCATGTAGACCGGCTTTCCGGTCACGAGCTGCATAGCGTCTTTTTTGCGCACCGGCTTGTTTACATATTTCATGCCTCCGCCGCCTCCTTTCCGTTCTTTTCCTTCTTCCATTCCAGGAACGCCTGGATGCCGCGGAGCTGTCCCTCGTAGCCGGAACAGCGGCATAAGTTGCCCGCCAGATATTCCTTGATTTCGTCCTCATTCGGATATTCTATTTCCCGGAACAGCGCCAGGGCGTTCATGATAAATCCCGGGTTGCAGAATCCGCATTGTTCCGCTCCCTGGTCGGCGATAAACGCACCGAATTCTGCCGCCTCTTCCTGGAGGCCTTCCAGTGTTGTAACCGTTCTTCCATCCGCTCTCGCCGCCAGCACAGAGCAGGAGAGAACAGGTTTTTCGTCTAAAAATACGGTGCAGAGACCACAGTTTGATGTCTCACAGCCGCGCTTCACGCTGTAGCATCCGTGATCCCGCACAAAATCGATCAAAAGCATGTCCGCGTCGATGTCGGCGGAGATCTTCTTTCCGTTTAATGTCATGGTAATGTTCATGATATAATTCCTCTATAAATTTTTTTCACTTTCATCTGATTGATCCGGCTGGAATTCTTTCTTATTTTCCCGCCAGCTTACAGACAGCTCTCCTTACCAGAACTCCCGCCAGGTGTTTCCGGTACTCCGCGCTTCCTCTCGTGTTGGAGCCGGTCTCGACCTGTTCTTTTACACATTTCGCCGCATTTTCTGCCATGTTTTCCACATCTGCGGCTTGAATATCCGCGTCTGCAAGTTCAAAAAGTACTGCCTTTCCAGGTCTCGCCCCGATGGAAAACCGGTATCCTGCCTCCGTCTTTGCCGCCGCGCAGGTCAGTACCGGAAAGTCTGTCTGGCTGTTGCGGACAGACTGGTAATCGAACGCTGCCTTTTCTTTCTTCACGATGAGCCGCACCAGGATGTCCCTGTCATACGGCATCTTCGCATACTCCTTTAACGGAATGATCCCGCCTTTATAAAGCTCCACATAGCTGTCCATGGTCAAAAACATCGTCAGCACATCGGAAAATCCGTATCTTCCATAAATACTTCCACCCACTGTCGCGAGATTCCGGAACTGGACCCCGACGATATGGCGCACGGACTCCCTCGCCGCGCCGTCCGTGTATGAATTGAGTCCCGGATCAAGCTCCAGGTCTCTCAGTGTCACCATGCAGCCGATCCGGAATTCCTCCCCCGTCTCCTCGATGGTGTCAAGTCCGAGACTGGAGAGGTCGATCGCCGTACCGATCTGCATCTTTCCCATTTTCAGCCAGACCATACCGCCGAGCACGCGGTTGCTCTTCTTCTGATTTAACTGCCATGCCTCTTCCAGGCTTTCCGCACGTTTATATTCCCTGATAACTCTCATTCTTTGCTCCTTGTCGCTACAAAAACTTCATATCTGTCCAACATTTTCACAGCCTGCGCAGACAAGCGTGTAATCCCTATCGAACAGTTGTAAAATATACTTTAATTTTAACATACTTTCTGTTATAATTCCGTTGTAGTTAAAAAAACATAACGAAATTTCAACACAAAAATATTGAAAGAGGACAAAAGATCATGAAAAAAAATCTCAAGAAGCTTTCCGCCCTGCTCTTAGCTCTCGCATTATCCGTGAGCACAACTGCATGTGGAAACAGCACTGCATCCACGACGACCGCGGCTGAGACAGCTGCTGAAGTTACCACAGAAGCCACATCCGAATCCGCAGCTGAGACATCTGCGGCGGCCGGCGACGAAATGACTGTCACCTATCCAGTCACCATCACTGACCATCTTGGCCGTGAGGTTACGATCGAGAAACAGCCGGAATCCTTCGTCAGCGGCTACTATATCTCCACAAGCCTGATGATCGCCCTTGGTCTCGATGACCAGTTAGTCGGCGTTGAGGCAAAGGCCGACAAGAGAAACATCTACAAATTAAGCGCTCCGGAACTCACAGAACTCCCGTCTGTCGGAACAGCGAAAGAGTTTGACCTTGAGGGCTGTGCCGCATTAAAGCCGGACCTTGTGATCGTTCCGACAAAGTTAAAAGATTCCATCCCGGCTATGGAAGAGCTTGGTCTCACCGTAATCGCTGTAAATCCGGAAGACCAGACAAAGTTATTCGAGACCATCGACATGATCTCCACAGCCGCAGACGTAGTTGAGAAAGGCCAGGAGCTGGAGTACTGGATCTCCGACGCTCTTGAGAGCTTAAAGAAATCCCTCGACGGCGTTGAGACTCCGTCCGTATACCTTGCAGGCAACAGCGCTCTGTTACAGACCGCTGGTCCGGAGATGTATCAGTCCACCCTGATCGAGAACGCCGGCGGCGTGAACGCGGCTTCCGACATCACTGATACATACTGGGCAGATACTTCCTACGAGCAGATTCTCTCCTGGAACCCAGACTACATCGTACTCGCTGCTGACGCTGACTACGATGTTGACTCTGTTCTGAACGATTCCGCTCTCGCTGACTGCACAGCTGTAAAAGAAGGACGCATTGCCCAGATCCCGAGCGACATCGAAGCTCTCGATTCCCCGGTACCGGCAAGCTTTTTAGGCAGCTACTATGTCGCTTCCATTCTTCACCCGGACGTTGTAACTGAAGACGATTTCAAGACTACAGAAAAGAATTTCTATGAAACATTCTATGGCTTCACTCCGGAAAGCGCAAACTGATTCCAACCGGACAATGGCAATTTCAACTCTGGCGATGACATTTCTTGTCATCGCCTTTGTTTCAGCACTGACTACCGGAAAGTACCCGATCTCCCTGGCGGATCTTTGCGCAGGGGAACCAATGGCGGTCCGCACTTTTACCATACTCCGCCTGCCCCGCGCCCTCATGGGACTCGTCGGCGGCTTTGGCCTCGGTGTGGCCGGGTTCGTCTACCAGACGGTCTTCCGGAACCCGCTGGCGTCCCCCGATATCATCGGCGTCTCTTCCGGTGCCAGCGCAGGTGCCGCCTTCGCAATCCTTTTTACCTCCGCTGCATCGCCGTCCACCACGGTCTTCGCGTTTGTCGGCGGACTTCTCGCAGTTTGTCTGTCCCTTGGACTCACCGCCCTTTCCCCAGTAAAGGAACACTCTTCCATTGTTCTCGCGGGGATCGCGGTCCACTCCCTGGCGCAGACATTTCTCATGGTGCTGAAGCTCATGGCTGACCCGGAAAAACAGCTGGCTTCCATCGAATACTGGATCATGGGAAGTCTTGCGGGCGTCACTGCCTCGAAGATCCCGTTCCCTGTTGTGATCATTCTGTTTAGCTCCGCCGTTATTTTCCTGCTCCACCGCCATATACTGGCGCTGTCGGTGCAGGAGGACGAGGCACGAATGCTGGGTGTCTCTGTCCAGAAGACCAGGTTTTTCGTGCTTTTCCTCGCGACACTCACGGTGGCTGCCGCAGTCAGCGTCACGGGGCTTATCAGTTTTATCGGTCTTCTCGCCCCGCACACGGCGAGACTTCTCACCGGGCACAACAGGCGGTCATCCTGTCTTTTGAGCGGGATCATCGGAAGTGTCCTGCTGCTCACTGCGGACGTATTGGCGAAGTCCCTGACTGCGGTGGAATTGCCTGTGAGTATCTTCACATCGCTTCTCGGTGCACCGTTTTTGATCTATCTGATTCTCTCGGAAAGGAGGAGCTGAGTCAAAATGGCTGATTTTTTTTCTGTTCAGGATATCTCCCTCTGTCTCGGCGGACGGCAGATCCTGGATCATGTCTCCTTTTCTGTTGACACACCAGGACGCGTGATCGGACTTCTGGGGCCAAACGGAGGTGGAAAGACCACACTTCTCCGGGCCATCTGCGGGGAATTGCTCCATGACGGGCATGTTTTTCTTGAAGGTGCTGAGCTCGCCGGACTGCGTTCAAAGGAACTGGCACGGCGGGTCAGCTATATTCCGCAGCAGAGCGGGATCTCGATCTCCATGAGTGCCATAGATGTGGTGCTGATGGGATTTTATCCAAAATTAAAGCTGCTCAGCCAGCCGTCCGCGGATATGAGAGCGGCGGCACTCCGGGCTCTGGAACAGGTCGGGATGGCTGGTCTCGCAGACCGGGATTATCTGACGCTCAGCGGTGGAGAAAAGCAGCTTGTGATCCTGGCCCGGACGCTGGTGGAAGACACGAAGCTGCTGCTCTTCGACGAGCCGGACAGCTCGCTGGATCTCGGAAATAAGTACCGGATGGTGCGGATGATCATGGAATTAGTGCATGGGCGTCCTGGAAAAGCTGGTCTGATCTGCCTTCATGACCCGGTTCTGGCGCTTGCCTGCTGTGACACGCTGATGCTTTTAAAAGATGGCCGCCTGATCTGCACGCTGCAGCCAAAAACTGACTCTGTCCATGATATGGAAAAGGCGTTTTCTGAAATTTATGGGGCGGTAAGACTTGTTGCTGTTGCGGATCCGGAAATCTCGAACCATAAGCGGCTCATCCTGCTTCCCCTTCTGTAATTATTCTGCTGCGGATCTTTCTCCCGCAGTGCTGAATAATTTTACTGTTTCCAGATTGGCATTTATGATATTATGGTAACTGTTCAGTATCCTCACAGTCACATATTATGATCATAATAATTCTTGAAAGAAGGTGTTCTCCATGATATCCGACATCCGAGTTTTTCTCTGCGACGATGACCACCTCCGATTCTTTGGTGAAGGTCCCTGCCGTCTGCTCCATCTGATCGAGGAGACCGGTTCGCTGCGGGCGGCGGCGATGTCTATGGGGATGGCGTATACGAAGGCACTTGCCATCACGAGGCGAGCTGAAAAGAATCTCGGTTTTCCGCTCACGGCCCGCCGGATCGGCGGAAAAGGCGGCGGAGGAAGTGTACTGACGCCGAAAGCAAAGGAGTTTTTACATGACTATGAAGCCTACCGTGACGCCTGTATTCAGAGCAGCCGCGAGCTCTATACTCAGATCTTTTCTAAATATGCAGATGGGGGAGAAGACGGGGAATAAATTTGTGTCTGAAACAGCGGCAGCTGCAGGTATTCATAAAAAACGGCATTTGGTCATAACTGGCAGCCGGGGAATCGGGAAGAGCACGCTGCTGAGAGAAATTCTGGCACTGCCGTACTTTTCTGATTTAGGACCATTTCCAGGATTTACAACACAGGCGTTTCCGCGCGACCGTGTGGAATTGACAGATAATCTTACTGGTGAAACTGCGAGAATCGGATCCTACCATCCACCTAAGTCCTTCGCTGTTCCAAATTTCCCTGCAGATAGTTTTGTACAAAAAGCTTGTACTGCTGATTCTGCGCATCCTGATGCTCAACGATCCGGCAACCAAATGACACCGGCTATGGATGGCTTCCTTGGGCTCGGCATCACTTCTATAACCCGCGCCATTGAGTCCGCTTCCCAATGGGCGGTAATCGACGAACTCGGCTATCTGGAAAGCTCCTGCCCGGAATTCTGCGATGCTGTTTTCCGTCTTTTTGACCAGAAACAGGTCATCGCTGTTCTCCGCAGCCAATCCACACCGTTTCTCGATGCACTGCGGGCACGGAACGACGTGTTCCTTTACGACCTGGATCATCCGCTTCTGCCCATCGGATGCGTGATCATGGCGTCCGGGCTTGGAAAAAGATTTGGTTCCAATAAACTTATGGCAGATTTCAATGGAAAGCCAATGATCTACCGGATCTTATCCGCCACCGACGGTGCACTTTTTGCTGCCCGGATCGTTGTGACGAGATCCAGGGAAGTTGAAGCATTTTGTCGAGAGCGAAAGATTCCGGTCCTTCTGCATGCAATGCCCTACAGAAATCACACGGTCCTTCTTGGACTGTCTGCCTTATTGAAGGAATATCCGGAACTTGCGGGGTGTATGTTTGCGCTGGGGGATCAGCCGCTGTTAACAAAAGAGACACTTGAAGCTATGGTAATAACATTTTCGCAGTATTATCAAACTGCCTCTCCGATTTTCCGCCTGGCAGCTATCGCTGAGGATGATTCTATAATTCCTGGAAACCCAATTCTTTTCGGGAACCGATATTTTGAGGAGCTTCTCACACTCCCGGACAATCACGGCGGCAATGTTCTGCTGAAAAAATATCCCGACGTTGTCCGGTATTTCCCCGCAGGTGATCCTCTGGAACTCGCTGACGCGGACACCCCGGCAGAACTGGAGCAACTAAAAAAAGCGGAATTTAACCGGTAAGCGACACCTCGGTATCGCCCGGATAAATTCCGCTTTTTTATTAACCCTGCGCACAGATTTCTTATCAAAAAATTTTCAACGTACTTGATCGGGTCATTTTAACGATTTCAAGTATTTTATAATCGTTCAGCGCAAATCCCATCATTTTTTATCATTTGGAAGCACAATATTCAACAAAATCGCAACCATAGCCGCCGGAACAATTCCGGAGCCGCCGAAGATCAGCTGGATCGCCTGCGGGGTCTGAGCTAAGATTGCCGTGTTCGCTCCCATTCCATAACCAACTCCAAGCGCTACAGAAACGATAGTCAGGTTCTTTGCTGTCATCTTCTCCTTTGTGACCAGCTGGATTCCGCTGATCACGATGGATGAGAACATCATAACGGCTGCGCCGCCGAGAACAGCCTGCGGCATAATAGAAACGATGGCGCCCAGCTTCGGAACAAGACCGCAGAGGATCAGGAATACTGCGCCTGTCGCGAGAGCGGTACGGTTCACTACTTTTGTCATCGTAACCAGTCCGACGTTCTGGCTGAAGGAGGTATTCGGAAGAATTCCAAACAGTGCCGCGAAAGAAGATCCGATACCGTCGCAGATCACGCCGCCGGAAAGCTCCTTGTCTGTCGCCTCACGGTTCATTCCGCCTTCAATAACACCGGAGATATCTCCGACCGTCTCAACAGCTGTTACGATAAACATGATGAGGATCGGCGCGATGGCACGGGCATCAAACACCGGCTTCACCGGAAGAAATTCCGGAATGCTGATCCAGCTTGCCTGGGCGACTTTATCCCAGCTCAGTACCCATGCTTTCGTGTACTCGGCTCCGTCTGCCGTGATTCCCGTTGTCGGAAGAACCAGGCTCATAACAAATGCCGCAATATATCCCGCAATGATTCCGATGAGAATTGCGGAGTTGCTTGCCATTCCGTTGGTCCAGTGTTTCACAGTAAGGATCACCACAAGGACAAAGATCGCCAGGAGAAGGTTCTCCATAGAGCCAAAGTCCTTCGCGCCGCTTCCGCCTCCGAAAGAATTGATCCCTACGGAGATCAGGGACAGTCCGATGGACAATACAACCGTTCCCGTTACAACTGCCGGGAAAAATTTACGCAGCGGCTTGATAAAGAATCCGAGAACACTCTCAAAAAGACCGCCGAGAATTGACGCTCCCATGATCGCGCCATAGGTGGCGAGTCCGCCGCCCATAGTGTCCGCCACACTCTTGAAAACTCCGATAAAACCGGAGCTGGTTCCCATGATGATCGGAACTTTACCTCCGATCGGACCAATCGCATAGAGCTGGACCAGAGTCACAACTCCCGCTACAAACATCGCGTTCTGTAAAAGACAGACCTGAAGATGGGCGAACTCCTCGCTTCCACTGATTCCGCATGCGCCGCAGATAATAAGAAGCGGGGTCAGGTTTCCGACAAACATCGCCAATACATGCTGGAGTCCAAGTGGAATCGCACGTTTCAACGGCATTTTTCCATAGAAATCATACATCGCCTGATCCGTTATCTTTTCTTTTCCCATACGTTTTTCTCCCCTGATGTAAATTTTTTCAGCTGCCTGTGTATGTACAGCCGTAATTTTCCACTGTCCCATCTGAATTCCGGCACGATTGCCATCGACAGGTTCACTTATTAACAGTGATTATTTTTTGTACCGTCATTATAAGCAAAAAAAGACAGCATGTAAATATGCTGTCGAAAATTTATATGTTCTTTTTTCGTTCTGGATCGTCAGTGCCGGATGCCTCCGCTGCAGCATGCAGGCTTTTCAGTTCGGAAATCCTTATCTATGTGGAGTAACGAGATCAGGACTCTTCCCCCTCATTGGCTTCTTCCATGGTGACGACAGCCTGGGATCTTTCATCCGTATAATGGATCCGCAGAACTGCCTGAGGCCAGTTGAGCTGGATATGAGCGGTCTTGTTCTGCTCGGCTCCGGCTTTTTCGATAAGTTCAATGAGTTCTTTCAGAACCTCACGGGTCAGGTAGCCGCCGCGCCAGTGGAATGTAAGTGTTTTATTCTTCTTTGCAGTCTGCAGGGAGCGCTTGTAAACTTCCTCCGTCTTTGTGAAGGAAAGTTTTTTCTCTTTATAGTAAAAGTGATCACCGTCCGTACAGGCCGGGGCGGGGGCGATCAACGGCTCATGGTCGCGGAAGACCGCCTTATCGTCCAGATTGAAGTAGTCGTAGCGGATCTCACCGCCGGTCTCAACGCATTTTCCAAGGCTGTTGTCGAAGGTGGCATCCAGGTGATAGCAAGTCTTACCGATCTTCACGATATTCCATGTATGGCGGTACTTGATCCCTTTTTCCGGATTGTTTCCGCATAAGGCGATCATACACCAGATTCCAAGCGCGTCGCAGAGGATCTTGACCGACTTTGCGATCCCCTCGCAGACGCCGACACCATGACCCAACGGTCCGATAATTTCATGGGAATAGGGCTTTTTCAGTTTATCGTAGTGGATATTCTCACAGATAAAATCGTGGATATACTTTTCCTTTTCCAGCTCCGGGAGCTTTGCCGCCGGTCTTGCGAGCTTTTCCACCCGGGCATTCATGGCTTTCTGGTGGTCTTTGATTTTGCTCTTCTCAAAAAGGTATTCCGGGATGAAGATCAGATTCGGGGAATCCGCGAAATACCGGTATTTAAAGCTGGACACCCAGAAAATCTCCGGGTGGTCAAGGCGGAGCTCAAAAAAAATATCGCTTAAGGCGTGACCGTCGATCCGGGGGATCTGGAAAGAGTCAGCAAGGCTTAACAGTCCCTGCTGCATGGCACGGTAAACAGCCTGTCGCTCTTTGTCCATGTGATTATAATAAAATGGTTCCATGATAGTTGTGATCCTTTCAAATCTCTAAAAATTTACCCGACTCAGTATAACGTATTTGTAAATGCTTTTCCAGTTAAATTCTGCGGAAAAACATTAACTGTACAATCGTTGTAAGGTTTAATATTTTTGTGCGCCAGTGCGTCAACGCAGAATTGGCTCGTGCGTCCGCGCAAAGCGAAAGAAGACCGCCCATCACCAGCACAACACTGACAACAGGCGGTCTTCACATATTCATATTTTATTCCCCGCACTCTCCAGCAGCTGCCCGATCTTCGAAACAAACAGATCGAACGCAACATCGTTCTTTCCGCTGTTGATAACGATATCGGCGAGAGCCCTCGTGGGCTCTACATACATGTAGTGCATGGGTTTTACGGTTGTTAAGTACTGAGTGATGATTCCTTTCAGGTCGCGGCCGCGCTCCTCTACGTCGCGGACGATGCGGCGGAGGATCCGCTCGTCAGCGTCGGCTTCCACATAGACTTTGATGTCCAGGAGGCTGCGGATCCGCTCGTCGGCGAGAAGCAGGATGCCCTCAACGAGGATGATCGGTCTCGGCTCGATCTTGATGATCTCGCTGGATCGGTTGTGCTGGCTGTAGTCGTAGACCGGACACTCGATGGTCTTTCCGGCTTTCAGCTCCTTTAGGTGCTCCACCAAAAGATCTGTCTCCAGGGAATCCGGATGGTCATAGTTGACCTTCACACGCTGCTCAAACGGGATCCCGTCCTGTCTGCGGTAATAGTTGTCGTGGTAGATCACGACAACATCATCCCCGAAGTACTGCCTGAGCCTGTTCGTAAATGTCGATTTTCCTGAGCCAGCCCCCCCGGCAATTCCGATAATAATAGGTTCCATATCGATTACCTCGTAAGTCCAAATTCTTCCGGCATGAATCTCGGACAGATATTCTCTGTCGTGCAGATCACCGTTGCCGCAAGTCTTGTACCGATTCTGCATGCCTCCTGCAGCGTCTTGCCGTAGGTAAGTCCGATGCAGACGCCGGAAAAGAACGCATCCCCGGCTCCCGTCGTGTCCACGATATCTACCTTACGTCCCGGATAAATTCCGGTGTGCCCGTCCGAATCAACAAAGACAGATCCGTCTCCTCCCATGGTGACCACCATGCGGGAGATCTTGGCGGAACGGATCCGGTCCGGAAGAATTGCCGCTAACTCTGCCGGAGTCATATGGTCATAATCTTCCGAGAACAGGATTCCCGCCTCCTGCTGATTGCATACAAAACATGCGGTTCTGCGGATAAAATCTCTTCTCTCCACAGCGATCGTCATATTGGATACAAGCGCATAGACCTCTTTGTGATACTTTTCCGCATACATGAAGGTCTTTTTCACGATCTCCTTGTCCGTATCGATCTCGATCGCAATGCTGTCCGCATCCTTAAAGATCTCGTCCCCGTGCTCATCTAAGATCTGCTCGATGGGCTTGTGGTCCGGTCTCTTTGAGATGGATGCCACCACGTCTCCCTCATGATCAAAGACGGCCAGCCATGTTCCCATGCCGTCCTTGACCTTCTTCATATACTTCGTTTCGACTTTATGGCGTTTCAGCTTCTGGATCACATCGTCTCCCATGGCGTTGTCATCCACCGCACTGATAAATGTCGGTTTCAGCTCGATATTTGCGATGTTCTCCGCCACGTTTCTCGCAACGCCGCCGTGGATCTGGATCACAGTTCCGGCATTTCTTCCCTGCGGAATATAAGGGGACAGGGAATACCCCTTAATATCTATAAACACATCTCCGATTACTACAATTCCCATCGTAATTCTCCTTTATCTATGTCCTTTATCTCTGACCTTTATCCTGTTGGGTCATTTGGGATATGATCCTTTGTGGTGTAATCTTAACACATGTTAAAATGCGTGGCAAGAGTCAGTTCTGTCATGATCTTCTCTCTTGAGGTCATATCCAAAAAAGATCCTGACCGGAGGCATTGCTGCTTCCAGACAGGATCTTTCTTCTATATAAAATAAGATTCCGTGTAACTGTTCAGTACCCTCACAGTTACGATTCAGTTACTTGTTCTCAATATCCATGATCATATCAACACGTCTCTGATGACGTCCGCCCTCGAAGCTTGCGCCAAGCCACTCGTCGACGATCATCTTTGCCAGTTCGCTTCCAACGACGCGTGCACCAAACGCGAGGATGTTGGAGTTGTTGTGCATTCTGGAAAGCTTTGCTGTGTACGGCTCGCTGCAGACACATGCGCGGATGCCTTTTACCTTGTTTGCTGCCAGGGAGATACCAACGCCTGTTCCGCAGATAGCGATTCCGAGGTCTGCCTCTCCGTCAGCGACAGCACGGCCGACTTTCTCACCGTATACCGGATAGTCACAGCTCTCCGTGGAGTCGGTTCCGAGGTTTAATACTTCGTAGCCTTTGCTCTCAAGATGCTCTTTGATGATGTTCTTCAGCTCTACTGCAGAATGGTCATTTGCGATTGCGATTTTCATTTCTTTCTTCTCCTATGATTGTGATAGTGTAACCGGAAATTATTTTGCCAGTTTTATAATATGATGTTGGGGTCAAAAGGTATTTTGACCCCTATGATACCGGATTGCTCCGTACTTCGTACTCCCGCAATCATCAAAAACATTCATAATTCGCTCATTTTTCTGCGAAAAATGGCTACTTATTCATGTTTTTGGCGGGTCCCAAGGTCAAAAATTCTCCTGCAAGCAAGCTTGCGTCGAACTTCTGACCTTTTGACCCTGGTATCATAATATTTTGAATCCGTCCAGAAAACTGTCCGGCTTCATGCGAATATTTAATTATCGCCGTCATCCGCATTCTCAACCTGAAAGAATATCTGGATCAGGTCGAGTCTGGATGTCATGGACACTAAGAGCATGTCCATAGCGGTGATAGCGGCCATGGATTCCACCACAACGACAGCTCTCGGAACAACCACCGGGTCGTGGCGCCCGTGGATCACGAGATCGATATTCGCGCCGTCCTTTGTGACGGTCTCCTGGGACTTTGCGATAGACGGGGTCGGTTTGAAGGCCGCCCGGAATACCACATCGCTCCCGTCGCTGATTCCTCCGAGAACGCCGCCAGCATGGTTCGTCTCCTTTACGATCTTGTCCCCGTCCATTCGGAACTCATCGTTATTCTCAGATCCGCATGCCTTTGTTGCGGCAAAACCGTCGCCGATCTCAAAGCCCTTGACGGCACCGATGGAGAGGATTGCCTTTGCAAGGTTCGCGTCCAGCTTCTCAAATACCGGCTCGCCGAGACCTACCGGAAGACCGGAGATCACGCACTCGACGACACCGCCGACGGAGTCGCATTCCGCGATCTTCTGGTCAAGATAATCCTCTGCTGCCTTTGCTGCCTCCGCATCCGGAAGACAGAAGCGGTTATTCTGGATCTCAGCGAGATCCATCCGCTCCGGGGAGACTTCCACCGGTCCGATGGACTTCGCGTATGCGGTCACGGAGATATTCAACTGTTTTAAGAACTTCTCTGCGATGGCACCTGCTGCGACGCGGCCGATGGTCTCCCGGGCGGAGGAACGTCCGCCGCCGCGGTAGTCGCGGAACCCGTATTTTTCCTCAAAGGTATAATCCGCATGACCCGGGCGGAAACAGGAAGCGATATTGGAGTAATCCCTGGATCTCTGGTCCGTGTTCCAGACGATCATGGAGATCGGTGTTCCTGTAGTCTTTCCCTCGAAGACACCGGAGAGGATCTCGACCTCATCGCCCTCTTTTCTCTGGGTCGTAAAGCGGCTCTGGCCAGGTTTTCTGCGGTCTAAGAGCTTCTGGATATCGGATTCGTCCAGTGGAAGACCCGCCGGGCAGCCGTCGACGACAACGCCAATGGCCTTCCCGTGGGATTCTCCCCAGGTCGTTACTTTAAATATTGTGCCGATGGTAGAACCTGCTGCCATGTTATGTTAATCTCCAATCTTTACAATTTCACAGCAGTTTGGCTCGTTGACCGTAATGCTGCGGTCGCTCATGACGAGAAGACCTTTTTCATAGTCGATCTTAAAGAAGGAAATACTTCCCTCGTGGTTGATGGATGCCAGATGCTTTCCGTCCGGGAAGATCGCAATGTCCTTCGGGTAATCACCGCTGATCGGGAGGCAGAAGCGCATTGTCAGCATGCCGGTCTCATCATCGCGGTCGTACATGGATACCGTGTTGTCTCCGGCGTTGCTGCAGAATAAGTGCTTCTCATCCGGGGAGAGGTGCATCGCGCAGGCTGCGGTCAGCTGGTTCGGCTTGCTTCCTGTGGAAGGAATCGTCTGGATCTTCTCCACGATCGGAACGCGCTCACCCTCCTTATAAGAATAAACCTCGATCATATTTTTCAGCTCATAGAGAACATAGAAGAAACGTCCGTCGGAGCTGAACATAAAGTATTTCGGAGCGGATTCCAGCTCGCAGCGGATCGTGTCCACGAGAGTGATCTTTCCGTCCTTGTGGTCGAAACGGTAGACCTTGATCTGGTCGATTCCAAGGTCCGCCACCATTAAGAAACGCTCGTCCGGAGTCAGGCGGCTGCAGCTCACATGCGGGCGGAAGCTGCGCTCCGCAACGGATCCGAGGCCCTTGTGGAAAACGCCGTCGGCGATCTGGCCCACGGCGCCGTCCTTATTCAGGTTGAGGACCGTGATCTTTCCGTCATGGAAACCGGAGATAAAGATATAGTCGTCGGCTTTGCTTGTTGAGAGATGGCATCCGCGCATGCCCCTGATATTTGCGCTGTTTAAGCGGGCAAGGCTTCCGTTCGAAAGAACGCGGAACGCCACAACTCCCTCATCGGCGATGGAGTAGAGGATCTGTCCGTTCTGGGACGCTTTCAGATAGGAAGAATTATCGACCTCCACTTCGCAGCGGTAGATGAATTTTCCAGCCTCAACATCCACATCATATACAGTGATTCCCTTTGCCTTTCCCGTGTAGGAATAAGAACCCACATAGGCCATGTATTTTCCAGTCATAGGTAATTTCCCCTTTACTTTCAATTCTCCGAAAATGCCTCGTCCGGCAGCGTTTCGGAATTTCATAGATATGCTCATTTTATCATAATCTGCCACGTTTGTTAATCGAAATCTGAAAAACTCCGGGAATCGTATGAAAGAAAAAACATACCTCAGATTTTATTTCGAAACGGGGTCGGAAATCTATTGACAGAACATGGAAATCATGAGTAAATATACAAGATGAAATTCTTGTCGCACAGTCATTTTTTGTGCTGCTCTGCGTCGAAAGGCAGCAGGACGTTTGAATATTTTTACATTCAGGAGGAAAAAAGAATGGAGCATCCGCTCATTGATTTGTCCCATATTTGGAAGAGCTATGACGGCGATCTGATCCTTGATGATCTGAGCCTTTCTGTAAAGGAAAATTCCTTTGTGACACTGCTCGGTCCGAGCGGCTGTGGAAAGACCACAACTTTAAGGATCATCGGTGGATTCGAAAAACCTGACAAAGGCCAGGTGATCTTTGACGGCGAAGATATCACAAACACACCGCCGAATAAACGCCAGTTAAATACAGTTTTCCAGAAGTACGCCCTGTTCACCCACATGAGCATTGCGGAGAACATCGCGTTCGGTCTGAAGATCAAAGGCAAATCAAAGAGCTATATTGACGATAAGATCAAGTATGCGCTGAAGCTCGTAAACCTGGACGGTTTCGAGAACCGCAGCGTGGATTCCCTGAGCGGCGGCCAGCAGCAGCGGATCGCCATTGCCCGCGCCATCGTAAACGAACCGAAGCTTCTTCTTCTCGATGAGCCGCTCGGAGCCCTCGACTTAAAGCTCCGCCAGGACATGCAGTACGAGCTGATCCGGCTGAAGAATGAGCTGGGAATCACCTTTATATACGTCACCCATGACCAGGAAGAGGCACTGACCATGTCTGACACCATCATCGTCATGAATCAGGGCTATATCCAGCAGATGGGAACCCCGGAGCAGATCTACAACGAGCCGGAGAACGCCTTCGTCGCGGACTTTATCGGCGAGAGCAATATCGTGGGCGGTACGATGATCCACGACGAGCTTGTTGAGATCTTCGGCGCGAAGTTTGCCTGCGTGGATAAGGGATTCGGAAACAATAAACCCGTGGACGTTGTGATCCGACCGGAGGACATCGACCTTGTGAAGCCGGAGGACGGCACGCTTCAAGGCGTTGTCACGCACCTGATCTTCAAGGGCGTCCACTACGAGATGGAGGTTACGACCCCGGACGGCTACGAGTGGCTGGTCCACAGCACGGACATGTTCCCGGTCGGACAGAAGGTCGGCATTCATGTGGATCCCTTCGATATCCAGATCATGAACAAGCCGGAGTCCGAGGACGAGGAGGCCGTTGGAGTCAATGAATAGAAAAGCATCCAGATTTCTGGCTTATCCTTATATGATATGGATGACAGGATTTACGGTGATCCCTCTGCTCATGGTATTCTGCTATGGATTGACGGACCGCAGCGGGGCATTCACCCTGGCAAACATCCTGGCCATCAGTTCCTCTGAGCATCTGAAGGCGCTCTGGCTCTCCCTGGCGCTCGCGGGAGTCAGCACCGTGATCTGTCTCGTCCTGGCGTATCCGTTAGCGCTGATCTTAAGAAAACGCCATATCGGAAAAGGCAGCTTCGTGGTATTCATCTTCATTCTCCCGATGTGGATGAACTTCCTCTTAAGAACCATGGCATGGCAGACACTCCTCGAGAAGAACGGCGTGATCAACACCTTCCTCACGATGCTGCATCTGCCGAACATTGCGATCATCAACACACCGGCGGCCATCATCCTCGGCATGGTCTACAACTTCCTGCCGTTTATGGTACTGCCGATCTACAACACCCTTGCGAAGATCGATGACAACGTGATCAACGCGGCGAGGGACCTGGGGGCGGACAACTACCAGACGCTCACAAAGATCCTGCTTCCACTAAGCGTTCCTGGAATCGTCAGCGGGATCACGATGGTATTCGTGCCCGCGCTCACCACCTTCGTGATCTCGAACCTCCTGGGCGGCAGCAAGATCCTGCTCATCGGAAACGTCATCGAGCAGGAATTTACAAAGGGAAGCAACTGGAACCTCGGCGCCGGACTTTCCATCGTGCTCATGGTATTCATCCTTCTCAGCATGACCATGATCGCAAAATACGATAAGGATGGGGAGGGATCTGCATTCTGATGAAAACCGCAAGAGAAAGATTTAAGAAATTTATTGAGGATTTCTATCTGGTGCTGGTACTGATCTTTCTGTACGCACCGATCCTCGTCATGATGGTCCTGTCCTTCAACAGCTCGAAATCGAGATCCCAGTGGGGTGGATTCACCTTAAAATGGTACACACAGATGTTTGAGAGCGCCACGATCATGGATGCCCTCTATAATACGTTACTGATCGCGTTCCTGTCGGCGCTTATCGCAACGATCCTCGGAACAGCGGCGGCCATCGGACTCTCCGCGATGAAGAAGCTTCCGCGGACGATCTGCATGGGACTCAACAATATCCCGATGTTAAACTCCGATATCGTGACAGGGATCTCCCTGATGCTGATGTTCATCGCCTTCGGGATCTCCCTGGGCTTCAAGACGATCCTGTTCGCCCATATCACCTTCAACGTGCCCTATGTGATGCTGAGCGTCATGCCGAAGCTTAAGCAGACGAGCCGGAACACCTACGAGGCGGCCATGGACCTGGGCGCCGGTCCGTTACAGGCATTTTTCAAGGTAGTATTCCCGGATATTATGCCTGGTGTGTTATCGGGCTTTTTGATGGCGTTTACGATGTCTCTCGACGACTTTATCATCACCCACTTTACGAGGGGCGCCGGGATCAATACACTTTCCACCCTGATCTACAGTGAGGTGCGCCGCGGCATCAAGCCGTCCATGTACGCCCTGTCCACCGTGATCTTTGTGACGATCCTCGCGCTGCTTCTCATCACGAACTTTGCCCCGGCAAAACCGCAGGCGAAGGCGGGAGCCGGAAGCTTCGGCCCGAACGCGGTACCGGATAAGGAAAAGAAGCCGTTGTGGAACGGAAAGACAGCCATCGTGCTGGCGTCCTTCCTGATCGTTGGAAGCGTCTGCTATACAAGCTATCTTCACTTTACGTCATCCCACTCCAACGAACTCTATGTTTACAACTGGGGAGAGTATATTGATGAGAGTGTTATCGATGAATTTGAGGCGGAGACCGGAATTCATGTGACGTATGACCTCTTTGAGACAAACGAGGAGATGTATCCGGTCATCGAGGCAGGAGCAGTCAGCTACGACGCGGTATGTCCGTCGGACTACATGATCCAGAAGATGGTGGAGAACGGACTTCTCGCCGAAATCAACTTTGAAAATGTGCCGAATATTGCGAATATCGATCCGGTCTACCTTGAAAAATCAAAGGCGTTTGATCCGGAGAACCGCTATTCTGTCCCGTATACATGGGGAACGGTCGGAATTATCTACAATGTCCAGAAGCTGGAAGAGCTTGGAGTCCCGGCGCCGACAAAGTGGTCGGATCTCTGGGATGAAAGATTAAAGGGCGAGATCCTGATGCAGGACAGCGTCCGCGACGCGTTTATGGTTGCATTAAAGGAACTTGGATATTCCATGAACACCACAGACGTGGGAGAGCTGGAGGAGGCGAAGAAGCTTCTCCTGGCGCAGAAGCCGTTAGTACAGGCATATGTTGTGGACCAGGTCCGCGATAAGATGTTAAACGGCGAGGCGGCGGTAGGTGTTATCTACTCTGGTGAGCTGTTATACCTCCAGGAAGAGGCGGAGACACTGGATCTCGATTATGATCTTGAGTACGTTCTTCCTAAAGAGGGAACAAACCTGTGGATCGATTCCTGGGTCATCCCGGATAACGCGAAGAATAAGGAGAACGCGGAGAAGTGGATCAACTTCCTCTGCCGCCCGGATATCGCGGTGAAGAACTTCGAGTACATCACCTACGCAACCCCGAACAAGGCAGCGTTCGGGATCCTGGATCCGGAATATCAGGAAAATAAATCTGTATTCCCGGATACAGATGAGCTGGAGAATTCTGAGGTCTACAGTTATCTTGGAACCGAGGCGGATGATCTCTATAATGCACTCTGGAAGGAAGTTAAATCACAGTAATATATGAAAGGAAACGGGAATCCGGCAGAAACAAACTCTGCCGGGTTCCCGTTTTTGATTTCTATAGTTCCATATTTTATGATACCAGGGTCAAAAGGTCAGAAGTTCGACGCAAGCTTGCTTGCAGGAGAATTTTTGACCTTGGGACCCGCCAAAAACATGAGTAAGTAGCCATTTTTCAAAGAAAAATGAGCGAATTACGAATGTTTTTAAGAATTGCGGGAGCACGCAGTGCAGAGCAATTCGGTATCAGAGGGGTCAAAAGCTTTTGACCCCAACATCATATTTTACAGCAATACTGCCCCTATCTCCGGTTCGCCTTCTCCACATGCACGCTCTTACCTTTGATCTTCACATGGTTCATTGCGTCCATAACGACATCGGCCTGCTCCTTCGGAACTTCCACGAAGGTATATTTGTCATACATATCGATACTTCCAACGAGACGGCCCGGAATTCCGGATTCACCGGCGATGGCTCCTAAGATATCGCCCGGCTTCACGTTCTGGTTCTTTCCGAGGTTGATGAACAGTCTTGTCATGCCGCCTCTGGCGTTCTTTCTGTCCATGTACTCCTCGTCATCGCCTCTCTGGCGTCTGCGTCCGTTTCTTCCGCGGTCATTTCTTCCGCCGCGTCGGTCGAGATCGTCAAGGTCACGGAGCGGTCTTCCCTCATCCGCGATGTCCTCGTAATCGTCGCCCATGGCCATCTTCAGGAACGCTGCCGCAAGCTCTAAGGAAGTGTAATCCTCAGCAAGAAGACGCTTCTCGATAATATCTGTCATGCGCTCTAAATTGCTGTCGTCACCGATATGCTGCTGAACATCATCTAAGATCTTCTCTGCCTTGATCGCAGTCACATCATCTAAGGACGGGATCGGCTGCGGAACGATTTTTGTCTTGCAGAATCTCTGGATGTCGCGGAGCTTGTAGACCTCGCTTCCCACCGCAAGGCTGAATGCGCGTCCTTCTCTTCCGGCACGTCCGGTACGTCCGATACGGTGTACATAGTACTCGTCATCCTGCGGAATATCGTAGTTAAATACGGCTTCCACATCGTCAACGTCGATACCTCTCGCCGCAACGTCCGTCGCAACAAGGATCTCGGTAGCGCCATTTCGGAAGCTTCCCATTACACGGTCACGCTGCTCCTGCTTTAAGTCTCCGTGAAGACCTTCCGCAAAGTATCCGCGGCCCTGGAGTGCCTGCACCAGCTCATCCACCTGCTTTTTCGTGTTACAGAACGCAACGGAGAGCTTCGGGGAATAGAGATCCAGCAGACGGCACATAACTTCCACTTTATTTCTCGGTTTTACTTCATAATAATACTGGGTCACCTTCGGAACCGTCAGTTCCTTCTTTACGACCTGAACCATCTTCGGGTCCTTCTGGAACTTCTGGGCAATCTGGGCGATCGCGTGAGGCATTGTCGCGGAGAACATTACGGTCTGGCGCTCCTCAGGAAGCTCACCGAGGATCGTCTCCATGTCCTCGAGGAATCCCATGTTCAGCATCTCGTCCGCCTCATCGAGAACCACCGTGTGGATCGCGTCGGTGCGGATCGTCTTTCTTCTCATATGATCCATCACACGTCCCGGGGTTCCAACGATGATCTGGACACCGCCCTTTAAGGAGCGGATCTGTTTTACGATCTCCTGTCCGCCGTAGACCGGGAGGATCTTGATCCCGGACATGTATTTCGCAAGGCGGCGAAGCTCTTCCGCTACCTGGATCGCAAGTTCTCTCGTCGGGCAGAGGATCATTGCCTGTGTCTTTCTGTTTTCCGGGTCCATCTTCATGAGAAGCGGAATTCCAAAAGCTGCGGTCTTACCGGTTCCGGTCTGCGCCTGGCCGATCATGTCATGGCCTTCCATCTCAACCGGGATCGCCTGGGCCTGGATCGGGGACGCCGCCTCAAATCCCATATCTGTAACTGCGCGGAGGATCCGCGGGTCTAAATTAAGTTCGTCAAATCTGATTGTTTCCATTCAATATCCTTTCTATGTTGTCTGCATAACGATTCCATGCCAGGATACATTCATTCGACGACTCCTACGGACTCCCAGATCTCTATACCGGTCACAGAATTCTATATACAATACTGACGGCTCGTTAATATTTCAAGCCATACAGGGTGCAAATGTAAAATATCTTATAACATAGGGAGGAAAAAGTCAAGCGACGATGTCTAAAAAAACGGAAGGGCAGGTACTTTTTTAAGTACCACGCCCTTCCGGGGTGTATGTTAATTTAAACCAGTATCAAGCCTCTTTTTTGTGGTAGCACAGATATCCAAACGCCGCCGCAACGCCCACCGAGTAGATCACGAAGGTGCAGGCAAACGGAAGCTTCGCATTCACAGAATAGATAAATCCCGCTGTCAGGGAACCCGCAATACTTCCCAATGACTGGGTCGCGTTGAAGAATCCCATGACGAGGTTCTTCTGCTCCGGCGATGCCTGGTCTGCCACCATGTTCTGGAGAACCGGGACGCTGACGGAATAGCCAGCGTAAACAAGGATACTGAACAGGATGAAGATTCCGATCTTCACGGATATCAATGTTCCGATGGAAGCCAGCGCACAAAACGCTGTGAGAACCACCATAGACTTTTTGACGTTCGTCTTCTTGATGATCCAGATACAGAGACTCATGTTCGCGATAAAGGATACGAAACCGACGCCCGCCTTGATGATTCCGTTGTAGGAGGAAGTCAGACCCAGCTGTGCCTTTAAGTAGTAGTTAAAAGCCTGGTCGAAACCGGTATTTCCGAAGTTGATAAAGATGTTGATCGCAAACAGGAACACGAAAGCCATGCACATGAAATTCCTGCTGTCGATGAACGCCTGGAATGGGTTCGCTTCCTTCATGAGCTGCTTTGCCGGAATATCCTTTAAATTCGCCGTGCTGTCCGGTTCACAGATAAGGAAGAAAGCAATTGCCACCGCGATCAGGGTTCCCGCCTGGACTAAGAACGCCAGACGCACGGAAAACTCGCCTAAAAATCCGCCTATCATGTAGCCGAAAGCGCTGGCCACGCTCTTGATCGTTGCACTGTATGTCAGGTATTTACCCTGGTCTTCCGGGTCTGACTTGTTTACGATATAGGTCAGAAAGCTTACAAAGATACCGCCGGTGAAGAGTCCCGCGAACATTCTCGCGAGAATGATCATGAGTTCCGTCGTAGCGTAGGCAAACCATACCTGGGCCACACCGTATCCCAGACAACAGATCAATAAGGAAAGCCTTGAAGAAATATAGTTATTGATCTTACCCCAGAACGGAGATAACAGGAAGTTTGTGATCAGCATAACTGCTAACGCCACTCCAAACATGTAGTCGTGGAGCTGCAGCTCCTGAATTACCGTCGGTGTGACCGGGTGGGCAAAGTTGGCTGCCAGGTTAAATACGATCATGGCAGTGAAAAAGGCAGCAAATCTCAATTTGTACTTCATAAGCGTTGTCTTCCTTTGTCTTAATTTTCAGTTCCAGACTTCTGTCATTCTTCACGTCCCGCTGAAACTGTTTCGTTTCTTTGCATTTTGCTTTATTTTTGCAGAAAATTCACATAATTCAAGTTTAAACTTATATCCGCTGAATGTCAAGCGCAAACAACCGTATGTTCTCTGTAACACTTTATCAGGATTTTTCTCCCCGCAGCAAAGGCACACCCCAAACATCAGGATGTGCCTATTACTCTTAGCTTTCGTTTTCTATTTTCCCGGCATCTCTGCCATAATTTCCGCCATCTCTTTTAATCCTGTAAACACAGCATCCGGCACCGTGTCAGCGTTCTCCAGATCACCGACCTTCGTCTCCCCGGAGAGCACCAGAATCCCATGGGCTCCATTTGCCACGCCGGTCTTCACATCGGTATAGAGACGGTCTCCCACAAAGGATATCTTCTCCCGCTCGCTTCCCGTGAGTGTCAGCACCATATCCACAGTTTCCTTAAATGGTTTTCCCACATACTTCGGCTGCTTTCCCGTAGACAGTGAGATTGCCGCGCACATAGCACCACAATCCGGGATAAATCCAGCCCGCGTCGGACAGTTGATATCCAGATGTGTTGCCAGGAATACTGCCCCACTCCGGATGTAGGTACAGGCCCTCTCTAACTTCTCGTAGGTCAGAGTCATATCAAATCCGATGACCACAACATCCGGCATATCCTTTGTGAGGAGAATGCCGTTCTCCCGGAAATTTTCCTCCAGGTCCGGGGTTCCAACTAAGTAAACCCTTTTTCCCGGATAATACATTTTCAGATATTCGATCATCACATCGCCGGATGTAATGATCTGATCCCGGCGGATATGGCAGTCCATTTTCGCCAGCTTATCAATATAGGTCCTCGGAGATTTCGAGGAATTATTTGTAAAAAATACATACCGCTTTCCGAGACGTTCCACCTGTCTTAAAAATTCCAGGGATCCGTCCAGGATCTGCGTGTCCAGATAGAAGGTTCCGTCCATGTCCAGGACGAAAAGCTCTGTCTCCTCCAAAAGTTTTTTTCTGTCCATCTTCCCTTTCTCCCTGCCTTATACCTTGAACCGGTATCCGACACCCCAGATCGTCTCGATATACTGGGGTTTCGCGGTATTCATCTCGATCTTCTCGCGGATCTTCTTGATGTGGACTGTAACGGTCGCAATATCACCGATGGATTCCATGTCCCAGATCTTGGAAAACAGCTCTTCCTTCGTGAAGACGTGGTTCGGGTTCTGGGCTAAGAACGCCAAAAGGTCAAATTCTTTTGTCGTAAAGTTCTTCTCCTCGCCGTTTACATAGACGCGGCGGGCTGTCTTATCGATTTTTAAACCGCGGATCTCGATGATATCGTTCACCGGGGTTCCGCTTCCGATGAGTCTCTCGTAGCGGGACAGGTGGGCCTTGACTCTCGCCACCATCTCGCTCGGGCTGAACGGCTTTGTAATATAGTCGTCAGCGCCGAGACCAAGGCCGCGGATCTTATCGATATCGTCTTTCTTTGCGGAGATCATGATCACCGGTGTGTTTTTCGTCTCTCGGATCTTCTTACAGATCTCAAATCCGTCCACTCCCGGCAGCATAAGATCCAGGATAAAGAGGTCGAACTCCTCCGAAATCGCCCGCTTTAAACCGGCTTCTCCGTCATTTTCTATCTCAACCTCGAAACCGGACAGTTCCAGATAATCCTTTTCGAGTTCTGCAATACTCTCCTCATCTTCTACGATCAGAATTTTGCTCATATAAGTTCCTCCTGTTATGGGTATTATATTTTACTGCTGCGCGTCCCCCGCGATCTTTCTGAGTACAAAGTGGATCTCTGTTCCGATTCCCAGCTTGCTGGTGGCCCAGATCCTTCCTCCATGGTCCTCAATGATCTTCTTTACGATGGAAAGGCCGATGCCGCTTCCGCCCTTGCTGGAATTTCTCGAGGAATCCGTCCGGTAGAAACGGTCGAAAATATACGGAAGCTCTTTCTGTCCGATGCCTTTTCCGTTGTCCTCGATCTCCACCTGGACAAAGTCACCCACATCCAGGATCCGGATATTGATGATCCCATTCTTTTTATCCATGTATTTTAAGGAATTTCCGATGATGTTGTTGATGACGCGCTTCATCTGCTCCGCGTCGGCGATCACCATCACGTCCTCATCTACAAAGTTAAAATAGCCAAGCTCGATTCCTCTCGCCTCGAGTTCCAGTCCTACTTCCTCCACACAGTCGCGGAAGTAGTTTGCCACATTGATCTTCGAGAAGGTATACGGGATCTTATTTGTGTCGATCTTTGAGTAGAATGTCAGCTCGTTGATCAGACGGTCCATATCGTTCGCCTTGTTGTAGATCGTCCGGATATATTTATCCCGCTTCTCCGGCGAGGACGCAACACCTTCCATAAGCCCTTCCGCGTAGCCCTTGATGGCTGTGATCGGGGTCTTTAAATCGTGGGAGATGTTGCTGATCAGCTCCTTGCTCTCCTTATCATACTGGATCTTTTCTTCCGTCGATTCTTTCAGACGGATCCTCATTTCCTCGAAGTTCTGGCAGAGCTGCCCGATTTCATCATCGTCCTCCACATCGAGAGTGAAGTCCAGATTTCCGTCGCGGATCTGTTTCGTTGCCTCCTGAAGCTTTCCGATCGGCCATAAGATCGACCGGTAGACCCAGGCTGTCAGCATACCGCCTGTGATAAAAAGGATCAGCACACTGCTGAAGAACATCTCTGTGATCATGGATTTTACCTCCGGGATCACATCCACAACGTTTGTCACAAGGTAGACCGCGATCCGGCTCCCATCTGCCAGTTCAAATTCTCTCTGTTTGATCAGATGTTCCGTATTTTTATCCAGATAATTGCCCCAGGAATCAGAGTCATTGATCTCCGCATAGTCCGATATCTCTCTCTCCAGGCTCGATGCTGTCTCGTCGTTTCCTATATAGATCAGTTTTCCATCCTTCGTCACCATCAGAAAGGAGTGTTTTTCAGTCATCCGGGCGTTCAAGTCGCCCAGATACGACTGGTCCGTGAAAATCTCCGGATCCTTCGCGATCTTTTCTTCGATCTCCTTCTGAATGCTCTCAGTCAGGTGGCTGAATACCCGGATCGACGCGCCGGCAGAGAGATCCACCTGGCCAACGTCGTAGGTCTCCCGGAACACCCGGTTCTGATAGGAACTGAGTCCTAAAATCGAGATATAGATCAAAAAGATCGGTACCACCGTGATCGTCAGAAATGTGATAAGTAATTTTGTACGTATTTTCATGAGCGGCTGCGCGCTCCCTTCTTATTTTTGTCCGCCAGTCTGAGAGGACATACCGGCTTTCTGATCGCTCCGCACTACGTGCTCCTACGTCTGTGCCCCGCACCGGCCAGTGCAAAGCGATCCGGTATCCGATGGGGCAAAGGATCCTTTGACCCCAACAGCATATGATAAGTATAACACAACTCTTGTGGGTAATTTATAAAAGTATTCTAAAAAAGAATGTGCCTTGGCACATTCTCGCGCCTCGCGCGGTCGCTTGCGACAGTCTACATCTTCGCGCGAGTGCGCATTTTTGGCACGTCAGTGCCTTTTTATGTAACAGGGAATTCCTCGGAATTTCCTGTTACATAAAAAAGCGGCGCAGTTTCCTGACCTTTCCGGAAACTGCGCCGCAGCTTTTCGATCATTTCTGTCCCTGAACATTCATGATCGTTCTATTCTTTTTCTCTATTACAGATACTTCTTTAAATCCTCAACCTTGTCAAGCTTCTCCCACGGAAGATCGATATCTGTTCTTCCGAAGTGACCGTATGCTGCGGTCTGCTTGTAGATCGGACGGCGGAGATCAAGCATCTTGATGATCCCTGCCGGGCGGAGGTCGAAGTTCTCACGGATGATCTCGACTAACTTCTCGTCGGATACCTTTCCGGTTCCCTCTGTCTCAACCATGATGGAGGTCGGATGAGCCACACCAATCGCGTAGGAGAGCTGGATCTCGCACTGGTCAGCAAGGCCTGCCGCTACGATGTTCTTTGCAACGTAACGCGCTGCGTATGCTGCGGAACGGTCTACCTTTGTGCAGTCCTTTCCCGAGAAAGCTCCGCCGCCGTGACGTGCATATCCGCCGTAGGTGTCAACGATGATCTTTCTTCCTGTAAGTCCACTGTCTCCGTGCGGTCCGCCGATCACGAAACGTCCGGTCGGGTTGATGAAGAACTTTGTATCTGCGTCTACCATCTCCTGCGGAAGGATCTCATCAAATACATATTTCTTGATGTCCTCATGGATCTGCTCCTGAGTCACATTCTCATCATGCTGTGTGGAAAGAACGACTGCGTCAAGGCGGAACGGCTTTCCGTTCTCATCGTACTCAACTGTAACCTGGGTCTTTCCGTCCGGTCTCAGGTACGGAAGAGTTCCGTTCTTTCTGACCTCGGTGAGACGTCTTGCAAGCTTATGCGCAAGAGCGATCGGATACGGCATGTACTCCGGGGTCTCGTTTGTAGCGAAACCGAACATCATACCCTGATCACCAGCACCGATCGCATCCAGCTCATCGTCTGTCATGTTGTTCTCTTTTGCCTCAAGTGCCTTATCAACACCCATGGCGATATCACTGGACTGCTCGTCGATCGCAGTGAGAACACCGCAGGTATCACAGTCGAAACCATATTTTGCACGGTCATAGCCGATCTCACGGACGGTCTCGCGGACGATCTTCTGGATATCCACATATGCCTTTGTTGTGATCTCGCCCATTACCATAACAAGACCTGTTGTTGTGCATGTCTCACATGCAACACGGCTCATCGGATCCTGTTCCATTAACGCGTCGAGGATCGCGTCGGAGATCGCGTCGCACATTTTGTCCGGATGTCCTTCAGTTACGGACTCGGAAGTAAATAATCTTTTTTCCATTGTAGCTCCTTTCAAGTTGTAGGAAGACCGCACCTGCTCCCCGCAGTTACGGCAAAACAAAAGTCCGCTCATGCTAAGCGGACTTGACTGGTTTACGTGGTCAAATCCTCTTATTGCTCGATTTACTCGCTCAGGTTGGCACCTTCCTGCCCTCTCGCGTCTGCGATTAACAGGGGTTGCCGTGACTTCACCGGTCCTATGTACCTCCATCACTCTGAATAAGGGATATTGCGAACTTTTTTAAGTTTATTGGTAACTATTCCGTACCTTCATAGTCACGAGCAAAAATCCATTCCAGATCAGCTTCGCTGATGGGATTTTTGCTTTCTAGCCTATGTGTTCTTACGGTCAGCGCAGCATGTGCGCAGACCTACTGAATAGTTACGTTTATTATACTGTGAGCCACCCCAAAAATGACCCACGGACTGTATCTTATACGATTCATACGTGAATGTCAAGCGGCAATCGCAAAAAAACCCGAAAATCCTGAGAAATCGGGAAAATTTCCCGGTATACCAGAACCTTCGGGCTTTCAAATTCTCATCAGCCGACTCTCAGTCTGAATTTCTGCGCTTCCTTCTCGGAATCCACGCGCTCGATCACAGCACCGAGAGAGCGGAGTTTCTCTTCAAAATTCTCGTAGCCGCGCTCAACATAGCCGATCTCGTCCACAGTCGTGTATCCATCTGCGGCAAGACCTGCAAGCACAAGAGCCGCGCCTGCGCGAAGATCCGGCGCAACGACCTGAGCCCCTGTGAAGCTTCCGACACCGTCAACGATGGCAACACTGCCTTCCACCTTGATATTCGCGCCCATGCGGGAAAGCTCATCCACGTATTTGAAGCGATTCTCAAAGATACTCTCCGTCACAACACTTGTCCCATCTGCCAGGGCAAGTGCCACCGTCATCTGAGGCTGCATATCGGTCGGGAAGCCCGGATACGGGAGTGTCTTAAAGTTCATGTGACGCTGTCTCGGTTTTCCGACTACGCGGATCTCCTCGTCGAACTCAACGACCTCACAGCCCATCTCGGTGAGCTTTGCGGAGATCGCCTCCAGATGCTTCGGGATCACATTTTTTACGGTAATATCACCGCGGGTGATCGCTGCGGCACACATAAATGTTCCGGCCTCGATCTGATCCGGGATGATCGAATAGTTTGTTCCGTGAAGACGTCTTACACCTTTGATACGGATCACATCCGTACCTGCGCCTTTAATGTTTGCGCCCATACTGTTTAAGAAGTTTGCGACATCAACAACATGCGGCTCTTTTGCCACGTTCTCAAGGATCGTCTCGCCTTCCGCCATCGTTGCGGCCATCATGATATTGATGGTAGCGCCGACAGAAACCACATCCAGATAGATATGACTTGCCACAAGATCGATCGCGTGGGCCACAACAGCACCGCGGACGATCTTCACATCAGATCCCAGTGCACGGAATCCCTTTAAGTGCTGGTCGATCGGACGGCTTCCGATCGTACATCCGCCGGGAAGCGGAACCTCCGCACTCTTATATTTTCCAAGAAGCGCGCCGATAAAATAATATGACGCGCGGATTTTTCTCATATGCTCATCTTCCACGGTCACCGCGTGGATGTTTTCCGCATTGATCTTTACAGTATGGCGGTCAATACGCTCAACCTTCGCTCCAAGATGGCTGATTGCCTCTAAAAGAGCATTGATATCGCTGACATCCGGGAGGTTATCGATCACAACGTCGTCATCGGTCATGATCGCCGCCGCTAAAATTCCCAGAGCCGCATTTTTTGCTCCGCTTATAGTTACTTCTCCTACAAGCGGATTTCCGCCCTTCATGATGTACTGTTCCATTACGCACCTCTATCTATATATCTAAAAAGGGACAAAGCTATCCTGCATTCGTCCCAGCTTGTTTTCGTTATGATTATAACATATCTGGGAAAAATGTAAAGTTTTTCTTAAGGAACGAAACCTATAGGGTTGGCACGCAGCATATGAAATCATACCCCGCTGCCCCAAGCACCTGATTCGCCGTCTCCATGGACAGCACTTCTGTTGCCCCGCTCTCCGGATGATACACACGGACATGTGTCTGGTCATAGCCGGTCAGGTACATGGACGTTCCCTCTCCAGTGTAGGCTAACACCGGAATGTTCTGTCCCACAAAGTATAACACCTGGATGATCGTGCTGCCGGAGGCGTCCAGAAGGAAGGTTCCATCCTCCATCGTCTGGTTTATCTCAAAGGAATCGAGGTAGCGCTCCATCAGCCTTGACGCCGATGTGATATCCCTGATATAGGAAGCGCTCGCCCTGTTTCCGCGCACCCAGATGATCCGGTCACGTCCCGCTGTCACGAATCCCATACTGTTGTACGCCGTCTCCGCCGCGTCCGAGAACTCCACAAACCGTCCGAGGAATCTGCCCCGTCCGTAGGCGTAAAACTCTGTTTCCCTGCAGGCTGCTGTCGCGATCGGCTTTACAGTCTCGCTGCTCTCCGCAAGCTTCGGGGATGTCTGGCGGATCTTCTTTGCCGTCTCGATATCCCTGTCGAGCTGGACAAACAGGACCTGTCCTTTCTGATCCGACGCGTACCAGCCGATATCGTCGGCCTTTCCCGGAAGGATCTCCGCGTTGCAGACCAGCGTGTCCGCGGAATATGTCCCGAAGAATCCGTCCTTGCTTGTCACAGTCTTCATATGGATCCGGCTGTCATTCACAGACACCTCGCGGATCCAGGAACCTGGCTTCTCATAGTGCATCACGGACTTCATCTCCCTGTCCACGATATCGATGCTCTTTAAATAGACTCCCATTACACGGCCGTTGGACATCAGGTAATCCCCGCTGTCTCCGGTTCCGTAGATGCAGTCATTTCCGACAAAGCCGAAAATTCTTGATACGGACCCCGCCTGTCCGCCGAGCTGGGCCTTGTCCCCGGTGTCGAGATCCATGATCTGGATCGTCTGGGAATCCCAGATTCCTGTATTTTCCTGCCATGCCGCCCGGGAGTGATCCGCGCTGACCGCAAACTGGGCCTTTGTGAGACCGGAAGCAAGCGCCACATACTCCAGGCTCTTCAGATCGATCCCGTAGATTCCATGGTCCATATAGAAATAGAAGATTCCGTTCGTTCCGCGGTGTGCGAGGACGGAGAGATCGTCCTTCAGCTCCTCAAAAGGTTCCGTGGATGGAATAAAAAATTTCTCCTCCAGGGCATTCTGGTCCATCGCATAGTGATAGTAGGCGATTCCCGTGCTGCCCTCATGGGTTCCGCGGTTCATTCTTCCGTAGACGATAAAATCGATTCCGCCGTCCTCATCCACAGAAAGGATCTCGACGCCATGTTCCGGCACGTTGTCACGGATATCGTCGGATGCCGCGCCGCCGAAGGCGAACACTCTGGCTCCAACATTCTCGCCACTGTCGTATGCCCACAGCTCCCGGCCTGTCACAAACGCTGTGTACTGGCCCCCAGCACTCTTTACGGCATGGACTCCGTCACCGTTTCCGATTCCCAGAATGATCCGTTTTCCAGAGAACAGATCGGAATCTCCTGTGAAGAGCTCCGTCATGGTCCTCTCGTAATCCATCATGTAGATCCGCTGGGATGCCCACTTCATTGTAAAGTTTTCTGTCACCTCGTAGGTTTCCGTCTTCTCGCCATCCTTCGCCGTCACATGAGTCGTGATCTCCACATTGGCGAGATTTCCGGACAGTTCCTTTAATTTCGTGTACGCCTCACCGGTCCGCTCCACGCCCAGAGAACCCCATGTGAGCTGGGTGAAAGTGTCTTTTAACGTCACAGTTCCCAGTGCCGAACTGTTTGCGCTGGGGGATGTCTCCATATACATGGCCAGGCTCTGGGCATCGCTGTACTTGTATGTCTTTGAGGAAAACTCCTCCGCCAGTGCCAGCATCTCGTTCACATGGCCCTGGTCCTGCTCCACGATCCGCATGTAATACCAGGCCTCGGATCCGTCGGGAAGACTCGCGCAGACGCCGAGAAGATACTCTTTTCCTGTCTCAAGAAGATTCTGGATCAGAAGCTCTGCACTTACGGCATTTTCGCTGTCTCCATTTTTGGCTGCATCAAGAGATGTGACCTGGGTGCGCTCGATCAGATCTTCTGTGTCGAGGCTGCGGATCTCATAGCGCAGTCCCTGGATCTTTGTCGTACCGGCAAACCGTACCTTGAGTTTCCGGTCTTCCGGAAGTACGATCAGGCTGCCGCGGTCTGCGGTCACACCGCGCTCCTCCGTCTGGCCGAACACCGGCGCCATCTCCCGGTGTCCCATCGTCGCATAGAGTACCGGAAATTTCGCTTTCTCCATCGCCGTGTACTCCGTGATTCCATGCTCTTCTTTCTTCCCAACTGGGTGTATAAAATAAACGATCACTGCCGCCACAAAAATAAGCAGCAGGATCATGACTTTCTTGCCGGTCTTCATCTTACTGTTCCTCGCTCTGTCTATCTGTCACTGCTCTGATTTTCCATTCTGTTTAAGATCCGTCTCCTGTAGATCTCATTTATAAACAGTACCTGTAAAAGATCCTGTCCTTCTTTACCACCTGCGGTCTCCTCCGGATGGCGCTGTCTCACTTTTGAAAGCTCCCGGTATAAGAATTCCCGGTCCGGGTATTCGTCATACATGGGACTTCCAGGGTATTCCAGAAGATCGCATGCCTCCTCCGCCAGGATCTGGTTCTGCTTTGCCGATGCCGGATAGAGACCTCGAAGATAATCTATCTCTGACCGGGATTCATTTCCGGTCAGCTCCGTTTTTCCGCTCTGCTCCTCTCTACGGTAAAGCATCCAGGGGACTTTCTTTGGCCCTTCGGACGAACAGGTCCTTTCTGGGTTAAAAATTCCGTAACCCTTTTTTACTTCCAGGGGATATCCCCGGTAAATCTTCTCCATAAAAACGTTCCCGCTCCTTTGCTGATCCCTATACAGGATTATCATATGCAAAAAGAGCGGGAAAGCTACCATTTCACTTTACTATGATCGTACCATGATCGGCTGATCAGGCTGTTCTTATCTGTTTGCAGACAATATTGTAAACGTACATCCTCTCAGCGCAATGCTCTTAGAACAGTTTCTTCGGGTAAACGCCTGCATCTACCAGCTTCTGGATTGATGCGACAACTGCCGGTTTGTCTTCCTTATAAGTAACTCCAAACCATTTATCCTTTGTCTCAAGCACACGGACAGTTCCTTTTCCACTGTGGATGCACTCGTCGATCACTGCCGGAAGAAGATACTCCGCCTTCAGATCTCCCTCTTTCACATTAGAAAGGAACTCCGGGAATCCTTTTTCCAGTTCCTTTACGAAGGATGCCGGGAGACCGAACATGTTCATGGAGACATGCTGATCTTCTGTCACGGTAACCGGATTCCCGTCGTGGTCTGCCGCGTGCATGCCGTCCTCGGCCTTATATACATCATATGTCTCTGTGACCTTGGAGAGGTATCCATTATTGTCCACAGTGCACACGCCGCGGGTTACAGGACCGTTTTCGCTTAAGGTGTTGGAGAGGATAAATCCTGCCATACACATATCGAAGGTGTCCTTCGTATCATCCATCTCATTTACCATGTAATCATGGACGATCCTGAAACCTTCTTTTCCGTAATAGTCATCTGCATTGATGACAAGGAACGGCTCCTTAATTAAATTTCTCGCCGCAAGGATCGCCTGACCGGTTCCCCACGGCTTCTTTCTTCCTTCCGGAACAGAAAATCCCTCCGGGAGATCGTCCATCTCCTGGTACGCATACTCTACCGGAGCGATCCTCTCGATACGGTTTCCGATGATCTCCTTGAAATCCTTTTCCAAATCTTTTCTTATAATAAAGATAATTTTATCAAATCCTGCTTCCAGGGCGTCATGGATCGAATAGTCCATAATGATCTCACCGCTCGGTCCAACCGGGGCAAGCTGCTTGATCCCGCCGCCAAAACGGCTTCCAATTCCTGCTGCCATGATGACAAGAGATGTCTTTTTCATGTAACAGTCCTCCTTTATCTGATGATTCTTCTCACACTCACTTGAAGACATCATAACACAAACCCCGTGGGTTTTCAATCAGACAAGTGCTTCCCCGCGTTTTTTAAGAAAATCGTAACTGTTATTTTACTTATATATTCTCGAATTTTTATTCATAATCTGCGAACTTCTTCTTTGTGATACCGGATTCTGTAAAACAGCTTTTTCTGTGTGGCAGGAAGCTTGAAAGCTGCGCTTTAAAGTTCGATCATGTCGATCAGTTTCTGAAGTTCGTTGATAAACATGGATGTGTGATATCCGTCAGCGGCTGCGTGGGCGATGTTGACGCAGAATGGCATTGTAAGTATCCCGTCATGCTCTGTGAACTTACCGCAGGTAATAATTGGAAACAGCATCGGGGTTCCGCTCTCTGTGTAGGCGGAATAACCAGTAAAGTTTAACCACGGCACCATGGAGATACAGTAAAAGTTCTGTGGCTGTCCCGGTTTTGCCTTTACGGCTTTTACGTCTTTGTAGGTCTCCATGTCATCTCTCATATTTTTATAGAAGGTTTTAAAGTCTTCCGTGTATCCGGTCCAGACATCGGAGAAGGTATGGTCATCCTCATGGAAGATCGTATAATTCGGATGAAGGATATCGTAGTATCCCGGATTTCCTTCCTTGTCCCGTCCCATGCGGAATTCTTTTGTCACTGCGATCTGTTTTGAGACACAGTAGACAAAGGCAGGATAAAACTTCAGTCCTTTTTCTTTTACCTGCTGGTGCAGCTTCGTGATATCTAAGGACACAGTCACACTGTAGCCGCATTTTAACAGGTTTGTATAATAATCATAATGGGAGTTTCTCTCCCAGGTGGTTCGGTCGATCGGTGTAAATTTCATATGAATCTCCTTTAAAAGTACCCGGATTTTCTTTTCTATAAAACTGGTAATTAACTTAACCTGTTGTGCTATTTCAAATAAAACGTTTAAAA
>NZ_QWGI01000059.1:0-5418 GCF_003435125.1 Clostridium sp. AM25-23AC | reverse complement strand
GTTTTTACAAGTTTTTAAACGTTTTATTTGAAATAGCACAATAGGTTGATTTAATATACCAGTACATTGTAATGGTGCGTTGTTTATAAAAATGTCTCAAAAAGATATAAATTTATGTAATCGGAGGGTCACAGTCCCTACGCAGAGGGGCAAACCGCCTGCCATGTTGCGCAATTAGACGGTGCTGCTTGAGACGGATATCTAAGCGGACATTTTGTACAGGGCATATTTCTAGCAAAACTTGCAACCCATTTCATGGACCAAGTACAACGAGGCTGTCGCATTAGCAATGTTTTTGCTAGGCGACAGCCCCATTTATTATTACATTTGTAATGCAGCGGCCTCTTCAGAGTGCACGGATGGAAATGGAATGACATTTTCTGGAAGATGCTGTTCAGCTTCCCATAGTGTCAATTTCTGTTGCATATTCATCCAGCTCTCTGGAGAAGTATTCGTTGCTTTCGCGATGCGAATTGCCATATCAGGGCTTAGCATTGCTTTTTCATTTACAAACTCTGACAATGTCTTTCGACTGACCCCAAGCATTTTGGCAGCCTCTGTGATGGTAAGACCCAGCGGCTTTATAACATCTTCCAGGAGGACAGCTCCCGGATGTGTTGGTTTTCTATTGGTCATACATGTTCCTCCTTCTAATGATAATCTTGGTAATCTAGGAGATACGCATCCTGTCCTTCAAAATAAAATGTTAATCTCCAGTTACCATTAACAGTAACAGCCCACATATCCTGTTTATCTCCTTTCAGAGGATGTAATCGATATCCTGGTAAATTCATATCCTGTGGACTTATACTTGCATCAAGACGATCAAGCATTCTTCCTAGTTTTGGCGCATGCTCTGGTTGGATTCCCTTCTTGGAACCACTTTCATAAAATTCCCTTAAGCCTTTGTGTGCAAATGATTTAATCATATTTATATTATACCGTGTAACGTTATGGGTGTCAAATAAGAAAATATAGTTCAGAAAAAATAAGATTCAGTAATTTTCCAGTTACCGTTTGCTTGATAAGCATATCTGATGAACGAATCTGCGGAAGATTCCTGGGAGCATCAGTATCCCGGACAGCATCCACGCCTAGTTCAGGCCGGGGAGATCAATCCATCCTGTAACCACAAAATAGAAAAACCCCGGAGTTGCAACCTCCGGGATTTTTCACATATTACTTGAGCACTTTTGTCGTTTTTGCCTAACGGTAGCCTAACATTAGTATAACATGTATGTTTTTTTCTGTATACCTAATAGTTTCCTTTTTTAATCTAATTTCTCATATAATTAAAATAATCGCGCCATTCGAATTCTGTACGGTATCATTGTATTGCGATTATTACGGAAATGGTGCATTCGCATGTTACCCAAGCGCGCACTGGAAAGAGCTGTGCTTTCCGCATGCAGGGGGGAAAAATCTCCCATGTTTATTTGCTCCCCGATATGCATCCTGTTAATGAAATTTTTTATGGTATGATTTCTTTATATAACAGAAGAAAAGCCATGAGGTGATCAACGATGAAAGAAAAATTTTTAATGGACCTGATCGGTTGCTATCGGGAATATTTTCCGTAAAACATACCTGTTGAATGCCGAAAAACAGCGGCATTGATAGTATTCCGCTTTGCAATTCCAGATGAGGAATTAGATCATATATGTAAGTTGCTTATAGAGACTGAACTGGGAGAGCTGGAGTCGGCCGTGTATCAGGCATATCGCTTTTATATCAGCGAACCGTTCCGAGCGGCACTTGCATATATTTTACTGCACCAGGATCTTCCACTGTCAGAGGTCAGATATGGATTAACTGATGCCAGGCAACAATCCAGAACCAGAATCCGGAATACAAAAAAGGGAGAACAGTTCGTTGCAGAGCAGATGCAACGAATTGAGCGGATTAACCGGAATCTGCTTTTACTTAGTGAAGAAATACAGGCGGGCGAAGATTCCCACAATATTTAAAGCCGGATGACTACACGTAATCATCCGGCTTCTTTAACTGCTTAAAATAAATCGGTTGTAAAAAACATTTTCTGAGATGTGGATATTCTGGACTTCAGATCTGAAGGTATTTGAAAACTTTCCCCCTTTACTCTATGCATAACGCTAAAGATATAAAACAAACAATATAGTTAAGTGAATAGTATTACTACATACACATATAAAAATGAATAATTTCTTACATTTTAACCAAAAACTTACAGCATTTTTATGATTTGTTTATAAATATTGCATATTCAAAATAATTATGATAAAATTTACACACAAAAAATAAATGATGCGCCTAATTTTGAAATATTTAAACGTGAAAGAGGGTGAATACTATTGAACAAAAAATTGTATATATTTTTTTCTTTAACATCCTTTGCTTATATGCTATCTGTTAGCGTATATTTGCTTAATAGCTTTATACTGTTAAATGATACTATTTTTGCGGTTACCAGAATTTTAATGATATGTTGTTTGCTTATATTTTTACTGTTTGGATTAAAATTAAAAACAATTGCAAAAATAGAAGGGAATAATCAAACGCTAACCAAATTTCAACATATTCAAAAAGTATGGAGCATAGTCATAATAACTAGCCTAATAATTCTTGTTTTCAGAGATTTTGTATGAATATTATAGGGGCTGTTGCATTAACAAATATTCGATTCTCTCAGCAGGGATGAACTGATCCAGGTATTAATGACAAAATACGGAGCTACAGAAACTGAAGCTGAAAGGTTAGTTGACCGTGCTTATGAAAATACCCAGCCGTATTCCGCAAGGGCGAAAGGTTTTCCTTCGAACCCATCCATTGGGCAAACATGCGTTATTGATGTAACGATTCACGTTGACGATGCCGCAACAGCTGCTGGAATTGCTAGTGAAATTATGGCTGCTTCGCCTTATGTGACTTTAGCAGCCGCGCTTTATGCTGCCAATATATTACTTACGGCTGGAAGTATGATATATGGATATACAGTTGTACTCCATATTAGTTATACCTATGGATATACAAACGATGGTGTTTTAGGTTGGACCCCGGGCTATGTATCTTATGAGATTTATTAATTGAGAGGTATGCTATGAAATATAAGGGAAATGTCTATTCGTATTTTAATTTATCAGGGATATTATTTTGTATTTTTATTGCATGGGCATCCTATTACAATTATAAGAATTTACAAATAACCGGACTTTTGGCTTTTTTTGTATTCTGCGTATTGAAGTGTGCAATGCTTGCAAAATTTAAAAAAGATATACTTGAAAAAGATACTCCCTTATTATTTAAAGTTTCTAACCATGTGTTTGGAATAGCATTTATTATCATGGATATCTTTATCTTTTATGTAAATAGGTGATCACTGGTCGCCTATGTTAAAGGAACTTAAGGCGGAAATACACATGGATGCATTTCCGCCTTTTACTATGCAATTGGAAATTTAGATAAGTCGTTTCTATATTTGTAGTAAGTGCCGCGACTGATGCCGATTACTTTCATGCAGTCAGATGGACAAAGATCTCCACCAAAGAGCGTATCACGTTTCAGAATAATATTTTTTGCCTTTCGTTCCTTCTCGGTGATGCACCGGCCACAAGGCCGGCCGAGCTGCTTTCCAGAACGTCTGGCTGTTTCTAATCCCTCGATCGTTCGTTGCCTGAGATCATCCAGTTCCTTATGGGCCTGTTGAAAGGCAATACGGACTTGCTTTTCTGCAAGCTTCACTTGATATGCTTCGATGGCCTCCAAAATTATATCAACCTCCGTGCCAGTCCGTGGAATTTGCATCTGACAGGCTTCCCGATATACCTCCGTGTTGATCCCAGGCTCCACGAAGAAAAACAAGTTCACTTTTCTTTTATACAGATCCAGGTACTCCTTTACTCCATCATCCTCATCACGGGCCATTCTGGAAACCGAATCAAAATAGATATTATCTCCAGGCATAAATCTGGGATAATATCTCCGCCACTTAGGCCGATCCTGTGTGCTACCAGTAAAAATTTCCTTGATGATAACAAGGTTCGGATCCGGACACATCAGGCGGATGTTGCGCTCCTGTCGTTCCACGTTCTGAAATTTTGTAGAAATCCTTATATATCCATAGTTCAATGCACATCTCTCCCGATTGTATGAAAAAAATGTTATATTTATAGTGTACAGATGATTGGCAATATACGCAAGTTGAAACTGTATAAAAAAACGACCGTTTTTTTCGCACACTTATATCTTTCATTATCTGAGCACTTATTGTATAATATAAACATAAGCTTTTTATCATACACATTGGAGGATACCTCATTGATATACGGATAAAGGACCTAAAATGGTCCGACATTGATGGAGACTCCATCCGTATACAACGCTTTGTAGATGATAAGAACCGAGTTATCAATTCTATTAAGGGCAATACAGCAGACGGAATTCGCTCCATGCCACTGACACCTGCAACAAAAGCCATTCTCAGCCGGATCCGAAAGTTACAACCCGATAATCAGGAATTTATCTTTTATCGTGGCGACAGCCCATTGGCAACAGTTACTTTCAATCGCCGTTTGAAAAAATGTTGTGAGGACTTAGGCATCGAATACCGCTCCTCCCACAAGCTGCGTTTCTCGACAGCATCTATCATGTATAAGAATGGTATGGAAGATACAGAGTTACAAAAACTGCTTGGTCATACGACACTTTCCATGACACAACACTATTTATGCAATATTACTTCCAATGAAGAGACAGCAAGTAAAATGGCCGCTATTCTCGGTTAAGGTATAGCGACCATTTTACGATTCTAATAAAGGAGATATGAGCTTCTGCTTGCGCAAACACACTCTCTTCTAAATATTTTTTTGTAAGGACAGCCGGAGCATAAATCTTGTTGAGCTGCAATTCCTTTATAGCTATAAGCAGATCAGCAATACTCATTGCTATCAGAAGCCTTGTTTGCGCAAACGATATATAGTCCTTTTAATGCATTGAAAATGTGCCAGATTCAAGATCAAATCAATTTATTGTATGAATATAGATAGGTAAATCTTCATACAATGCACTGTTTTCAGACCGCAAACACGCGCAAACATCAAAATTATAAAACAAAAACCCCAGAACCCTTATAAATAAAGGATTCTGAGGCTCTCATAAGAGAGGCGACAACCAGATTTGAACTGGTGATCAGGGTGTTGCAGACCCACGCCTTACCACTTGGCTATGTCGCCATATTTAGTTAAATGACCCCAACGAGGTTCGAACTCGTGTTACCGCCGTGAAAGGGCGATGTCTTAACCGCTTGACCATGGGGCCTTAAATATATACTACCATATTTACATGCCTCTGTCAACCGGGTAGTATTACCAGTCATCAGGTTCATCGGATAGTACGAAAAAAGCTCCCCGAGTAGGACTCGAACCTACGACAGCGCGGTTAACA
>NZ_QWGI01000058.1:1138-5500 GCF_003435125.1 Clostridium sp. AM25-23AC | reverse complement strand
GTAATAGAAGTGTAAAAAATTTTGCCGTTCCTATCCGGCACATGAGGTATGTCGGATAGGTCGGGCGGTTAGGTGTCGGGCAGTTCTACCTTGCCGACAAAAGAATAATAGATTTCGATTTCCTGTCTGCGTAACTTGCCCCGGCGTTTCCCGTCAAGGGCAACGCTTTCATGGACAACGATTTTCTCCACAAACTCCCGCAGCAGAGTAGGGGTAAGTTCTTCAATGGTAGTGTGCCTGCGTACCACATTCATAAACTTTTCAGCGTTTGCGGTGGCTTCCTGCGCTTTGGAAAGTTCTTCCCGCAGTCTGGCGGCACGTTCTTTCAGTTCTTTCTGCTCGGCTTCATAGTCTGCCGACAGCTCTGTGAAACGCTCGTCCGATATGCGCCCGGTTACGCTGTCCTCATACAGCCGCTTGAAGATAGCAGATAACTCGGCTATGCGTTTCTCGGCGGCTTCCAGCTCCTTTTTCTTGGCGGCGTTCCTGCGTCTGTCCCCGTCCTCATTCTGCTCGATTAAAAGCTTCATAAACCGGGCTTCATGCTTTGCCGCATAGCTGGTAACTTTCCGCAGATTGGAGAGTACGCCAGCGGTCAAGAGGTCAGTGCGGATAAAGTGCGCTGTGCAGTCGGCGGTGCGTTTCTTGTAGCTTCCGCAGATATAACAGTCCTGCTTGCGCTTGTCCGTCTGGTATCGCTGCTGGTACATGACGCTGCCGCAGTCGGCACAAAAGAGTATGCCGGAGAACAAGCCCACTTCGTCATAACGGTTGGGGCGTTTGCGCTGCTTGCGTAACTCCTGCACCCGTTCCCACGTTTCCCGGTCAATGATAGGCTCATGGTGGTTCTCAAAAACCGCCTGCTTTTCCGGGGGATTTTCTATGCTGTGTTTCAGCTTGTAGGACGGCTTCTCGGTCTTAAAGTTTACCAGACAGCCCGTATATTCCCGGTTTTCCAGCAGATGAACCACGGTATTGGTCGCCCACTTGCACTCATAGCCGGGGTGGTAGCGGCGGGTGCTGCCCGTCCTGCGGTATTCCAGCGTCCCCGGCGTGGGGATTTGCTGCTCGGTCAGCATACGGGCTATCTTGGTCGGACCGTTCCCGGCAAGGCAAAGGCTGTAAATCTGCCGTACCACCGGGGCGGCTTCCTCGTCAATGATAAAGTTTTCGTCCTCGTCCATGAGGTAGCCATAGACGGGCTTGCTTGTGATGGGCTTTCCGCTCATGCCCTTAGAGCGTTTTACTGCCTTGATTTTCTTGCTCGTATCTCTCACCAGCCATTCGTTAAAGATATTCCGCAGCGGGGCAAAGTCATTTTCCCCCTGTGCGCTGTCCACTCCGTCATTGATAGCGATGAAGCGGACACCTTTCTGTGGGAAAATCATTTCTGTGTACATTCCCACCTGTAAGTAGTTTCGCCCTAACCTCGACATATCCTTGACGATAACTGTCCCGACTTTCCCTGCTTCAATGTCTGCAAGCATGGCTTGAAATCCGGGTCTTTGAAAGTTCGCACCGGAATAACCGTCGTCGGTGTACCAGCGCAGATTAGAAAATCCATTCTGTTTGGCATAGGTTTCCAAAATCCTCTTTTGGTTGGAAATGGAATTGCTCTCGCCTTGCAGCTCGTCCTCATGGGACAGTCTTGGGTAAAGGGCGGTAATGAGTTGCTGGGTGGTCTGTCTTAACATAAATTCCTCCGTTTCCGACAGCCAGCCCCACTATTCCGTACCTTGATTGTACCACATGGGGCGGCTGTCTGTATAGCGGCAAAAGCGTCAAATCTGCTTCTTTACGGTCGGTAAAAATGACGGTTTTTCAATCAGGCTTATCACAGGTCAAATATCCGGCGGCGGCTTCTGCTTCCAGCACTTTCATCATCTTGTCAGCGGCGGTGTCGGTCGCCCCCTCCTTGAAAAAGCCAGACACCACAAGGATTGTGTTGCCTATCCTCGTTTCGGTCACGCAGTCCGGGCGGCGGGCAGGGCGTTTGTTTCTCTGGGTGTCGGTCATAGGCAAATCTCCTTTCCGGCAAGCAGCCGTTTCAGCTGTTCCATTTTTCCCTGTGCGGCGGCTTTCCTCAAATTCTCCCCGGTAAAGCAGAGAGGGGAACACATTTCAAGCAGGCGGTCATAAATCCGGGCGTGGGCGGTGTCCTCCGGGTGCTGCAATTCCTCCAGCGTGAGGTTGGTCGTCACAATCAGCGGCTTCCTGCTCCGGTAGCGGCTGTCAATCACATTGTAGACCTGTTCCAGACCGTATTCTGTGCCACGCTCCATTCCAAAATCGTCAATGATGAGCAGGGGGAAGCTGCAAAGGCGGGAAATATATTCGTTCCTGCCCGCAAAGCTGGCGGCAAGGTCGTTTAATATTGCTGCAAAGTTTGTCATGCACACCGGGACTTCCTGCTCCATGAGGGCGTTTGCAATACACCCGGCAAAATAGCTTTTCCCAGTGCCTACCCTGCCCCACAAGAGCAGCCCGTAGTTCCCGTCCTTTATCTGTTCCCAGCGTGCCACATATCCGGCGGCGTTCTTCATCTGCGGGCAGCTGCCGTTATCGTTGGCAAATGTCCAGTCCTGCATGGTCTTGTCTGTAAAGCCCTGCCGTTTCAGCCGTTCCACCGTTTCAAGGTGGCTGCGCCGCTTCTCGGCGGCTTCCCGTTCCTTACGGGCTGCCCGCTGGCAGTCGCACTCTGACGGGTGGCGGTCACGCCCGAAAAAGGTCTTGCCCTCCGGGAAATAGGCTTCTTTGGGTTTCCGGCATTTGCCGCAGTATAAAAGCCCGTCCTCCCCGGTGTAATCCTCCGGCTCGGCTGTGGTGTCGGTCATAGGCAGTATGGTGTTGTGGATTGTATCGGTCATAGGCTTTCTCCCTCCTTGAATGAATAGTCCGGTATGCCTTTCTTTGGCTTCTCTTTGGCAGCGTCCTCCTGCGCCCACTTGTAAATGGTGGCTGCATGGCTCTGGTACTGCTTCCCGGTGGAAGCGATGTGGCAGGAAAGGCGGTCAAGGTAATACTCCCACTTGCCGGGGAAGTCCTGTTCCAGCTCCAAAAGTTCTGTGTCAGAAAGAAATACATTTTTATATCTGCCATAAGCGGCGGGGGGCTGCCCCTCACTCGCTCCTTTTGTTTGGCTCTCTATTAGGTTGTTTATATTAGTTTGGTTAGGGGACGGTTTTCCGACCGTCATAAGGTCAGTTTTCCGGCTGTCAGTTGGTCGGTTTCCCGCCCTTATGAGGGGCGGTTTTCCGTCCGTCAGTTGGTCGGAAAACTGTACCACTGGGATAGGCGGCACTTTCACATACAGACGGTTGGCGGCAGAAAAGCCCGTCCGTCTGCGTTCCAGCAGCCCGGCAGCGTCCAGTTCGTTCAGTGCGCCCTTTATGGTGGTGCAGCCTTTATCCAGCATTTCCGCTATCTCTGCTATGGGGTAGACAATGTATGTCCGTCCCTCGCTGTCCTGCCAGCCGTTCTTCTGCGAAAGGGTGGAACGGTCTAACAGCAGCGCATATAACTCTCTTGCGGTGTGGGATAGGTCTGTTTCCAGCAGGAAACGGGGGTAAGGCAGGTAAGCGGGCAGCTCCGTTCCTGCGGTCATATAATCAGCGATAGGGTTCACCTCCTTGTGGTGTCTGTCTGTGGGTTCTGTTACGCTTTTAGGGGGCGTTTTTAAGGGAAAAGGATAAATGTATCACGCACCCTTTGACACCCTCCAAAAAAGCCTTGATTTATGCGGGTTTGAAATGCCCTAAAGCGTGACATTTCTCCCTTTGTTTCCGCTTCCGTTTGGCGGCGTTTATCCGCTTCATGCGTCCGGCGCAGTCCGGGCAGTATTTCCCCCGGTTGGATTTTGGGAAGAAGAACGCCCCGCAGACAGCGCAGCGTTTCCGGCTTCCCCGGCGCAAGAGGGCGGCTTCCAGTGCTTCATCAAGGGGCAGGACAGCGGCGGTAAACCAGCGGCAGAGCAGCGAATAGCTGATACTCTGTACACACACGCAAGGCTCGCCGTCCTCCAACAGCAGGCAGTTCCCGCTGTCATAGTTGCAGCACTCATGCACAAGGCGGCGGGCTGCCCGGTACTGGCGGTAGTCCATGCGGGGGATATTACCGTTCATGGCTCTGCTCCTTTCTGCGCTGCGGCTCGCTCCGGCGTAAAATCTGGTCGATATTGCCCTTGACAGTCTGCAAGCGGCGGTACTCCTCCCGTTTTGCCCGGTAATCGTTGTAGCCGCTGTTTTTCTCTTTGATAAGGCTTTCAATCTCTGCTTGCAGGGATTTATAGCTCGGCAGCTTGGAAATGCCGTTCTCCCTGAAATAGCGGGCGGCTGCGTCTGCTATGATAAAGTCACTTTCATG
>NZ_QWGI01000058.1:0-1128 GCF_003435125.1 Clostridium sp. AM25-23AC | reverse complement strand
ATAGCGGGCGGCTGCGTCTGCTATGATAAAGTCACTTTCATGCTTCTGACGGTAGGCTGCTTTTGCTTTGGCGTTTTTCTGCTGTTTCAGCCCGTCCCGGACAGGGCGGGTCTTGGAATAGGCAAGCACCTGCCGTTGCAGCTCCTTTTTCCCGTTCAGCGTCTTTTCCACCTGCTTCAACCACGCAAGGCTTTCCTGCATGGCGGCATAGGCGGCAGAACAGGCTTCGTCCAGTTCCTCCGAGGAGGAAAAGCCGTACTGCTGATAGGCGGTAACGGTAGCTGCCATTTGCTTTAGGTTGTGCTTTGCCGCCCAGCGGTCATAGCCCACGCCCTTGCCCTCGGCTCGCTTGGCTTCCCGGTCAACCATGCGCTGCAAGGTGTTGTCTGCCGGGGTGGTTTTTGCAGCTTTTTCCCCTTGTAACGGCTTTTTAACTGCGGCAGGGTATTCGGGTATGGCTTTGGTCTGTTCGGCAGCTCTGTGGGCGTTCTGCGTGAGCAGGGCAAGGACAGCAGCCTTGTCAAAATCGTCCCCCAGCTTTCGGGCTGTGATAGGCTTTGTCCTGTCCGGCGTGAGGTAGGAAAGCCGCCCCCGGCTCTCCTTGACGGTCACACCCTCCCGCAGCAAAAGGGAAGAAAACTCGTCAAAGCTGCCAGCTTGGGAAAGTGCCTGCCGTATCGTCCGGCGCAGCTTCGCCTTGTCCGTTTCAAACTTGGTGGGCTTGGTCGGCTGTCCGGCGGCTTCTCTGGCGGCGTTCTCTTTGTCAAGGGCAAGCTGCCCTTTCTTTGCCGCCCAGTATTCCCGTTCGGTTATCCGTTCCTTGCTGCCGTTCAAGAGGTCGATTTGGTAAAGCCCCTCCCGGTGGCACATTTCCATGACTTCGCTCTTGAAATATTCCATAGCGGCGTTGGTGCAGCGGTGCTTGCAGCCCTCCAGCGTGTCGGCTGGTCTGTCCATGTAGGGCAGAAGCGGGACTTCGTAAATCCGCAGGGAGTTGATGACGATATGCACATGGATATTCCCGCTGTGGTTATGCCCGTCCGGGTGGGTGCAGATTAGGGCTTGGTGTCCGGGGAAATGCTCCTTGCAGAACTGCTCGCCCAGCTCCTGCGCCCGGTCTACGGTCAA
>NZ_QWGI01000057.1:0-5602 GCF_003435125.1 Clostridium sp. AM25-23AC | reverse complement strand
TTTTTTAGCCACAAGTGTTACAAAAAAGCTTGACCACAACATACCATGGTTGATATCAAAGAGTGGAAACAATAAATGGAACCTATAAAATGGTTTCGGAACTTTTGAAGGAGGAATTGGCATGAGTGGCGTAGCAACTCTTAGCAATGAAAAAAACTATACCGTGTTCCAGTTCGGAAACCATGTGATCCGGTTCATTGCTCCGTATTCGTTGGAACGATATACAGCAGTGAAAGAGTGGGACAATGGATATCTTGTTGTTATGGCAAAGTATAAGCACAACGAGAAACCGGAAGAAGAATATATTGATTTAGTTCCGATTCTCCAGAATTTGTATTTCGATGTCGATAAGTTCTTAAATCCAATCAAAAGCGTGGAGGTGGTAAATGGTTGATGTGAAGCAGGTTGCAGATGCGGCAGATATGATTGTAAATGGTTATGCGTTTACCCGTTGCGCTGAGGGATTCCGTGTTTTGAATTTGAATCGTCCTGATCGGGCCGTAGTGTTTTCAAGTGATGGTAAGGTTTTGGAGACCAGCATGGATGATATTGAGGTTCGGATCGCGAGAGACTTTCCATTTTAAATCTGGAAAGTCTTAGTTTATATATGGAGAGGATAAAATATATAATAAGTGGTAAGGCGGATCAACATGCAGGAATACTCAAGAATTCCAATCGAAAGATATTGCATGGAACATAATTCAGCAAAAAGCCGCAGGCTGCAAAAGCTGGTTGAAATGTCATATGATTTAAGTGCTGTGGGAACGGATTCAGATGCAATTTTTCTTGAAAAAGTAATAGAACAGGAAAAGGATTCAGAGCTGAAGGAAGCATTTGAAGATTTGGATGATTATTTGTTTAACTGGTAAAAAGCGTTAAAATCATAAGGGTGCATTCAAAAGAAAGTGTAGATAATTCTATGAGCAGCGGTATGGGCAATGAAACAAAAAAGTTAGGGACTGAGATTGATGTTCTTAAGAAACGAATTGAATACCTGGAGACGATTACACCAAAACACGCCAACTATTTCTATTCATTCTTCAAGGGCAGAACTGATGTCTATAGCAAGAGATCAGGAAAGCCGAATCCCAAAACCGGAAAGACAGGATATTACACACAATGTTGGAACTATTGGAAAAATGGTTTATGCCCAAAACGCGAGGGAAAGCAGATAAAATGTGGCAACTGTGAAAATCAGAAATATAAGAGTTTGACAGGAAATGACTTATTGATGCATTTACGTGGAGATAGGGAAGACTGCTCAGACATTTTTCCTGCTATCATTCGTCAGACCTTTGATGTCGCGATTTACGATATCTGCAGCAAGAAGAGAAGTAAAACGGAGCCAGTTTGTTTTTGCGGAATTAAGGAAACGGTAGAACGTGTTCTTGGAAAACGCTTCCTCAAAAGAGCCGGTCTGTTGCTGCATATACATACTTCTTCCGACAAAAATGTTACTGAGTTTGTAACGAAGCAGAGAAACCGGCGAAACACCTTTTTCTTTCATGCCATTACATCTGGCAAGAAGTTTACCGATATGGTGTTTAGAAAAAAATCTCTGAACGCAGTCAATTAGGGCTTTTTCATCAGAATGGTTTTGTGGTATACTGGACATGGCATAAATCTCCTTTGTAAAGATGGTTTCTAGTCAATTCCATTATACCAAACGGAACAGGTCTATGCCTTTTTTATTGGCTGAAATATTGAATTTTCAAGGTTCAACACACCATATCGGTGTGGGAAGTTTTAGTAATAATATATAAGCGCGAACAAATCTAATGGGAAGAACTGGAAACTGAAGATAATATTACCATGGAGTCATTACAGAAAGATGAAAACACAATATATACCAGAATATTAGGTTGACAAACCCGTATGTAGGTGTATAACTTAAATAAGACACAATATACAGACAAAATATCAACTAAATCAAAATATCTTGTATCATAAATCTTAATCTCCCCCAATAAAGGAGCCCAACTCATGATCCTCATCTACGCCTACATAAACAAATTCAAAAACTACACCACCCAGGAAATCATCTTCGATCCCCGCTGGCAGATCAATTTCTCAAACAAAAAGCTGTCGATCCAATACCGTGGTCAATCATCAGCGTCTGCGGTCATCCGTGGAGACAGGAAACCTGACAACCTGCATATTCTTGTTGGAAAAACAGGGTCTGGAAAGACGAATCTGCTTCAGATGATCGGGGCGAAGCATGATGTGCGGTATCATAGGAAGTGGGAAGGAGAGGATGACTCGTATTTTCTTCTTTATAGTATCAGCGATACGGAATTTTTCCTTGAGATATGTGACATGGAGATCATGCAGTTTCCGAAGCCTGTGGAGAGGGATGATTCGACGATTCCGGAGCCGATCAGGGAGAATGCGAGGCGTGCGGGGACGCTGCGGACGGTTCGTTTTGCGCTGGAAAAAGCGTTGAATCCGGGCGAGACAGCGGTCAGATTTTGCGCGGTAAAAGAGTATGGATACGAAAAAGGTCTTCCGGAATTAAAGGTCCGCGATATGGCAATGTTCATGAACTGTTATGATGTTCACGCGTTCATACGACCGCCGTATCCGGATGATAAGGAGGATTTTACGGATTTCAGGAGTGACTGGATTGGCAGGGCGGCTTTTCCATATCAGAGGACATCGCTCTGGCAGATCTGCAGCTATATCCGAGAATATCTTACGAGTCTGGAACCGGGGAGCGGGAAACGTCAGGTTTCGTTTGTGCTGTCGACGCATAATTTTGCGGATCAGTATCCATTAAAGCTTTCTAAGGCAGTGGAGAAGGAATACTGGACGTTTTATGAGAGGCTGCAGGATGAGAAACGCGCAGTCTATGATCCAGAGGTCAGGGAACGTGTACGGAAGAGGAAAAAGAAGAAAACGCTGACGAACAAGCAGATGTTCATTCATGATCTGTGGACGGATTATGCGAAGTATCTGAGAAAATGGGTCGAGAAGATCCGGAATTTTAATGCGGAAGAGGAGCCGGCGGAGGACCTGGATGCTTACCAGGAGTTTATGGACTATTATATAGGGAAAACGCGCAGGGAGAGCATCGATCCGACTGTGCTGCCAGATGGAGAAAAAATGTCCATTGTCAGGAGATGTACATGGCTGGCGGAGTATATAGACAGAGCCGGGGATGGGGATCCACATGGGCTGTTATGGCAGATTATGGGGGATATTAAGGACATTGCCGGTTTTCTCGAGAAGCTGGATGACCGGTATTTCACGGTGGACACATGTTCCATACCGGTGGTCGATATGGAGAGACCGGAGTATCGGGAATTGTTTGATGAGCTCTTTGAACGCATGGAGCAGTATCGTCCGGATGATGCGGGGATTTTTACGGAGTGTCTTCTTCCATACGAGTTTACGAGACTCAGCACCGGGGAATACCAGTATGCCAAGGTCCTTGGTGGGATGGAGGATTATTTGAAGCTTTCGTTTTCTGACAGGACCAACAGAGGGCTGGACAAGATCATACTGATGGACGAGCCGGAGGCATATATGCATCCGGAGCTGGCGCGGCAGTTTATTGCCCGCATGCTGGGAATCGTTGAGAAATATCAGGGACCTTCTACGATTCAGATCATACTCAGCACGCATTCGCCATTTATGCTTTCTGATGTTCTGCCGGAGGAGATCACCAGGCTGACGATTGACCGGGAGACAGGAAATGCTCTGGTAAAGAACGGGTCGGATAAGGAATATTTTGGCGCGAACATGCACACGATCCTGGCGGATGGATTTTTCCTCGATTACACCATCGGGGAGTATTCTAGAAGCTTTCTGCAGAGTGCTTTTTCGCGGCTGGAGATGTATGGGGATCATGGTGACGCTGATGAGTCTTTCCTGATGTCGATGGGGCAGTTGATTCCGCACATCGGGGATCGGATGATCCGCAGGGCATTTGAACTTCAGATGGAGAAGGTGAGAAATCGTGATTAAAATACCCGAGAAAGAGGGGCGGCTTTCCGCAGCTAAGGCCGCTCATATTGAAGCAGTTATAGCATTTGTGAAAAGGAAGACGGAGGGATACAGGAGAGACCTGTTTGCAAATATCAGCCGTGTCATGACTGTTTCAGGGACCTTTGAGGACATGAGTGCCAGGGATGACTGGAGCTGGCTTTCTGATTTTATCCTGGCAGATGTGAAGACTTTGAAGCAGATGATCGGCAGGCCGGAGCTGCTGCAGTTTGATGAGTTTAAGAGAATGTATTCCGATTATTTCAGTGCCGGAAGTGATAAATATGTGGATGCGTCAACGAAATATAATGCGTACATGTTTATTGAAAACCTTGGTGTCACGATCTGTCCCTACTGTGACGAAGAGTATCTGGATGTTGTTGAGAATGGAAATGGAGGAAAACTGAGGACACTGGAGATCGACCATTTCTTTCCGAAGGGAAAATATCCGGCGCTCGCAATGTGCTTCTATAATCTTGTTCCCAGCGGGCAGAACTGCAATGGAATGAAAAGGGAAGAGCTCCTGGGAATGAATCCCTATGAAGATGGAATCGAAGGCTGTACATGGCTCTACCCGGATCTGCCTGTGGGAGTCAACATGGAAAAGGTCCCGGCTGCTGACTGCACGATCCACTTTCATCCGAAGGCGGGAATGGAGAAGAATGTGAAGGCGCTTCATCTGGAAGAACGCTATGAGCGGCATAAAGCCACAGCGCATAAATATCTTCTTTTGCGGCAGCAGTATGACGATGCAAAGGTGGAAGAGATGGTAAAAATGGGAATGTTCCCAACGAAGGATTTTGCGTATAGGGTGCTGTATGGAGAGCCGCTGGATGAGGAGGCGGAAGAGGGGATTTTGAGAAAGTTGAGGAGGGATATTGCAGGTAGAGGGTGAGAAGAGGATGCCCGGCTGCGTGTTTGAGGGGTAAACGGTACAACGCACGTCCTTCGGTAGAATTTAAAATAAGGATAAAATATATAATAAATGAAAAGGCGGATCAACATGCAGAAATACTCATGAATTCTAATCGAAAGATATTGTATGGAACATAATTCAGCAAAAAGCCGCAGGTTGCAAAAGCTGGTTGAAATGTCATATGATTTAAGAGCTGTGGGAGCGTCTGGAAGGAATCCCGGATGGCTGTGCGGAATGTTTTCCGTTTGAAATAATAGATGAACTGAAAAGGGAATATTTGGGAAAGGTTTGATAATTGATCTCAAATTCCGCAGATATGCGGCGCTGTATTTGGTGCGGGGCGGAGGGCAAGAGGACCGATAAAGCAGGAGTTTCCTGCCCTATCGGTCAGATTTTTGTACATTTCGACTACCATTCCAGCCGATCCCAATCCACTTCTCCGAGCTGTGTGTCCAGCCATTTCTCATAGCTTTCTTCAGTAAACGGTCCATGCTTATCGACATAATCGTAAGTAATATTCAGGAATTCATCGATACTTTGAAAAACACGCACCGCATTCTCGTTACTTCAGTGATGAGTTAGGTGCGCTATTTATTTACAACAATATCGAACATATGTTTACATGCTTATTAACATATGATATAATATTCATATGGAAAAAGTGTAGATCAGGAGTGCAAAGAAATGTTGCAGGAAATCGCA
>NZ_QWGI01000056.1:0-5632 GCF_003435125.1 Clostridium sp. AM25-23AC | reverse complement strand
CTGGGATTATTCAGTTGAATTTTTAGAACGACAAACTGAAAGTTGGGCGTTTATTCCCCCGCAAAACTTCGGTTAAAATCCCAAATAGAAATCCCTTGTCGATTCCACTCATTATATGGCTCTCCCATTAATGAAAATGCCTCATCGGTTATTTTCTTTCTATAATTGGATACATTTTCAGTAAAATGCAGGTATCCCTTTTCATCAACATGTGAATCACATATAATTGTATCGGAAATTATCCCAATAATATCACGAAGAACAGCATATATTACAATCTCTTTCCTCTCCGTTCTGTACTCATAAATTGTCACTCCTCTTTCCAATACATAAATCTTTGCCTGTTTCTGCATTACATCTACGTTTAACATCATATCATACCTATTGGAACCATTAAATATTTTCTCAATATACCTTCTGTTTTCTATAGAATAACAACTCCATTTTTGCAACAATTTATCAGCTTCAATCATACACTCTTTAGCATTCATTCCTTTTATACCTCAAATCTAAAAAGTAAAGCGGACATTCGCAATCCGCTTCGCTACTTGCTCATGAACGCAGTCGCTTCGCGATCTGTCAGTGGGAGCTTTCAACTCCCACTGACATAAGCATCCCACTCACCCACCGCTTAGTGCTCCGCGCACTTGAAGCGGGGGAATGCTTATCTGCGTTCAAATTCGTCTCTCAGATAAACGCACCAGCTTACTGAAAGTTTCACCTCTATGACTTAGTTTATTTCTCATAGTAAAGTGCTCTGCTATACAAAAAATGTATATTAGATAATCTTCATATTTTCTTTTTCTTCCATCATCTACATATCTATTATAGCATTCGTACAGGATTCTATAATAGTTCAGTTGATTTATCAATCTCTCACTAACCGTTTTTTCTTTTAATATATCCTCACATTTTTGAAAACAATCAACTATTGTATTATCTTCAATTATGCATCCATCTGGAAAATGATGTGCCCCCCAACCTAAAATATCCAAGTATGAATCAAACAGCAAATCAATTGTTTTCTGGTCACACTTCATACTTGAATAAGCAATCTCAAGGTATTTTACTGCCGCTTGATATCCCTGCTTATGATTTCTGAACAACTCATAATACCATCTGCATTCTGGCATTTTCTTCTCTTCGCAACGTGGTGTAATCCACATTAGGATATACTCTTTTAATTCGTATGGAATATCCGCATTTCCCCGGTCTTTCAAAGTATCCCATACATCACTATCACAATAATCCGAAAGAAATTGTGTTAATATTTCATCTTGATTTTCGTCTGACATTTCTCTTAGATGACCAACGATTGCTTGCATTTCTTTGTTTGCAAGTTTTTTTAACCCGTTATGATAAATATCCAAATATTTATATAAACTATTACTGAAATCACAATGTACCATTCTGTCTCCTTAAACCTCAAGGCTTATGTACTGTTCGTCATATAACTAACAAAAGAATCTATTCCCAAAGTGCATTTATTTTATCTGGCAATAATTCTATCTCTGTCCCAAGCACAGCAACATCATCTTCATCTATTAGCACTGGTACATTAAAGTAGTTTCCCTTATTATCAATTCCATAAAGTTCACCACCACCATTTGAACCAATAATAATGTGATCCGGCAGAAATACTTCAATTTCATAATCATCATTTATTTCTTGTAATTCTTCTAACCGATATAATATAAGCCATGTTTCACCAATATCGCCTTGGCCACCATTGTGTTTTTTCATAAATTCTATGTAATCGTTTGGTAATACCACATCATTTATTTTCTCGATAATTTCTCCAACATAAGGCGTATTAAATTCAAACATTCCCCATTTTTCCATATCATTCACCTCGCCGTAAAATTCAAATTCGTCTCTCCGTTAAACACACCGGCTTACTGAAACTTGTCGCTTTGTTTCTGTTTAGATTGCATTTGACATAAGAACGAAATTATTCAATCGTTTTAGATATTCTGCATTCGCCAATCAGACAATCCAACATATCTTCTACGCCAATTCCACACAGTTCGCAGCATCCATTTGTAAAACAATAAAATTCATTCGTGATGGTCATCACTAAAAACAGCTCATTTGTGCAACACATTCCCAACGGATAAGTTGTTGTATTAATATCATACTCATCTAACAAATTTTCAAAATATTCCGCATCTAAATTTATTCCAATAGCTTCCAACGGATTGAAATCGACATCTCTAAACCATTTCAAATTCTCAATATGGAGCAATCCAAATTCCTCAAGAAAAGCTTCTACATTTGCTGGCATCTCCAATCCAATTTCTCTATATCTCTTTTTGAAAGCAGAAATATCAATTTTACGTCCACATTTCCATCCAGCTGCCTTTAGCCGTTGTAAGGTAGTAGTTTCCATACAATTCTCCTTCCCAATACAATAAGCAACTTCAAATAAACGCGTGCTTTTATAGCTCGCCTCTCAAACGTGCTTCTATATCAGATGCCGTGTATAACACATCCGTTACAATTACCCTTTCGTCACGGATTGTGTAAAACACTGAATAATTATCGACGAGCATTCTACGCAACTCCATTCTCTTTTCCGGCTCAGAATCCATAATCCTAAATCGTTCTGGGAAAGTGTCTAATGTAAGTATTTCATCAGCAATGCGATTATATTGCCCCATTGCATTATCCGGAGCAAGCAAATCTATAGCAATATAATTGTATATATCTTCCATATCCTGCAAAGCTTCTTTTGTAATCTCTACCTTATATTGCTTCATTAATGCCTCTCTCTAAATGCCACAAACGCACTAGCTGCATCCTCAACATTTCCTTTCTCTATATCGGCATATCCTTTTTCTAACTTTTGATGAATCTGTGTAACAGACATCATATCTGCATTCACTGAATTAGCTGCTTTTGGTAATACAATAGAAAAGGGAATTCCTCCTACTAATGATATTTGTTTTAAATACATATCTATAGCAGTAGCCATTGGTATCCCTAATTGTGCCAATACACTTTCTGCATTTTCTTTTACATCTGGATTTACTCTTATATTTAATGTTGCTGTTTTTCCCATAGAATACACCTCCATCTTTCTTTTATTGTAACGTCTTTTGCGTTACAAGTCAATCTATGAAATATATTTTCGATGCGATAGCTTCACATTGTTTTGATTAACCATTGCATATCTGAGCGTTGTATCTATTTGCTCATGTCCCAGAATTTTCTGTACCTGTTCAATCGGCATACCTTTCTCAATTGCTCTGGTGGCCATAGTCCTTCTGAACTTATGTGGGTGTACCTTTTCTACACCTAACTTCTTCCCCATTTCTCGTAATCGTAACTCCACACCGCTTTCAGTAAGTCTACTGTGTGGTTTGTTTAACGACACAAATAACGCTATATTATTATCTGTCCTTGATTCAATATAATTCAACAAATGAATTTTGGTCTTAGCATCAAAATATGCTTTCCTCTCTTTGTCTCCTTTGCCATAAACCACGCATTCCCGCTCAGAGAAATCTATATCATCAATGTTCAGCCTTACCAATTCGCCTACTCTAATTCCTGTTGAAAGCAGAAAATCAATCATTGCCCTATCACGCAGATTATTACAATTATCTCTAAGAATTTCTATTTTCTCATCCGGAATGGTATCTTTTACAATAACGGCAGTCTTTACCTTATGAATTCTTTTCATTGGGCTTTTTATAATATAATCCTCTTCCTCTAGCCACGAAAAAAATGTGGAAAGACTTCTACGAATATTATCAATAGTTACCTTTCCACAATTATTTATCGTTTGATACTCTACAAGATATTTTCGTAGCATCTCGGTCGTTATCTTTATGACCGGAATATTTCTGGATGACCTCCCATTCATGCCGCCAGATTTCACAATACTTCTGGTCGTTCCAGTCAACCGTATCCTCCTTGTGGCTTTTCCACCTGCCGGATGGCAGCTTTATCCGTTCCCCGTTTTCATCAAGGTCATAAACCTTGCGGCTCTTGGGAAGCCATTTTCCATGTTCGTCCATTTCCCTCATAGTCAGCAGGACATGGGCGTGGGGATTGTGTCCCGGCGGATGGGGGTCATGGATGGCAAAGTCAGCAATCATGCCTTTGGTGGAAACAAATTGCTGTTCACAAAACTCCCGGACAAGGACAGCATATTGGTCGGGCGGTATCTCTCTGGGGATGGTAAGCACCCACCGCCTTGCAAGCTGGGAATTCCATTGTTTTTCCACCGCTTCGGCGGCGTTCCATAGAGTATTGCGGTCTGCATACGACCGTGGGGCATTTGCCGGAAGCAGGATTTCATTGTGGACGATACCACGCTTTTCCGGATAGTGCTTCACTTGCTGGTCATATTCACAGAACAGCTTTTCACCACTCCGGTAAGCAGCGGCGGCAACAGCAGACTGCTGCTGACTTCGCTGCACAATCGAGATTTCGTTGTGCGGACAGGGCATTTCGTGTCCCTCCTTTCGGTAATTGGTGGATGGGGTGGCGTTTTACCACCTCATTTTGGGCAGAAAAAAAGCAGGAGACCTTTTTTCAGATTTCCTGCTCGGTGTGCCGCTGTGTGGGCGGCGGGTATTTAGTTGTAAAAGTTCGGGACAAGTTGACCCGATGTGTGAGTGGCAAACTGGAAGTTTTTTCATCCGGCTATATTAGCACTTATAATCTCTCCATTTGGCTCAACCACTATTTCAATAATATGTCCCCAAAACATATCGTCGTCGTTGTAAAATAAAGATAAACTTCCATCTGGACTAACTGTTATTGAGCTAATTTCCATACGTTTTTTAAACAATTCTCTTGTGATTTTTTCTGTATCAATTTCATCTGAATCCTCCAGCCATTCATTTGCAAGTTCTGTTAGCTCTTGTGCAGCAAATGCACGATATTTATTATCATTATCCACAATATTATCTACTAATTCCTTTAATACTTTCATTGCCTGTTCAGCGGTATCTCCATCTTCCTCATCGGTTTCCAAATATACATTTGCCTCTACACCATTCCAATTTACAATTCCCTCAAACCATGAAAATTCTCTATCCAAGTCAAAAGAACCTAATTCATTTTCCATAGAAATTGGCTTAGCATAGTATTCTTTCAAAGCTTCCAATTTTTCATTTGAAGCATGTTCTTCAAGCACATTTATAAGCATATATCTGTTGTTTATATATTGTACCTGATATGGCTGCAATTTTTTCGGTATACATTTTCTGACAGCGACACGATAAATGCCAAATTGCTCAAATTCATATCCCAACCCATTGCGTTTATTGTCATTTTTTATAAGCCATTCAATACGACCTTTCTCATGAAAGAACTGACCTGTACGCAAATCTATGGACGCAAGAAAATCAATAGATGGTTTCAGCATATCTTTTATAATTGCTGCTCCTTTACACGATGCTTGCACTAAAATAAGCATTTCATATTCTTCTGTTTCGAATCCTTTCTCAAAATCTGTTTGTACTGACATAATTCTTTCCACCTTTTCTTGGTAATTTACATAATCAAATTTTCTTTATTTTCCGAAAACTTCTAATTTGTTGTTGACTTCATTATACTTTACCCGACCCTCAAAGTACAGAGAGATTTTGTAAAACTTGTCGGCTGGAAACAGCTTGCA
>NZ_QWGI01000055.1:3511-5918 GCF_003435125.1 Clostridium sp. AM25-23AC | reverse complement strand
CGCTGTTTCCTGACCTCTGTGGTCTGCTGGCTGGACTGCGCTTCCTGCACCACACGGACAAACTCGGCTCGGTCATGCTTGGCATACTCGGCAATAGCTTTGAGCATTTCGGAAACAAGGGACAGTACCACATCTTCATTGATACGGTGCTGTGTCGTGCAGAGCTTTCCAACTGGGACTTTGCTGTATTGGGAACAGGTATATTGAGAAATACGCTTGCCGTTGTTGGTACGGTGGACATACATCTTGCCGCCGCAATCGGCACAATAAAGCAAGCCTGTGAGGGGAGCTGCTTCGCCCCAGCCGTCCGGGTAGCGTCTGACATTCCCACGGATTTTCTGCACAAGGTCAAAGGTCTGCTGGTCAATGATAGCTTCATGGGTATTCTCGAAAATCGTCCATTCGTCCTCCGGGACATAATGGCTTTTCTTGTCCTTGAAGTGCTTTCGGGTCTTGAAGTTGATGGTGTGTCCCAGATATTCACGCTTTTCAAGAATGTTGCAGATGGTGGAAGAACCCCAGCCGTACACATCTTTGAAAGTCTTGTTTTTGTTCACGCCCTCGCCGTGTTGGGCAAGGTAAGCAGACGGAATAAGCACCTTTTCCGATTTCAGTTTGCTGGCGATCTGATACGGACCGTAGCCGTCAATCGTCATGGCAAAGATGCGCTTGACCACCTCAGCGGCTTCGGGGTCAACCAACCATTGGTCTCTGGCTTCGTTCCAGAGATAGCCGTAAATGACCGTGCCTGTAAGGTGCTTGCCGGACTTGCCTTTGGACTGGAAAGTGGAACGGATTTTACGGCTGGTGTCTCTGGCGTAGTATTCATTCATGATATTCAGAAATGGTGTAAAATCATTATCTGCCGGATTGGCACTGTCAACTCCGTTATTGACTGCAATAAAACGGACATTTTTCTTAGGAAACATCATTTCAGTATAGAAACCTACTTGCAGATAGTTTCTGCCAAATCGGGACATATCTTTGACGATCACTGTTCCCACCCTGCCAGCTTCAATCTCTGTCAGCAGAGAATTGAATGCCGGTCTGTTGAAGTTCGTTCCTGAATATCCATCATCACTGAAATGCTGAATATTATCAAATCCATGCTGTACTGCATAATCTTCCAGATACTTCTTCTGCAAGGACGATGCAAACCGCGCCATCAAAGTGGTGCACGATAAGTTCTTCGGCAACGAGGACTGACCGATCGGTCTTTCCTTTTTTGAAGCAGCGTGTTATACTATAGAAAATAGTGTAACGCGCTGCTTTTTTCAGCAGGCGGAAGGAGTTAGAAACGATGATTTATCACTGCGAGGATCACACCTGTAATTATTGGGATGAAGGCGAAAAGCTGCCGGAGCGCTGCCCGCAGTGCGGCCGGAAATTGCTGCGCGCCAACGAGACCGATATGACCGGAGATGATTGGACGGCTTTAGGCAACACCCTTTGGGATGCAGAGGCATCGGATAAAAAGCGCATGGTGGATTGTTTTCGGAAAGCTGCATATCTCGGCAGCGCATGGGGCGTATGCAATCTGGGCATCTGCATGGAGCAGGGAAACGGCGTGGAGGCGGATCCGGTTCAGGCTTTTTGGCTTTATCAGCAGGCGGTGGAAATGGGGAGCCTGAATGCGGTGTGCTGCTTGGGCGTGTGCTATCAATACGGCATTGGCACGGCTCCGGATGCGGAAAAGGCTGCCGAGTTATACTGCAAGGCGGCGGAATACGGTTCGCCCCGCGGACAGATGCTGCTCGCCCGCGCCTTCCACGACGGGATCGGCGTGGAAGCCGACGCTGCCGAGGCCGTGCACTGGGTGCGCGCGGCGGCGTATCAGCGCTACGGTGAAGGTATGTACCGGCTGGGCGTATGCTATGAATACGGCGACGGCGTGGAGCAAAACTGGGAGCATGCTGTGCATTGGTTCCGCGAGGCGGCAGAGAGTGGCGTGAGCACGGCAATGACGGATCTGGGATACTGCTATGAAAAGGGCTGCGGCGTGGAACAGAGTTGGGAGCAGGCCTTTTCCTGGTATCGCAGAGGTGCGGAGTGCGGCGATTTGCGATCCATGCATAATCTGGGATACTGCTATGAAAAGGGCTGCGGCGTGGAGCAGAGTTGGGAGCAGGCCTTTTCCTGGTATCGCAGAGGTGCGGAGTGCGGCTATCCGGTTAGTATGAGCAATCTTGGCTTGTGCTATAAAAGGGGATATGGCGTGGAGCAGAATTGGCAGGAAGCCATAAAATGGTATGAGCAGGGCGCACAGTGTGGCGATTTGCAATCCATGCATAATCTGGCATGCTGCTACGAGCGCGGCGAAGGCGTGGAACAGAACGAAGAAAGGGCGCTTTACTGGTATCGCCGCAGTGCCGAAGGCGGCAACGGCGATGCCATGTGCAATCTTGGC
>NZ_QWGI01000055.1:0-3382 GCF_003435125.1 Clostridium sp. AM25-23AC | reverse complement strand
CTGCTACGAGGACGGCGAAGGCGTGGAACAGAACGAAGAAAGGGCGCTTTACTGGTATCGCCGCAGTGCCGAAGGCGGCAACGGCAGTGCCATGTGCAATCTTGGCCGGTGCTATAAAATGGGACATGGCGTGGAGCAGAATTGGCAGGAAGCCGTAAAATGGTATGAGCAGGGCGCACAGTGTGGCCATTTGCAATCCATGAATAATCTGGCATGCTGCTACGAGGACGGCGAAGGCGTGGAACAGAACGAAGAAAGGGCGCTTTACTGGTACCGGCGGGGAGCTGAGGCAGGAAGTGATTACTGCATGTACTGCCTTGGCTGGAATTACAGCAATGGCGAAGGCGTGGAACAAAATATGACGGAAGCGATCCGTTGGTATACTGCTGCCGCCGAGGGCGGAAATGCTGATGCCATGCATAATCTCGGCTGGCATTACGACCACGGCGAAGGCGTGGAACAGGATATGAAAAAGGCAATTTGCTGGTACGAACGAGCAGCAGAGCAGAACCACCCGGCTGCCATGAATAGCCTGGGCGAATGTTATGCGATGGGACGGGGCGTGCCGCGGGATTTGGAAACGGCCATGGAATGGTATCGCCGCGCGGCGGAGCTGGGCGAAGCCATGGCGGATTACAACATGGGATGGCATTTGGAGCAGGCAGGGAAGCTGTCTGAGGCGTATGCCCATTACCGCAAAGCTGCCGATGGGAATGACGACAGCGCCTGGTGGGCGTTGGGGCGTTTTTATGAAAACGGCGTCGTCGTTGCGCAGGACGGAAAGGAAGCGCGTTGCTGCTATGAAACTGGCGAGAAATTGGGCAGTGTGAAATGCAAAATGCGCTTGGCGCGCTGCAAGCTTTTGGGTATCGGCGGCCGCAGGGCAAAGAAAGCCGGTTTGGATCTATGCCGTCAGGCGTTGGAATTGGCAAAGGAGAGCAGCGAAAAAGAGGATTACGGCTATGAAGCCGAAATGAATCTTTTGCGGCGTACCATTGCGGAAAACGAATCATAAAGGACGAAAAAAGGGACGCTTCGGCGCAATGTCATGATTCCGGTTATGATTTCATCAAATACAGAACCACGATTTTGTTTTGCGATCCGCAAATCTTTCAGTTTTCCAAGACCCATCAAATGATGAAAGTCCAGTTTGGAGAAGCCAATCACCAACTCTGCGGTTTTTCCCTTTCGGCCAATAATGATCCGATATTGTATCTCCAACAAATTTTCAAATGCTTTTGCACACTTTTGTAATTTATCCATAAAACCTCTCTGTCCACATAAAGAAAGCCGCCCTGCAATGCAAGGCGGATTTGAGCATTTTCTTTCGGCTTGCAGCCTACTCCGGTTTGAGGTTACTGCACACCCCCTACTGAAAGCTCTGCATAACAAGGCATTCCGGTACGCTATTATGCTTCAACGCTTTGGCAGACACACGCCGTTGCCTACCTTGTACTATTATTATATGCAACTTTAGAAAATATGTCAATCCCCATGAAAAATCAGAAAATATCTTCTCTGCTTATGAGAAAGGAGGCTCCATCTATGGCAACCACACGCATCATGCCCCTGCATATCGGCAAGGGGCGCACTGAGAGTCAGGCAATCAGCGATATTATTGATTATGTGGCAAATCCGCAAAAGACCGACAACGGAAAACTGATTACCGGCTATGGCTGTGACAGCCGGACCGCCGATGCGGAGTTTCTGCTGGCGAAGCGGCATGATTCTTGTAATTACCATAATAGAAGGACCTCCTCTCATAAATATTTTTGTTTTCGCTGAACTCTTTGCTTCTATCGTTGCAATAACTTTCTCCGCTAGGTATAATAAAAAAGAACATTCTACAACCTCAAAGGAGGGATTTCTATGATAGAACAGCTCATTGCTGAAGCAACAGAATGTGATTTCAAAGTTGCTCTCGAAACAAAAAAGCCAAAAAGCTGGTTAAAAAAGTGTCAGTGCCTTTTCCAATGGAATCGGCGGCACTCTGTTTTTCGGAGTCTCCGATGACCGGGAGCCTATCGGCTTGTCCGATGTTCAAAAGGATGCTGAAGCGATCAGCCGCTTAATCAAAGAACGAATCACACCATTACCTCAGTTTATCTTAAAACCATTACAGGAAGATGGTAAAAATCTATTAGCTCTGGAGGTTTCTCCCGGCCGCAGCACCCCATATTATTACAAGGCAGACGGCGTGATGGAAGCATATATCCGTGTTGGAAATGAAAGCGTAATTGCCCCGGATTACATTGTGAATGAACTGATCTTAAAGGGAAGCAATCAGTCCTTTAATACCCTAACAACAGATGCGGTAAAAAAGGATTACAGCTTTACACTTCTGGAAGCAACCTATCTGGAACGGACTGGTCTCCGCTTTGAGCCATCCGATTATGTCTCCTTCGGTTTGACTGACAAAAATGGGGTCTTGACCAATGCCGGAAAGCTCATGACTGATCAGCACACAGTCTATAACTCCCGTATGTTCTGTACCCGGTGGAATGGCTTGGAAAAAGGCTCTATCTTTGATGATGCGCTGGACGATAAAGAATACGAAGGGAATCTGATTTATCTACTGAAAAGCGGCAGTGAATTTATTCGCAATAATTCCAAAGTCCGTTTTGTCAAAGAGGCACAGTATCGGGTAGACAAGCCGGATTATGCTGAACGAGCTGTGACAGAGGCTCTTGTCAATGCGCTTATCCATCGTGATTATATTGTGCTTGGCAGCGAAGTCCACATTGATATGTTTGATGATCGGGTGGAAATCACATCTCCGGGCGGTATGTTTGGCGGCGGCTCAATTCAGGAATACGATATTTACAGTATCCGTTCCATGCGACGAAACCCTGTGATTGCTGACCTGTTCCACCGCATGAAGTACATGGAACGCCGTGGAAGTGGCCTGCGCAAAATCGTCAGTGAAACCGAAAAGCTGCCTGGATACACAGAGGCATATAAGCCCGAATTTTCCTCAACAGCGACAGATTTCAGAGTCATTTTGAAAAATGTAAATTACCATCTTAGTCAGAAAGACTTAGTCAGTGACCAAGATTGTGACCAAGTTAGTGATCAAGATAAATCACAGGACATCCTACACGCAGTCTTGGATTTTTGTATAACAGAAAAAAGCAAACAAGAAATTTGCTCGTTTATTGGTTATCGAAATCTCACTTATTTTACAAGAAAATATTTGAATCCTCTACTGGCAAGTGGCCAGCTTAAAATGACTATTCCAGATAAGCCAAACAGTCGAAAACAAAAATATATTACAGTTCGTTCCGAATAAACAGAGAAGCAGGGCATTGGGTCTCATCTCCCATTGTCCTGCTACTTTTCATTCTAAATTAACCTGTTGTGCTATTTCAAATAAAACGTTTAA
>NZ_QWGI01000054.1:0-5944 GCF_003435125.1 Clostridium sp. AM25-23AC | reverse complement strand
CCTCTTTGTTACTTTCTGGTGAGAAAGTAACGCAAAAGCACTTTCACACCGCCACCCCATCGGTGCAGCGGTGTGAAAGTGCTTTGCGCCCCTAAAGGGGAGGGGTTGCCGGAGCTGCTTCACTGCCGGCTCGTGCCTGCTGCTCTGCCAGCTCCGGAGGGGCGCTGCCCCTGCCGTCTGCGGACGGCTCCCCGACCTTCATCCCACCGATAAACTGGAATTGGTCATAAAAAAGCCGATAACACATAGGTTTTTTGACCTAATGCGTTATCGGCTCTGCGTCTATGCGTCTGGCACTTTTAATCATTTTTTTTTGAATTTATTATATGTGTTAGCTAACTGTCCACAAGCCGCGTTAATCTCTCTGCCATGAGAAACTCTCATAGTAACTTCAAGTCCTGCTTGCTCTAATTGATGTTTGAATGCAACTATTTCCCGTTTCTGTGGTGCTTTAATTCTTGAATTGCTTGTTGGGTTGTATTGTAACACGTTAATCATAACTTTTTTGCCCCGAAACCATTTTGCAAGTTGTCTTACATCTGAGGGCCGGTCATTTATACCCGGTAAAAGCAAATACGCAAAGACAATTTTGCGATTATGCCTTTCAGAATAGGATAAGGCTTGCTTAACAACATCTTCAATAGCATATATGCGCATGTGAGGAATAATACGATTTCTTGCAGATTGTGTTGCTGCGTGTAAAGATATTGTCAACTGAATTTTAAGATGTTCCTCGCGCAATTTTTTTAATTGATCGACCGGACCAACTGTTGATATGGTAATGCCGTCGGTTGGAAAGTTGAGCCCATATCTATCTCGGAGAATATGGATTGCTTTTATCAAGTTGTCATAATTGAATAAAGGCTCTCCCATACCCATAAAAACGATACGGTTTACTTTTCGACGCAACAATATAATCTGTTGTACGATTTCTGACGATGTTAGATTACGAACAAAGCCATTTCGCCCGGACTCACAAAAAATACAACCAACAGGACAACCGACTTGTGTGCTCACGCAAACAGTTCCACCATCTCGCCGCTTGATAAAAACCGTTTCAATGTATTTGTTGTCTTTCAGTTCGTAAACATACTTTTCAGTATCACTGCTTTTGCAAATATTTTTTACCAACATTGATAGATTTTTTTTGCGTGGTAATTGCTTATATAATTCTTCATATAAGGCTTTTGCTTCATTCTCGCCAATAACTTCCGACATTTCTTTGTAAGTAAATCCGTATGGATCATTCCGTACTTCCGCAGGCGTATATTTAGGTAAACGTTTCATTTTTATATCCTTTCTTCTAAATAATAAAAGTTTGTTTTTCTGTATTTTTGATTACAATCTCTAATTTTTCTACATCAATGATATGCGTCAATTTGCATTTAGGGCAGAAAAGAGGAAAATCTTTTAATACAGTATCAATTCCCGATTTGTCGTTCTGTTTAGTCCCCAAAGAACCTACTAAACCAGCTACGCTTTTGAACCGGTTCTGTCTCACGCTCCGGCTGATCGGCTCCGGACTTGCCGGAAAGAAGCTGCTGATGCATTGTCCCAGCATGGAGAGCCTGGGCCGCTGCCGCAGTCTGCTGTGCCGTCACCAACGCCGAGCTGACCTCCGCCAACCTTGCGTTCAGTTCCTCGATCTGCTTGTCCTTTACAGCAAGTTGCTCGCTTTTCCGGTCTAATTCTCCCTGCAGCATAGCGATCAAAGTGGTTTCGCAAGTTTCGCAACTTGCTTTCGCCTGTTGCGAAACTTGCTTTCGTTCAACACCTAAATAATGCTGATATATGGCGGTTTTTTGACTTTCGCTGATTGCGAAACTTCCTTTCGCATCTTTCGCAACATGGTTTCGCCTACACCATGCACGAACTGCCTGTTCCGACACGCCACATTCTATTGCAATTTCCGTTATTACACCCGCCAAATATCATCACCACTCTTTCATCCGGAGTTAATCTCAAAACAAATCGCTATGAGATCCCGTCCTTATCAATTTCAAAATCAAAGTCTGCCGAACAACTTTATAGACCAACAGCCAGTCCGGCTCGATGTGACATTCTCTCATGTCCTTATAATTTCTGGAATTAGTGAGAGCATGATCTCGATACGCCTCCGGCAACGGCTGCTCGTTACACAACAGCGTGATCACTTCCTCCAACTTCTTCGGATCGCAGCCTCTCTTGATCGCAAGCTTGTAATCTCGTTTGAACTGCCCCGAAAACTCCGGCTTAAGCATTCAGCGCCTCCATCAGATCTGCAACGCTATCAAACGGACCATACATATCCTCTCCCTTTTCTGCCGCCTCCATCGCCGCATAGGTAACAGCATTCGGCTCGTCAACCTTGACTTCAAAGGGAAGTCCATGACACCTAAGTGCCTGTCGATAAAAAATACCCGTTGCCGTACTCAAATCCATTCCGAGGGACTTAAAGAGAGCTGCCGCCTGTGCTTTCAGCTCCGGCTCCATTCTTATCGTCATATTTCCTTTAGCCATAATAGCACTCCTTTCCTCGTCATTTTTAGCTTGCACTAATATTATATTCAATATTCGTGACATTTGCAAGTGCATTGCAAATGTTTTTTTGCAACTTTTCTATGAACAGTGCTTTCTATATGCTAACACCGCAGCGTGTACATTTAGGGGGTGAAAAAGCCTTATTTCGCGCGGTTTTCAAGCCTCGTTTTCGGTGGGGTAATATAAAAACCCTTCCCCGCCCCGAAAACGCCTTGTAGGGCGTTTCTGGGGCGTTTACAGCCCTTTCTTAAATTCCTCCACCAACAGATCGCTCAAAGCCTGTGATGGGCGTATTTTGACCGTTATATGCCCCTCCGGTACGGTGTCCCACCATTTGCGGATCGTTTTCGGATCAAGTCCGGTGTCCCTATGACAATCGGCCTTGCGTCCCTCTGGATGCTCCTGCCGCCACGCATAGACTTGCGCTTTCTTTTCTTCTGCCCCTTTTCTTCTCCATGTGCCGCCAGGATAATCCACTTCCTGCACCGCCCTTGCTCTTTTCAAATGCTCTTTCTGTGATCTACCATTCCTCTTGTTGCGCTCGATGCGAACATCGGTCAGAGCTTCAATATCGGAAATCGTGAAATTGTAATACTCCTTGTCGTAGGCTTCCAGCGCACTCCGTATATCTTCCTCGGTCAATGCGTTCTCATGCTTCACCATCTGCAGATCATCAAAAGCCTCTTTCATATCCTGCCGGAGCTGCTGCTTCGACACACCGCATTTGTAAGCATAGATAGCAAGGCACATCAAAAAGAAATACCGATGCCCGCCCTTTATCTCTCCGATCTGCCGCAGCCACCAATGGTAGAGCGCATACGGATCATCACCATGCACCTTTCCGGCAATATCCCACTTCTTGCGTCCTTTCTCGCCTCTCACAACAACACGCTCATACCACTCCGGATATGCCTCCCTCGCCTCAGCTCGTGTCATTTTGGATGGGCTGAAAGGCTTATTGACATCCACCCTGTTTTCTGGCTTTGCGTAGGCGTTCAGATAATCCAGCGTTACCCGTTCTCCGGTACGGAAAGCGACCAGCTCCGTCCCATGCTTGTCATTGATGCTGCCCACCATGCGGAAGCTCTGATTGATGGATTGATACTGGATCGCCTTGACCTGCGAAGTGCTGCCATACTCCCATAGCCGGAAAGTGAGGTCATATTTCAGACTTTTAAGCTGAATTTTTATATTCGGGTATAGGTCAATCGGCTGCTGGAAAACATAGTAGATATGCAGCCCTGTCCCCGACAGAACAAGGAAAGTCGGCATCGGCAACCGGCGCACTCGCTCCGGATCGCCGCCAAAGCGCAGAAAGAGGTTGCGCAGCTCGGCAAGACCTACGCCATCCAGATCGAAGATCAGAGCATACATCCGCTGGGCGTTCTCCAGCCTGTTCTCCTTTCTGCGATATGCAAGACCGCTGCACAAAGTAAGGCTGTTCCCCTCGACAAACTCCATGTAATCCTGTTCCCATGTGTCGTTATACATCTTCCTGCGCCGGAGCTTCTTATCCTCGCTCTGTTCGTCCCGATACAGATACACAGCGTTCGGATGGGAAAAATCCGTGTGCCGTTCTCCGGAGTTCTCATTGTCCGGAAACAGCTCTTTATAAAACTCATAGCCTCCGACCTCCGGATATTGTGCGCTCAAATACTCGTAGCAGCCTCGATAATTCTCGGTCATATTACCACCTCACAAAAGAAAAAGTACCAAAAAGAAAATCCGCTGCGGCGGGGATCGCCTGCGGGCGGGAAGGGGGAAAAGGGGGAGCAAAAGAGCGGCGGCTACGCCGCCTTAAAGAGAAAGTCACCTCCCCCTTTTCCCCCTCGCTGCGGGGCATTGAAAGTGCCGCCACTATGGAAAACCCGATGGGTTTACCACAGTGGCTTGGAAAACCTCTAACGAGGTTTACCACACTTCCAACACCCCTCCGCTCACCCCCCTTTTCCCCTCCGACTTTCTCCCTTTCAGAGAGAAAAAATATAGGTTGGGAGTACCCTTACAGGGGGCTTAGATTATCAATACAGCAATTCCCTATTTTCAGTTGTTATTATAGCCTGTCCGAAAGAGATTTTCAAGCCCTCCGGACAGGCTTCTTTTACAGCTCCATGCCGCCCATTCCTCGCTGGTGCTGCTGTTGCTCCTGCTGCTGTCCAATCTCCGGATCGGGCAGCAGCTCCCTCGCCTTTTCAAGCAGAGGACGCAGACGCTCCGGCAAGTGTTCTTCCAAGAAGTCCAGCATCCGACCGATGCCGTCCGTCAGACGCTCGGTGAAGCTGCGTTCCTCCTGCAGCTCGGATTGCAGATAATAGTTTTCATCGCGCAGCCTCCGGTTTTCCTGTTCAAGCCTCTGCTGCCGCTGCGCTTCTTCCAGCCGCTTCTTCATGGACGGCACCTGTGACCGCAGACGGGTGTTTTCCTCCGTCAGCTCCTGTACCTTGTGCCGATCCGTCACGCTGCGCAGTGCCATTTTCTTTAGCTGCTCGACCTGATCCACCGTCACGCCCTTTACTGCCCCTGTGAGCGTCTTTTCCGGCTGAATATCATGCAGGGGTGCATTTACCCTGTCAGCCTCCTTTAAGAGCCGCACAGTGCCTTTCAGAGCGTCCCGCTGCCGTTCCAGCTCAGCAACCTCCCGCTCTACTGCCGCTGTCTGCTGCTGCACCGCTTCCAGCCTCGCAGCCGCTTCCTTGAACTGCGGCAAGTCCATGTGCGGTCTGTTCGTGCCGAGAGAGATAATTTCAAAATCGTGCCGCTGGGCGATCTCCGTCAGAGCTTCTTTCTCCCGTTCCATCCACGCCGCCCATTCGGTCTGCTTTCTGCCGACACCGACAAACCCCTGCTGCTTCAATGCCTGTTTCATAGATACCCTTGTAGAAAGTCCTCTTGACTGCTCCGTTGCCACAGGGATAAAATCGACATGGAGATGGGGCGTTGCCTCGTCCATGTGCAGCACCATATTGAACACCCGCAGATGGGGGTTGCGTTCTGCAAAAGACTCCGCAAAATCTTTCAGAGCTGCCGCCGCCCGTTCTCCGTCCGGCGTACCGCACCCACAGTCGCTCATGTTGCCGATCTGGAAGATCGCTTCATGGAACAGCTTTTCCTGTTTACTCTGCCGGATATGCTCATAGTAGTCCGGTATCTTATCTCTCGTTTTGGTTTTCTTTGCGTTGTAGGCTGCGAGAGCTTCATCAAAGACCATATGATAGACCTGCTTCAGATCCTCGTTGCAGAAAACAATGTTCTGCTCCGTCCGGCTCCGGTCTACATTCGCCGCTGAGAAGCTGCGGTTGTTGTGCCGGATGCTCCCTGCACCTGTCATACCCGAAATCGTAACTCCCATAAAATCGCCCCCTTTCCGCTTATTCTTCCGTCCTCTATTTTATCATAAATTTCCGCTAAAAACAACCTCTTTGTT
>NZ_QWGI01000053.1:351-6021 GCF_003435125.1 Clostridium sp. AM25-23AC | reverse complement strand
TTTTTAGCCACAAGTGTTACAAAAAAGCTTGACCACAACAAGCCGAACATGGTCGGCGGCTACGGGGTCGGCAACCATTTTCTTTGTGCGGATACCCTCTACCACAGTAGGCTCTAACTGATAACCGTATGGTGCCTGTCCGCTCATGTGAAAGCCTTTCAGGCACCGTGAATAGTAGGCGTCTGTGACACGCTTCTGAATTGTCTCACGTTCAAGCTGGGCGAATACAATGCAGATATTCAGCATGGCCCGGCCCATCGGGGTCGAAGTATCAAACTTTTCCGTGGATGATACAAACTCCACATCGTACTCTTGAAACAGCTCCATCATCGTTGCAAAGTCCAGAATAGAGCGGCTTATACGGTCCAGCTTGTACACGATGACCCGCCGGACCTTTCCTTTGCGGATCTCGCCCAGCAGCTTTTGAAACTCCGGTCTGTCCGTATTCTTACCGGAATAGCCTTTGTCCTTAAATACCCGGCAGCTCCCGCCTTTCAATTCATACTTGCAAAAGTCGATCTGACTTTCAATGCTGATACTGTCCTTGCGGTCTACTGACTGTCTTGCGTAAATACAATCTTCTCTGATAAATTCCATATTGGGCTCCTTTCCTTGCTGGAATGGAGCTACCAACCTTACAACTATATTATACCATCAGCAGCCCCGGACAACAATGTTGCGAATGATTAGGGAAACCTGTCCCCATATTTGCTGAACACCTCAAAAAGGCAGCGCTCAATTTCTTTTTTGCGCTGTTCTTTCTCCTTCGGTGGAAGCACCGGCGTGAGGCTTTCCAGCACAATGATCTTCCCTTGAAATGCGACAGACTTTGTTTCTCGTTCATAAGTGACAGCTTGCGTCATTGAAAACCTCCTTTGCGAAAGTGCGTGTATATGCCAGCCTTTCCCGCTTGTCCTGTGGGGAAATGTCAAAAGACGGCACCCAGCAGGTGCCGCCCTTTGAGCTTTCTCCACTTCGGGTCAATGTGGCCCGAGGTCAGCAAGGACTGGAAAGGTACTTTTCTTTGGCGTCCTCCACGCTGTTGAGGTCAAATATTTCATAAAGTTGCCCCACAACTCGCCGTATATCCTTCTTTGAAAATCCGCAGTTCTCCATTGCCATAATGACATAACCACGGCAGGCGTCATTGCTCCATTCGTCCGGTTCCAAGCCGGGGATCATTCCAAACGCATTTCCCATAAAGTGCTCCTCTTTTGAAAAGATGGGGAGCCACGCCGGATCGGTTGGCCTATCATCAGACAGCATTGCCGGGGGCTCCCCATAGGTTTTCATTTCATTTCAGACACACCGGACGGACATAGGCTTCATGCCCCATAGTATTTCAACTCTCCCCATTCTGATGGCAAGGCGTTCTCATTGCCTGCGACGGCTCACGGCTTGCAAGGCCGCTTCAACGCTCGGACTGTGACTAAACGCAAGTATCCGGGTTCTGCGCCTGTTCCGGTGGAGCCAGCCTTGCCCCACCTATGGCATGGACCTGTTCGCTCGCTCAGTTTTACAAAGACTGTATTCTTTGAAATCTGAGGTCATGGCGGGTCTGTCACACAGCGCGTTCCCCTTCGTATCCGGGTGTCTTTTTATTCAATTTTCAATCTGCATGAGGCTTGTCTGAACCTCGGGCCATTGTGACCCGAAGTGTTTTGCCTCTCATAAGCCATTTCATTTTCCGGCCCAAATCGGTACTTATTACAAAGAATTTTTCAAAATTTTTTCTAAGCGCCGCAGACCTCGCTCGATTGCGACACGAACCACTTTTTCATGGACGCCCTCTGCCCGGGCAATGTCCTGTTTGGTCATGCCGAGAATGAAATGAGCGTAAATCCGTTTTGCCTGTTTGTCCGGCAGACTGGCAATCGCTGCGTGAAGCTCCTGCATGGTCACTTTCCGCTCATACAGTTCATGGGGAGATAAGGCAACAAAGACAGCTTCATGCTCCAGCCCATCATCCCGATCAAGGGAGTAATAGGCTTTGTGGCGATATGTCCGCAGACGATAGGCCGCCTCCTTGCGGTCAAACTCTTTGAACATATCGGCAATTTCCTCCGACACCTCCATGAAACAATCTGATGTATAGAATGGGTAATAGTCCCGCAAATTGATAATAGCCATATTGACCTCCGTTTCGGTTGTTGGTTGACGAGTGACCGAAACGAAGGCGGCGGGGAGCGGCACCGGGGAATGACTTCGGGCCAACATGACCCGAAGCAGCCCCATAAGAACACAAAAGCGCCTGGGCGACACAAAGCCGCACAGACGCATGAAATTTTATATTCATTTATGTACTGCCAAATTTCACATTCATAACCAGACTGTCCCGGAGGGGGAGCTATGCTTTTTTTAGCTGGTGCAGGTCATGGGTACTGTAAAAAAAGGCAAAAATGGACACGGCGATACCTCCTGAGCACCGCCGTATCCTCAAAAAAGGGCGACTTTAACACACCCTCCGTATTCTCATTTTTTCAAAAAGAAAACGGCGGCTTGAAATATGTTATTTCAAAACCGCCGTAAGGCTACTGTATTTTGTTTTGGCGCATGAATATCCAGCCGCCGAAACAACGGTTTTTTTTATTCCGTTGCGGGTGGCTACTCTTTCATCGTTCTCTGCCCATTTTGGAATTAGAAGTAATTAAGCGTTTCCGTTCTTTTACTTTCACGACAGTTTCTAATTCCTTTATGACATCTTTGGCAATCCAAATTTGAACTTTGTTTCCGCTGGCTAATAAATCGTAAGCAGTCAAAAGAACTTTTTCGGCATATTCAAAGTCTGTTTTTCCTATTTCTCTTAGCGCCCATGAAACAGCTTTCTTTATATGGTCATGTTCATAACAAGAATTTTCGTATACCAATTTCAAATAGATGTCAAGAGTTTCCTTTGTCATGCTTTTATCATGTATAGTAGACGCAGCAATTAAAACAAACGAAGCCCGTTTCTTATAGATGTGGTCAGCAGCTATCCAATTAAAAATAAAGTCCTCATAGTAATCTAATTTTATAATTAAATTCTTACATAAATGATCGCACAAGTCCCATGATAAAACTTCTGACATAAGTGTGTCAATTTGGTCGTAAGATAAACATTTATGATCGAATATTAGCACTGCAAGCAAACGAGCCTCGTGGTAATGGGTATTCCATAATTCAAAGGCCAATTCATTAGATTTATCCAGCTTTTTTGCAAATTTCCGCAGTGTAGATGTTGATACACCAATGCAAAATTTTTCTGGTATCCCCATTTTTATAACATTTTCTTTATATTTTTCTGAAGCCTCAGATTTTAGATAATCAATAATTTCTTTGCTATTCATAATTACCTTTCAATTTTCTCGCCAAATCTTTAACATATCTTGCCTGTTGCTTTTTCAAATAGGCCTTAACAAATGGTTTCATTAAAACTTTTTTTGCAGTTACATCCTCAGTAAAATCAATTTCTATTTTTTCGCCCTTTTGAGTAAAAATTCCAATCCAATGACCTTTTATATTGCTATTTTCCACGTCAAACTCCCATCGCTTGTATGGTTCAAAAAGGGTAATTGTAAATGTAGTGGCGTAGCCATTTTTTGTATATTCTATAAACTGTTTGTCACTTATAATTTCAGTTTTACTTAAATCAGTACGCCATATATAATTTTTTACATCAGTTATAACATTCCAAACTGTTTGAACATCATTTTCAAAAACAGCTTTAATATTTGATCTTGCCATAAATTACTTCTTCTCGTTTCGGATAGATAACCAGTATTCATACTCAGCATTTTCCGGATCAGCCTGTATATAGCGTTCAATATCTGGAGCATTTCCATATTCAAATCCAGAGAATGGGAGCCACTCAGTAATGACACGGCGTTCTAAGTCTTGCAAAGATACATTTGTTCCTTTCCCCGAGAAAATTGCCCATTTTGACGCAGGAATAATTAACTTCTCAAATTCAAATTTTGCTGTTTCAGATGTTGCAACTGCAATATAGTATTTCCATGTCTCATAATCCCCGCAAACACTTATCCCCAGCAAATCACAAACTCCGCCTTTTTCTAAGGAATTAAGTTTTGCAAGAGTACCATCCTGTACAGCGTTATCCCAAAACTGTGGAACAGTACAAAAATTTTTTTCCAGAGATTTATCCAATAACATAGAGACACCTGCTACTTCAAAAGCAGATCGTTCCTCAATCCGATAAGTTAGTTCTTCTGTTCCTGTGATAGTCAGCTTGAAACTAATTGGAGGGTATGTTTTTAATAATGTTCCCTTTTTTCTTGCCTCAGAGGGGGTAATCCCGTGGAGACATTGAAATGCTCGGCTAAATGCCGTTGGGGAAGAATAGCCATATTTCAAAGCAACATCTATGACTCGCTCTCCTTTTTGAATATCCGCCACAGCTAACGACAATTTTCTTCTGCGTATGTATTCGGATAAAGGAACATTATTCATAAAGGCAAACATTCTCTGAAATTGATAAGTAGAGCAACAAAGCATTTTTGCCAGTTCGTCATACTCTATGGTTCCTGTCAGATGATCTTCGATATATCTAATCGCAATATTAAGCTGTTTTACCCAATCCAAATTTATTTCCTCCCTTATCATAGCGAATATAATTGCTATTTTCCTCTCAATGTTTGCACAAAAATGAGAGATGAATTGCTATAAGAAAATTATAATTCACTTATTTGGTCCTAGCAAGTCAATCTGAACGAATAGATGAAATTAAATACTACTAAATGTAAAATTTCATTACATTCTCATAATCTAACACGAAATGTAGAATGATATAGGGTGATATGAGAATGAACCAAAATGAAAGAAGGTTTGACTTTCACGGCCTCGGGCTGGCACTCAAAAGAGCCAGAGAAGAAAAGGGCTGGACACAAGCCTATGTTGCGGAATTAGTAGACCGTGACTCCCGTACCATTATGAATATTGAGAACAAAGGCCAATATCCCAGCTTCGACCTTTTTGTTAAACTCATTACTATGTTTGACATTTCAGTTGACCAGTTTATTCATGCGGACGGAGGGGCGCAGACAAGTTCTTGCAGAAAGCACATTGATGTGCTCCTAAATTCTATGAATGAAAAAGAGCTTGTTGTAATAGAAGCCACAGCCGAGGGCATTAAGAAAGCCAGAGAAACGGAGGTTCCAGAATAAGGGCCTCTGTTTTTTTGCGCCATTTTAGGGGCTGTCGCTAAGTGGCAAGCAATGCCTCTGTGGCCACAAGTGGCACAAAGGCGGCTTGTTGGGGCTCGCCCCAAACCCGTATCTTCGGGCCAACATGGCCCGAAGTGTCAGCGTCGCTTTGCTCCTTGTTTTCATAACCTTAACGCTCCTTTTCCTGCTTTCTTCCCGGTTCGGTGTAGCCCATCAGAGTGTCAATGTTCGCTTTGATCGTGACGATCTCCTGCATATCCCGTCGTGCCTTTTGATATTCTCCATAGAGCTGTTTTTTCTTTGCTGTGAGCTTACGGCCTTCTTCCTTCAGCACATCCATTTTGGGGAGCTTCGCCCCGCCCAGCAGAGAGCGCATTTCCGTTTGTGCAGCCCGGTACAGTTCAAGGTCGGCCTCATGCTCCGCAAGGAATTTCCGGCTGTACTTCGTCGCCTTATACTGCTCAAAGACTGGACGGGTTTTGGCATACTGAATCGTTGCGGCCTTTAGCCC
>NZ_QWGI01000053.1:0-341 GCF_003435125.1 Clostridium sp. AM25-23AC | reverse complement strand
CGTTGCGGCCTTTAGCCCGGCATTGGTTTTCATGGCCTGTTCCGTCTGCTTGATCTGCTCGGAAATGGCATGAAAACGGTCTGCTGCCTCGGTGGCTTTCTGTGCCAACTGCTCATAATCGGTCAGGCCATTGTCCTGTATATAAGCAAGGGCAGCAGCCATCTGCTTAATGTTAAATACCTTCGCCCAGCGTTCATATCCCGGCCCCTTACCGGCAGCCAGCTTTGCTTGAATATCCACCGCCAGGCTGATTTTCCGCTCCGAGCGCCCGGGGCGTTTTTCTTTGCCCTCAATGGCGGACAGAACATCTTGCAAGTCGTAGCCGTCCCCCAGCGTGGAGG
>NZ_QWGI01000052.1:5804-6157 GCF_003435125.1 Clostridium sp. AM25-23AC | reverse complement strand
ACAGCACCAGGAACGGATTCTTCATCTGCCTTATCTGTAGCAGGATACCAATCTATATTGGTCAACTGATTTGCTGCATCAATCTGTGCTGCATCCTCGCGAAACTCCCAAGTACTGTTCGCCTTAACTCTCGCAATATAGTATTTCCCTTCATTTCTTGAGCGCATCCATAGGAGGTCTCCTTCTTTCACATCCTCTACCATGCGGCATACACTGTCGAATGATTTGTACTGAGTTCTTGCCAGATTACAGTAATCCAAAAATGTATGTATCCCAGAACGTTCTGCCTGGGTTAATTCACGCAGACTCCATCCCATTGCTGCGACATGATTTTTCAAGCAATAGTCAGCAAC
>NZ_QWGI01000052.1:0-5794 GCF_003435125.1 Clostridium sp. AM25-23AC | reverse complement strand
TCGCGAAACACCCAGGTACTGTTCGCCTTAACTCTCGCAATATAGTATTTCCCTTCATTTCTTGAGCGCATCCATAGGAGGTCTCCTTCTTTCACATCCTCTACCATGCGGCATACACTGTCGAATGATTTGTACTGAGTTCTTGCCAGATTACAGTAATCCAAAAATGTATGTATCCCAGAACGTTCTGCCTGGGTTAATTCACGCAGACTCCATCCCATTGCTGCGACATGATTTTTCAAGCAATAGTCAGCAACATTTGTGCCTCCTGTATTCACCTGTAATCTCCATACTGCCATCTTGTCTTCCTCTTTCTTTTTGCATTTAGAACTTTCTCATCATTCGCTTTAATATTATTATATATCGTCCACACATAGAGTTACAGATGCAATGTACATTATTTTGCACATTTCCGATTTGGTCTTGCGGTACTCTGCATAGGAGCTTTTCTTTCGTTCCAGGAACATCGCATACTCTGCGTTCAGCTCGCTGATGCGCGGGAGCTTTTTGTCAGAGCCGTTCTCTTTCTTATAAGCATCGAACGCCTTTTTCGCTGCGCTGTTGAAAAATGCCATAAATGTGTACCTCCTTGTACGATGCGCCCTTGCAGACGGATGAATAGTGAATGTCCCCTTGCATGTGCACCTGCAAATGGGCAAAAAATAGTCAGGTTTCCAATTTTAATCAGAAACCTGGCTATGTAAAAAGGGCGGTTCACCGCCGTCCTCGTTGTTAATATTCTGTGCTCAATAGAAAATCTGCAATGTGCATACTCTTAATGCCTTGGTAATTGCCTCCGGCAAATTCATCGGTTCTCAAAACATACTTCGGATAGTTATCCCGGATTTCCAGCAGTCGTTCATATTCACGCTTTTCTGTTTTTTCGGATTTAATCTCCTGTGTGACCTGTACATACAACCGGTCATTCTGCTTCTGCGCCACAAAATCGACTTCACCATCCGGCGTTTTTCCAATCGTCACGGTATAGCCTCGTCTGCAAAGTTCCAGATACACCACATTTTCCAAACTGGAAGCGACGCTGTCCGGTGTATAGCCCAGCACGCTGTAACGTAAAGCGGTATCAGCAAGATAAAACTTCTCCTGCGTTTTCAGAATCTCCTTTCCGCGCAGATCGTATCGAGAACAGCGATGAAGAAGGTATGCTTTCTCAAACTTTTCCAGATAGCTGTATACCGTTTCATTGTCGATAGAACGATGCTCTGATTTCAGATAATCAGAAATTGATTTTGCCGAGAATAAATTTCCCACATTCGCAAATGTGTACCGAACCACCCGTTCCAGCTGGTCGATCTTACGAATCTGGTTTCTCTTTACGATATCTGAGAAAATCGTGGAATTATAGATATCCCGGACAATCGTATAAACCTCATCCTGTGAATACTCTCGCAGGTGTGTTGCAGGGAAGCCACCCAAGCGGATATAGTCTGCCAGTTCAGCATGGATATCCTTTACCTGTGTATACTGCTTTTTGAATTCCAGATATTCCTGAAAAGAAAGCGTATAGATACGGAAGGAAACATATCGTCCGGTCAGGTAAGTCGCTATTTCCGAAGACATCATTCTGGAATTGGAGCCTGCCACATAAAGATCAACATCATAATCCGTTGCCAGAGTGTTTACTACTTTCTCCCAGCCTTCAATTTCCTGAACCTCATCCAGAAAGAGATACGTTCTCCCAGTTGGGTTTAGCTTTTCTTTGACAGCCTTGAACATATCCTTCGCTGTCATATCCTCATAATCCATGGAATCGAAACGCATACTGACAATCCGCTCAGACGGAATGCCATGCTTCTGTTGCAGCTTCTCCATGATCATTTTAAGAATAGTGGATTTTCCGCATCGGCGAACACCCGTCAACACTTTTACAAAAGGTGTGTCGGTGTAGGCCATAATCTTATCGACATAGAGCGGTCTGTTTATCATAGGAACCACCTCCATGGTTCCATGATACCGCAAGCACATAAAAAATCAATAGATTTTGCGATTATAAACCGCAATTATGTTGATTCTCACTGACTTTTTCGAATTATGTCGAATTCTGTTTCCTTTTAGTTTCAGAATAGCGTAGTTTAACCAAAAAGTCCAGAAAGCAACGGCACCAGATAGCGATAGGTAATCTTTTGATGTAATCTCCAGATTTTCCCCCGCTCCACACTGTGCATGCAGCTTTCACCGCACACGGCGTTCCATCGAATTCAACAGCCAAGGTTTTTCATATACGATTTACACACTTCGTAACAGCATAATTATCAAAGCATGATTACAGGCATTTCTGCCATAGTTCGAAGTTTGTTAAGCTTTGCAAGTTTAGAATCATCTAATTGCAGTGGGTTCAGATATTCTCTGATAGTGATTTCAGACGATGCATGGATAATCACATGGATGGCTTTTGAGACTAAAATCAGATTTTCGTATGCATCTGTACCACCTTTGAATTCGACTTGGGGCTATCCCTCCACGATGTTTAGCATCGCTTCATTGCAAAGGCGGTGGGTGCGCTTGGTGCGTTCACCTTTCTCCAGATACTTCTTTCTGTTCTCCAGATGCTCCAGCTTGTGCTGTTCCTGTGCAAGCTGTGTCTCGGCTCGTTCCTTTTCGGCTCGAAGCTGGTCGAGAGTTTTCAGTTTTGTCATTGTCATTGCCCTCCTTTTTTGATTTTGGAGATAAAAAAGACCGTCAACTTTTCGCATAGTGCGACCAGCCAACGGTCTGATTTTCCGTATTGAGTTAAGATGTTAGTGGTTTTCCGCCGTTTCTTTATTTAATATATCAAGAATTTCTCGAAACGATTTTTGCAATCGAGGATCATCATACATTTTCTTTGCCGTATCCAGCAATTCTTCTGCCTGATTATATTGCTCATTTATAATTGCTGCTATTATATCAAGTATGGCTATGTTTCCGCCGTAGATTTTGTGATGTCTATATTGTTGAAAAAGTCCTTGGTTTTCGTTGTATACTGTAATTGCTTTTTCATACTGGGCAGTTTCAAAATAGCTCAAGCAAAGGTTGATTTTATGAACTACATTAACAGAAGAACCGCTCAGCCGCTCATGGGACAATTTTTCCAGCATAGGAATTGCTATATCAAATTGTTTTGCCTCGATGTATCCAGCAGCCAAATTTAATTCTAAGATATTTCTCAATGTTTTCCCTTTTGCGGTTTTTAGCAAATTTTCTATACCGTCAATGTATTCCTGTGGCTTTTCTTCACTCAGCAACTTTGCAATTTTCTTGACTTTGTTAAAATAAATTAGATTGTAACATACATTGATTAACACAGCGCCTAATACAATGGCAACCGCTGCAATCCAATAACCATGCATAAAAGCTGCATCATCAATCCCAAAACTAATTTTAAGCAATAACAAAATCAAGCCGAAGCAGACTCCTATCAAAACTATTTTTGCAGCTCTTTTCAAATTGAGTACCTCCATCATACTTTTTTTGCAACTTGCTGGCGGCGAACAGCATTTCATGCTGTTTGAAGACGGCAAGTCCACGAGGGATAGCCGCATTAGCGGCGCAAGGGGGTGTAGCAACCTTGCCGGAACGAAGTGACGCAACATTCTCGGTCATGCGGCTTTCTTCTGCTGACAGAGAATGAAGCTCCGCAGGACGCACATACTCCCGATAGGAGAGTATCGAAGTGCGCCCTTTAGTTCCTAAAGGGATTTTATCAGTTCGACAGTCGAGTAGACTAAGACCTCTCAATCCTAGCCCCTCACAGATCTGTACGTGCGGCTTTCCCGCATACGGCTCCTCATAGTAACATTCGCTTCAATATAAACAATAGTACGTTTTAGGTTTTGCTAACGGGTAATACTTGAGCATTTCCCTTTGCACCACCAGCTTAAACCACAGCGTCAGCACATGATGCATGTATATATTTGCAAGCATCGGACTCATTACTGAGCCTTGTGCCGAACCCTCCTCTGTTGGCTCGAATTTTCCTTGCTCCATTATTCCTGCTTTAAGGTATTTACGTATTAGCCACATTAAGTTCCTATCCTGTATATTCCATTCAAGGAACTTCATCATCCAATCATGGTCGATATGGTCAAAGAAACCTTTGATATCGGCATCTACGATATAGCTGATTTTTCCATAGCTTATCCGTTGGTATACTTCTTTTATTGCTTCGTGACACCCCCTATCCGGTCTGAATCCATACATGCAGTTTAGGAATCTCGGTTCATAAATAGCTCCCAGTATTTTCTTCACTGCCATTTGTACAATCTTATCTTCATAGGAAGCAATCCCTAATGGTCGTTTCTTTCCATTTCCTTTAGGTATATATAGGATGTTTCGATGTTGCCGATATCTCAGCTATTCTTACTAATTTCGTTTCCATTATTTCCTCCGTCCCTGAGTACGGATCATGTGCCCTCAGTAAGACCTTTACTATGCAATCCCCTTCCCTCCATCGGCATTGCCCGATTTCTACAGTACTATGGGATTGTCCGACCACCTACCATTCATTTGAAATCCTCCGTTTTCAGTTGCAATTTCATACTCTTCTTCGAGAAATGGCAGGTTCTCCCCAGTTGATGTGTATTCACAATGTAAAACATGATTGGTTCTCTGACTCCGCAGTGCCACATAACACTCGCCATATCGCATTACATGTTATTGTCTTCCGCACCAGTTAAGACGTCGACCGACTGAAGTTAACGTTTCGAAGCTCAATCACTATTCAACCCTGCTTTCTTGCTGTCTACGCTTGTCAGATGCCGTTACCGGCATCATCCCAAGACTCGCTATTATCTGGTTGGCTAAACCTTGGATAAACCGGAATCCCACCGGCTTGACTACACACCCTTAGCTGGGCGCACAACTGGAACTGGTTAATTTATATTATTTATGAGCGGAAATGTAGTCAAGCACAATTTTCCACCCATTATTTTCACTGGCATATCCCCATAAAGGCTCTGTTAACTGTTCTAATTCTTCAATACAATGACGAGTCTTTTTTACCATTTCTTTTCTTTTTTCGAGAGTGATTGAATTTAATTTTTTATTTGATACCTTAAACCTGTTATTTTGCAGAAAATTAACGGTGTCAATATAGTTATTATCATCAGTAAAAATTGTATCTTGGGGAAAACAGGATATAACCTTTTCAAATGCTGTTTTCAGGGTGAATAATCCTAAAGCATTTAATGCTTCTGGGATAAACGGAACTAATTTTACCTGTTCACAAATAATATACCACCAACCATCACACTGCCAATTCCCCACCATATTCATACAAATATGCAAGGTAAAAAGTTCAGGGGTCACTTTTTCTTTTATATCATCTAATGTCCCCAATTCCCACAATTTATCCGACAATTCAGCCAGTGTATTTTCATCTAAACATTTCACTCCGTTAAGGAGTTCCTGTAATGTAAGCACTGTTATTTCCTCCTCGCAATATAAAATTTCTCACAATCAACTTCCGCTTTGCCGTTAACTTCATTATACTTTACCCGACCGTCAAAGTATAGAGAGATTTTGTAAAACTTGTCGGCTGGAAACAGCTTGCAACGCAAGGTGTCCCCAGATGGCAAGTCCACAAAAGGGTAGCTGGCGGCAGCCAGCGCAGGGGTGCAAAACGTCCGGTGGACGTTTGCCCTGCACCGACCGAAGCGGAGCGGAGACGGCGTAGCGTCTCCTGTATGATTTGGAGCAGACCATGACTGCGGAAGCCAACATTCTGTCGGCTGCTGCGGCTTTCGCCGAGTGAATATGCAAGCATATTCGTTCGGCTCATTGCTCGCACAAATCACAG
>NZ_QWGI01000051.1:0-7422 GCF_003435125.1 Clostridium sp. AM25-23AC | reverse complement strand
GCAGCAACTCGTTTATTCTATCATACCGTTTCCGGTTTGTCAAGAACTTTTTAAAACTTTTTTTGAGAGATTAAGAAGTTTTCTTAATGACTCTTAATAAGTTTTGCCCTGTCGCTCAAGGCGAGTATTATAATAACAAATCCCCATGGAAAAGTCAACCATTTTTTTGATATCTTTTTACATTTTTTTCATTATCATTACACCTCTGTTGCATTTTATCAACATATTGATTTTTTTTGCCATACGCACACAACATTCGTTATTCTGTATCCATAATATGAACTACAGCCCACACCTGGGTCTGCAAAGATCATCCCGGTCTTCTATAGATGCGTTGGAAGGATTTGCTGTTACATAAGAAAAACAGGACATTGGGGGGGAGTTCCATTGTCCTGCTTCCTTTTATTTATCTGCTTCTATCATTGTTTATAATGCACTAGCGCCAAGAGACAAGCTACATTTATAATAGTGCGGTTCCACGTTGTGTGTCCTCAAATATTCATTGCAGTAATATACAATCTCGTATCCATTTTCTCCTTTTGATTTCCCAATCAAAATCTTTCCCGCTTTCAGTTCGACCCTTTGTCCATCAAGGAATGTAATTTCTGTAAGATAATGATAACTTGTATTGTCTGATGCCGGCACCTCTGGATTATACTTCCCGGTCGCGATATAATCTGCCTGAATCTCTGAATAGTATGCTCGCAGATTTGCCCAATCGGCAGCCACACGCGCCTTGTGAAGCTGCACGCTGAAAATTGGAATTGAGATTGCTACAAGGATCCCCACGATCGCAACCACGATCAAAAGCTCCGCCAGTGTAAAGCCACATTTTTTGTTTTTCTGTACGTTCAATAAATTCATCTCTTTCAAATCCCATCTTTTTTTCTGTTCCGATCGAAACGCATTTCAAATTATCGTAAGCCGACATATTTCTCTCAGAACCATCGAATAATTATATTAGATTTTTGCAGAAATGTCTATAAAATTCTTACGGTTTTCACAAAATCCACGTAACCTTCCTGATCTGTTTCCCTCATAAAGCAATCCTTGTTGTTATAACCTCCTGCACCTCTGTCCTATTTTGGAGGACATCCTTTTCCTATACTTATGCCTCCAAATTCATGACTATCTTCCACTCGTCAGATCGGCATCGGCGTCTGTGCCAAAATTGAAATAATCGCAACTGCTGCCAAAATACCTGCGATGACTGCCACCGCAATGATGATTTTTCTTTTCATAGATATTCTTTTCCTCACTTTCCACCCCTTATACATGCTCTTTGCAATCGTAACGAAACGCATCTGTCATCACTTTATGCCCGCAAGTGCCAGAAACTTTTTATCTGACTGAATGCCCTGAGTCAAAAACTCTCCATCCCGGAACAGGGCATATGTGGTGACCGGTGCAGGTACATTCTGCGCGGCTTCTTTGTCGGTAATATGAAATGCTTGAAACGACATGCCGTGTTCCTTTGCCGCTTCCTGTACCTTCGGCACCCAATAATAGGTGAAAGGGCACTGGTCGGTATAATAGAGGACAAAGCCCGTTTCGCTGACTTTCGGATGTCTGGCACAATCTTTGAATCTCGGCTGATCCGCATTCTCTGCAAGGGGCAGGTACATGAGGTTGATCCCACAGTCAGATATATCCGCGACTTTGAAGCCTTTATACTTCAGAAATTTCGGATCAGCTAAAAATTCCCGTTTCCGTCCCTCGGCGCACAGAATGCAAATACCTTTCTTTCCCTGTTCTTTCGCGTCCCGGATACACTCGGAAAGCAGTTCTGAGGAATAGCCGTGTCCCTTCATGGAGCCGGAAACCCAAAGGCAGTTGATATAAAGCCAGCCTCCTGCTTCAATGGGCACCCATGCGTTTTCCGCTGGAATATATTCGATAAAGCACTTTCCACGCTCCTCACTGCGATAAAAGACAAGTCCCTCATCAAAGCGCTGCTTCAGCCACTCCTTTTTTGCAAGAGCCTGCTTGCCGGACATGGCACAGCAGATGTGCTCCTTATCAATGTTCTCTTTCGTGATATGGATATATTTCATCGATCGTCACCTGACTTTCTCCATGTTTATTGCATAATATCGAGGTCAAAAGCCCACTATTTTGATTCCTGCGGATTGTTCCGTGCTACGCACCCGGAAGCTTCCGCTTTTTTGGGGGGAAGGTCACTTCAAACTGAAAGTTATCATCTACTACATATAGGTAAAAAACAAATTAAACAAAATAAAGCATAGAATAACAGCAGTCCAAATCCACAAACGAGTTTTCTTTTGCAAAGTTAAGTTCAAGATACTTATTCCAGCCAAAATAACAAAACTACCAATAATAGCAGGATAATGTGTTCCACTTGAACCATTTGACCAAGGAGATATACCTAAGGCGATAAAAATTTTATCTCCAATGCAATACTTCGCGCTATTCCATGTGCCACCCAATATAAGACCCAAAACAATCAATATGACAGCAATAATTCTATTTGTCAACTTCTTACTTTTGCTCATATTATCACCTCATCAAATTTCGATTTATCTTGGCGTTCCGTCATCATTAAAATTCTTTCGCAAAGCTTTTTCTGTCGGATAAATTGATACAATCAAAATAATACATTGAATTGTTACAAGGATTCCCCCTGCAACCCCAATCGTATTTTCATCACTATGGTATAACGGAATATGTATCAAAGCAGATGGTAGGATCATTACCCATCCTATTTTCCACCAAAGTTTTCCACAATAGTCATGGGCAAATTTCCATGTATCCATATTTTTCATCGAACGAGTGGTTCTGTAGCCTAACATACCGTTTATATGTTTTGGACAATGTTTCCACATCATTCTTCCTACAATAACCATAACAATGGGAATTATCATATCACATATTAACATAAACCACCAAAAGCACATAAAATTCACCTCCATGACTCCCGATTATACTCTTTCGCCTGCCTATCTTCTTAAGCCTTCATTTCCTACATATTCACAAAGCTTGAAGTATCTTCGGTTACACCCGTGATCTTTATACGATCCGCTTCCACATGACAACTGTAACAGACGATCTGAACGCCTGCCTTCGCAGCCTCCACAAGTGCCTTCTTAAACTCCGGCTGTGCCGCCTCATTCGGCAGCACCCGATGAATTCCATTCATCTGAATCACAAAGGCGATTGCCGTGCGGCAGCCTTCCTTTGCCGCCTTTGTCAGCTCGTGTAAATGTTTTACACCTCGCTCCGTTGGTGCGTCCGGAAACAATCCGATGCCCGGATGCAGATCATCCGCCAGTGTGCACCCCTTCACTTCCGTCAGGAATTTTTCTCCGTTTTTTTCCATGTAAAAATCAATTCTGGAGTCTCCATAAGTATATTCTGCCTTCACAAGATCATAATTCAGGCTCATGTACAGCTGCTTCATCAAAGCATTTGGTGCCAGACTGTCAATATTCACCCATTTTAGCTTCGGCTTGTATACAGAGATCAGATCGTATGCCGTTTTTCGATTCATATTCAACGTCTTCTGCAGCGTCACCTTCGCTTTCGGCACCAGAAGCTCCCGCAAACGCCCCGTATTTTTCACATGAACCAGCTCTGTCCCCCCATCGATCAGAACCTCCGCTGTGAAACGGTTGATCCTGCGGACGAAGCTGCCTGCGACGGTATTCTCATAAATAATTGTCGGTTTCTGTTTCATCATGTCTCATCCTCTTGCCTGCAAAAGCATTCATCCTCATGCGACCAGATCACGCCGACGGCCTGCAGGTAGGCATAAACCACCGTGGTTCCCACAAATTTCATGCCATGCTTCTTTAAGTCTTTGGAAATTGCATCCGATAATTCCGAACTTGTTTTCCCGGTTTCCCGGATCACGCTGCCCTCCGTCCAATGCCAGAGATACTCTAAAAAGCTGCCATATTCCTTCTGGATTTCACGGAATGCCTGTGCATTGGTAACGGCAGCCTGTATTTTCAGACGGTTGCGTATGATGCCGGGATCATTCCGCAAGGCTTCCAGCTTTTCCTCCTTGTAGACGCAAACCTTTTCAACATCGAAGCCGTCAAAGGCTTCGCGAAACGCATCCCGCTTATTCAGGACACATTCCCAGGACAGTCCTGCCTGAAAGCACTCCAGGATCAGCATTTCAAAAAGCTTCCGGTCATCATGCACCGGAACGCCCCATTCCTCATCGTGATAACGGATGTACCGTTCGTTTTTTGGATTTGCCCAGCAGCACCGCATTTTTCCGTCTGCCCAATTCATTCGCATCTCACCTTCCTACTTTTCAAGTGGTACCATTCCAGTATGAAATTTCCGATCCATTTTTCAGAACCACTATACAATGATCAGTATCTCTGTCTTCTTTTTATCACTCTTCCGCGCGCTCAATAACAAGCCCTGTTTCTTCCAGAAGAAAGATGTATAAATACCATTATATTGCACAAAAGCAACGTATTATGTTGAAAAATATTATAGCAAAAGAAAGTACGTTTAACAAGAGCTCTCCGATTACGCGTTGGCCCCGTAGGCGCGCTTTGGTTGTCCTTGTGGGGCTGCCTACTGTTCGTTTTGACTTTTTCAGTGCTCTATGCAGCCTTTACCAACACGAAGCGGCATGATTCTTGTAATTACCATAATACTATCGAGCAGATATTATCCACTTTTTGAGGAAGTCGGAACTGAGTTTGTGATTCGGACTGGGAATATTTTATATATGCAGGGAGACCGTTCATCCAATTTGTATCTCGTGAAATCCGGGCGGGTACGGATGTTCTACATTGGCGAAAACGGGAAAGTGGCTTCAAACTGTTCAAACCCCTCCGGATCTTTCTCACAGACAAAATACCCATCGGGGTCTTTGTAAGTGCCTGAGACACCGTCCAGAAATCCGGGTTTCAGTTCTTTGATGAGGAAATAGTCCGTCTCCGGGTCGTCGGCATAGCGCACGCCCTTAGTTTTGGCCGGAACAAAGCCAGACTTGCCGTAAAAGTCTATATTGCCGGTAATGGCAAGCGCCCCTGCTCCCATTTCCCTGGCTTTTTCCATGGAATAGTCAAGCAGCTGCTTTCCGTAGCCCTGCCGCTTGTATGCGGGTGCGATGCCGATGGGACCGAAGGTCATGATCGGTAGGGTTCGCCCGTCATCACACTCGATTTCTGACCGCACATAGATGACCTGCCCGATCAGCTCACCGCCCAGTTCCATCACAAAATCCAGCTCCGGCACAAATGCCGGGTCATTCCGATAACAGTGCAGCACATAGTGCTCCATGCAGCCCGGGCGGTAGACATTCCAGAATGACTCACGGGTCAGGTTTTCGACAGCTCTGTAATCTTCTTTTGTTTCCAGACGAATAATAATATTCTTAATTGCATCCATAGTAGATCCTCCTTTGGTGGTGTAAACAATTGCCTCCATAGCAGCCTTCCTTTCAAAAAAGGACGCAGCGCATGATCGTTTTGCGATCAGCACTGCGTCTTTGCGTCTGGCTGTTTGGTTTCGATGATAAAATTTTTTGCATTGATAATACTCTCATGCCTGCATTTGGGACAAAACAAAGGAAAAGTCACTAATTCCGTCTCCCGTAATATCTGTAAGCGCGTCTTGGCACCGCACCACGGGCATAAAACCCAGCGTTTTTCTTCCTCGACATCTTTCATGTTGTTCATTCCTTCTTTCTGCAATCAGACTCAACTCTGGCAATAAAGTGATCAATATGTGTCGCCAACAAAGAAGAAACCGCTTCTTTTTCCTCTGCACCGTCGTAGACACTGTATAAAAGATACATCGGCCCATAGAACTCCAGCGCCAGCTGCATAGCGTCCTCATCTGAATCTGCCAGCTTGCGGAAGATGGCCGCCATGTACTCCAAAGGGCCTCCCGCGAGATAATCGTGGTGAAGCTGTGCAAGCTTAGGATCACGGTATTGCTCCAGCGTCAGCATTTTACGGAAATTGGAGGAGAACGGTTCCTTCGTCCAATGATCAAACTGGGCAAGGCTGTATGTGCGAATTTTTTTAATTGGCGTATGCAGATATGCTTCCGCAAAGCCGTCTGGTTCCGTTTCCGGCATTTCATACGCCTCAGCGCGCTCATAATCCATCCTGTTCATTCGCTCCACGATCTTATCCAGGATTTCCTGTTTGCTGGCATAGTGCTTATATAAGGCAGCTTTCGTAAATCCCAACTGCCCTGCAATATCATTCATAGACGTCCCCAGATAACCGTTCTGCGCAAACAATTCCAGCGCGATTCTCAAAATCCGTTCCTTTGTACCCTCTGCCATAACTATCTCCTTTATCAAAGTAACCATTCGGTAACTTCATTATAGTTACCGAATGGTTACTTGTCAAGAGTTAATGAATAAAAGATTGAAGTCAAACTGTAATTTCAATTTGATTGCCTTCGATTGCAATAATACAACTTTCATAGTAACCATCTCCGGTTGTCCTGGGACCGCTGACCACTTCATATCCGTCAGTTTTCAGTTCAGCGGTCAACGCATCTACTTTTTCTTTGCTGCCTACGCTGAATGCAATGTGCGCATACCCAGTGCGGGCAAATTCCTTTGAAAAATCAAGCATTTCCGGATTGTTCATAATTTCAAGCCGTGCCCCATCGCCAAATGACAGAAAATAAGAGCGGAAACCTGTTTTCAGATTATGGTAGCCTTCGTTTGATTTTGCGCCCATATACTTCACAAAGAAACTGCGAGCTGTTTCCAGATCTTTTACATATAAAGCAATGTGTTCTATTTTCATAACTCACCTCCACAACGTCCGAACATATACCTCATTTAATTGATAAACGCTTTCAACCGTACCGCGGATTCGATTTTCGCCTACAACCATGAGGATGGAACTATCCGCAAGAATCTTTATATGCCGATATAAGCTTGCGCTTGGAATATCCGGCAGTGCTTTTCTGATTTCCTTAACTGTGCCAGTTTCATGAAGCAAAAAATACTGAAAAATCCTCTGACGAGCAGGGTTCATTGCAATCTCTGCCAATTCCATATGATACTCTCCTCTTCATCATTCTCTAAATATATTAGATTATCATTTATGATAATATCAAGAGGAACATTTATTTTTATGAAAGCAATGTGAAACAAGAAACTGGCAATGCTTTCTGTGCGGCCCCTGCCAACATAAGGCAGAATCGAATTGAGAATGATTTGCTCATCTTGACATTATCCCGAACAGGAACGCACAGCGAAAAAAGTCTGTATTTCGTTTCAGTACATCCGATGCAGAAACAGCAGAAACCTGATATACGCTTTCCTCAAGATGCTTACGCAAAACACATAATTATGTTTCGGCAGCTTCAATTGAACCTTTTATTTGACTCAGTTTTTCATAGATTATTTGACACTACCGTCACGCACGCTCAAATGATAGATATCTCGTCCCCTGAAAAGTAAGT
>NZ_QWGI01000050.1:0-8013 GCF_003435125.1 Clostridium sp. AM25-23AC | reverse complement strand
GGCAAGCTCTGCGCCTCCGACCACGCAATGAACGCCATCGATGAAATGAGTGCGCTGAACCGGGATCTCAAGGAATTTTTCGATGCGAACGGCGCAGCCTACCCGGTATGGCAGGCACTGGAAGCGGAAGCCGGGAGGTATCTGCAATGAAATACGCTGGAATGCCCTTTGGAATGTGGGCGCTGTTTGCCGGTTCCTTTCAAAAGCAGCTGATCGCGGTGCTGGGCTATGATGCAGACACTGCAAAAGCCATACAAAGATTCAAAACTACGTGTGGGATGTCCGGCGATTTATCTTGCTCACTAACTTGGTCACTGACTAAGTTTTTCTGACTACCAGTTTACAGAAAACAGAATAGAATCGTCTTCGATGCCTCGTTGGGAAACCAACGGGGTATTTTTTGCTCTGAATCAGACGATACATAGCACGGGAAAGGTTAGCTATGCGCGTTTTCATATGCTTTTTGGATTCCCTCCGGCAAGTGGTCGGGAATCAGTGCCTTTAGTCTGTCCTCGCTGCCGTCTTGGATTGCCTGCTCATAATACCAGCACTTGAATTTCAGCATATCCAGTGCCCGGTTCATGTGCGCAATCTCTGCTTCCATGTGGGCTTTCCGCTCCTCAAACATGGCCTTGCGCTGTGGATAGGTGGACGGACCCTCAGCACACCAATCCATGAACTGCCGGATGTCCTTGATCTCCATGCCGGCCTTTTTCAGACATTCAATGACCCGGAGTGCTTCAATCTCCGTGTCACCGAATTTGCGGATGCCGGACACCCGTTCCATGTTCGGAAAAAGTCCCTGTTTATCATAATAGCGCAGCGTGGAGATAGGCAATCCGAACATCTCTGCTACCTGTCCAATTGAATACATAAATTTCCCTCCAAAAAAATTTCAAAAACATCTTGACCTAAAGTTAGGTTCAGGTATTACTATGAGAATAACACAGAGAATATCAAAATGCAAGGAGTGTTTTACAATGGATAAAAAGGTGCTGATCATTTCTTCAAGTCCCCGTATGGGCGGCAACTCCGAAACGCTGGCGGCAGCGTTTGCCAAGGGCGCACGGGAGGCGGGCCATCAGGTAGAAACTGTGTATCTGCGAGAAAAGCAGGTTGGCTTCTGCAAGGGCTGTCTTGCTTGTCTGAAGTTGGGGCACTGCGTCATCCGGGACGATGCCGTGGAAATTGCTGCCAAAATGCACGATGCAAATGTGCTGGTGTTCGCAACGCCCGTCTACTATTACTGCGTCAGCGGTCAGCTCAAGACTATGCTGGACCGTGCCAACCCATTGTTCGATACGGACTACGCCTTTACGAAAGCCTATCTGCTTGCAACAGCGGCAGAGAACGCACCGGAGACCTTTGCGGGCACAGAGAAGGCTGTGCAGGGCTGGGTAGACTGCTTCCCACGCTGTGCGCTGGTGGGCACAGTGTTTGCAGGCGGTATGAACGGCGCGGGTGAGATCGCCGGACATCCTGCACTGGAGCAAGCTTATCAGATGGGCAAGGAGGTGTGAGCCATGGCAGTTAAACAAACGGCAGGCAGAGAGGCTTTGGGGGAATTTGCTCCCAAATTTGCGGAATTGAATGATGATGTGCTGTTCGGGCAGGTGTGGAGCAGGGAAGACAAGCTTTCCCTGCGAGACCGCAGCATTGTAATAGTGGTGGCGCTGATGGCGCAGGGGCTGACGGATTCGTCCTTTCAGTACCATCTGACAACTGCAAAGAACAACGGTGTGACCAAAACGGAAATTGCGGAGATCCTGACCCATGCGGCATTTTATGCAGGCTGGCCCAAGGCATGGGCTGCCTTCCGTATGGCAAAGGAGGTATGGGCGGAGGACGATGCTGCCGACGCAAAAGCCAAGCATCAGAATGAAATGGTCTTTCCCATTGGGGTGTAAAACACTGGCACGGTGCTGCGCCGGATAGCAGGTTCTCTCATCTGGCGGTAGAGGTTCCGGGGGATGAAACCTCCAATGAATGGTTGGAAGCCGTGGACAGCACAGCATATTTTAAGGCAACAGGCAAGGAGGTCTGAATATGGAAAAACTGAATCTGACACAGGAATGGGACAAGGTGTTCCCGAAAAGCGACAAGGTGGATCACAAGAAAGTAACCTTTCATAACCGCTACGGCATCACATTGGCGGCGGATATGTATACGCCAAAGAGTGTGGTGGACAAGCTGCCCGCTATTGCCGTCAGCGGTCCGTTCGGCGCGGTAAAGGAGCAGTCCTCCGGTCTGTATGCGCAGAAAATGGCGGAGCTTGGCTTCTTGACGATTGCCTTTGACCCGTCCTACACCGGAGAGAGCGGCGGTACACCCCGCTATGTCGCTTCGCCGGACATCAACACCGAGGATTTCTGCGCAGCGGTAGACTTCCTCTCCGTGCAGGAGAATGTTGACCCGGAGCGCATCGGTATCATCGGTATCTGTGGCTGGGGCGGTATGGCGATCAATGCCGCTGCCATTGACACCCGCATCAAAGCTACTGCGGCTATGACCATGTACGACATGACCCGTGTAACGGCCAACGGATATTTTGATGCTGAGGATTCTGAGCAGGCACGCTTTGAGAAGAAAAAAGCCATGAATGCACAGCGCATCGAGGATTATAAAAGCGGAAGCTATGCGCTGGCGGGTGGTGTGGTTGATCCGCTGCCGGAGGACGCACCGCAGTTTGTAAAGGACTATTATGCCTACTACAAAACGCCACGTGGCTATCACTCCCGCAGCCTAAACTCCAACGGTGGTTGGAATGTGACCTCCTCGCTGTCGTTCCTGAATATGCCGATCTTGCAATACAGCAGCGAAATCCGCTCTGCTGTGCTGCTGGTACACGGGGAAAAGGCGCACTCCCGCTATTTCAGCGAAACAGCGTACAGCAAGCTGACCGGCGATAACAAGGAATTGCTCATTATCCCCGGTGCAAATCACACTGACCTTTACGATCAGATGGGCATCATTCCGTTTGAAAAGCTCAACGCATTCTTTACGGAGTATTTGAGATAAAGCGGCATATTATGTGTTTTTGCGTAAGCATCTGGAGGAAGGCGTATATCAAGTTTCTGCTGTTTCTGCATCGGATGTACTGAAACGAAATATTTAAGCCATTGAAGAATCGGAATTTGTCTACGATACGTGTAGGTTTGTCAATGATGTGTTACCCATAAGGAAAAGCATTTAGGAAGTAGTCCGGAGATTTCCGGTTAAGTGGCCGGATAGAAAAATGATTGTAAGTGCGTTCTCGGACGGCAAGTTACCGTTTGAAGTTTCGGGAAATCGTCTTGACGATGTGCAGCTTGTGTAGTATTATAAAGGCGATTAAATATTGAAACCCTCTCCACCACCGGGTGGAGGCCAAAGGGCACACAGAGTTTTTCCGTAGGTACGGCATGGTTCACCATGTTATAAGGAAAAGCTCTGTGTGCCCTTTTCTTTTTTATCATGTACCATTACAAGGAGGAAAAAGCAATGAAAATCAAGCCGTTTGCCGTAGAAGAATGGATGAACGCCTGGGAGGTCGGCGCAAAGTATAACATCGCTGAAACATGTGTGGACTCCATCAGTATGAACGAGCTATTCGAGCTGACAGGGGAAGATAAGACAGAATTTTTGAATCGTTTGTGCGCACGCCGTCTGAGCTATGGCGATATTGAGGGTTTGCCAGAATTCCGTAAAGGTGTCTGCGGCCTTTACAAAACGCTGAACATTGAAAATATTGTGCCGACTCATGGGGCATCCGGAGCAAACCATCATGTATTCTATTCGCTGATCTCTCCCGGTGATCGTGTAGTGAGCATCATGCCGACATATCAGCAGCTTTATTCCATCCCGGAATCCTATGGAGCAGATGTTCAGATCCTTCATCTGAGTAAGGAAAACAATTATTTGCCGGACTTAGAAAAACTGCGCCGTTTGGTGACACCTAAAACAAAAATGATCTGCATCAATAACCCTAACAATCCTACGGGTGCGCTGATGTCTGAGAAGATGCTCCGGGAGATCGTGGAGATTGCGCGTTCCGCAGATGCCTGGATTTTGTGCGATGAAGTCTATCGTCACCTTTCACAGGAAGATGGCTGGTGTCCTTCCATTGTGGATCTGTATGAAAAGGGCATTTCGGTGAGCAGTATGTCAAAGGTTTTTTCACTGGCTGGTCTTCGGCTTGGTTGGATTGCAACGCACGATATGAGCGTTGTAAAGAGCTGCCTTTCTCATCGGGATTATAATCTTGTGAGCTGCGGTGTATTCGATGAAATGCTGGCAGCAGCTGCGCTGAAGCACCGCGATAAGCTGCTGGAACGCAGCCGAAAGATCGTCCGGGAGAATTTGCAGATTCTGGACGATTGGGTCGGCAGCGAACCGCACGTCAGCTATGTAAAGCCGAAAGCCGGCACTACGGCATTGGTTTATTATGATCTGGACATTTCTTCCTACGAATTCTGCGAAGAAATGTACAAGAAGACCGGCGCGTTTGTGACTCCCGGTGACTGCTTTGAAGTGCCGCACAGTATGCGCATCGGTTATGCCTACGGAAAGCAGGATCTGATCGATGGCCTCAAGGCCATCAGCGAGTATATTGCAATGAAAACCCGGTAAAAGAAAGGAGAACCCCGATGAATATTCCCTATATTTTCGCAGAAGAAGTTCGAAAAAATCTTTCGATGGAAGATGCGATCCAATGCACAGAGAATGTTTATAAGCTGAAAAGTCAAGACAAAACCGTTGTATGGCCTACCATTTTCTATGAATTCGACCCCGGCCATGCAGATATGGATATTAAATCCGGTTATCTGCCGGAACAGCATATTTTCGGCCACAAGACGGTTGCGTTCATGGAAGCAAATGTGCAAAAAGGCCTGCCGGATCTTGTGGGTCTGATTGCCGTGTTCAGCTCGGAAACCGGTATGCCGCTTGGCCTTGTGGACGGCTCCTCTGTGACCGGAATGCGCACTGGTGCGGCAGGAGCCATTGGTGCAAAATATCTGGCCAGAAAGAATTCCCAGAACGCTTTGATCGTCGGCACCGGCAATCAGGCACCTTTCCAGATTGCTGCGTTGCTGAAGGTGTTTCCCACGCTGGAAACGATCCGGATCGACAATCCGCATAACGCAGGACATGCTGCTGCATTTGCGTCGAAGATTCGCGCAATGCTGCAAACCGACTTTGCAATTGAGGCAGCCTCGGTAACCTTCGAAGGAGTTTCTGATTTGAAAGAAGCCGTATCCGACAGCGACATTATTATCACAATCACGCCTTCCCACACCCCGCTGATTCAAAAAGAATGGGTCAAACCCGGCACACATTTTTCCTGCATTGGTGCTGATATGGCGGGCAAAGAAGAAATTGATTCCCAAATTTTTGAGGATGCCATTGTTTTTGTGGACGACCTCGAACACTGCAGGAACGCCGGAGAAATTGAGATTCCCTTGAAGCAGGGCACATTGTCTGAAGATCGAATCTATGGAGAGCTTGGTGATCTCATTCTTGGAAAGGCTGCGGGTCGTAAAAGCGATACCGACATCACGGTGTTTGATTCTACTGGCATGGCACTTTTGGATCTTGCCGTGGCAGATTTCCTGCTCAAGAAAAATATGTGAGAATGGGAAGAAGATGGAGCAACCCTGGGAGGATAAGTGATGAGCAATGTTCTGGAAAATAGCCTTTTGATTCAGGACAAGGTGTAAGGGTGATTTCTAAGAGAAGAAATTCCTTTCAAAAAAGATAAGAAACAGGACATTGGAATTCCGTGCCCTGTTTCTTGTTTATTCGATACGGACGGTAATGTATCATTGATTACGGCTTTCGCCGCATGGAACGGATACTTTGTAGTGTCAAAAACAATTTAGAAAATAAAAACGGAAAATCCGTTGATATTTTCTGGTTTGCGGCGTATAATAAGATTATAAGAAAATAAAAACGAAAAAACTGTTTTTAGAGGAGGACTACCTATGAAAATACTCCGCATCACCGCACAAGGACTCCCATTATTCAAAAAAGACTTGGATATTTGCTTTTATACGCAGCAACGTGTTTGCGAAGAGGACAAAGATAGTCTTTACCGTTTGACGGATAACTACTATCTCCACTCTGCCTGTGCTTTCATTGGAATTAACGCATCTGGCAAGACCTCGGTATTAAAGGTCATTAGCTTGGCCTTAAATATTGTGAAAAATGAGCCCATCAATCATGTGGAGGCAAAAAGCATTCTTGGCGGAGCGAAGAATGCTACAATCCGCACATATTTTTATGATAAGCGCAGCTACGTCTGCTGCTTGGAAACTGTAATTGCAGCAAAGAAGTCGAAAACAGGGGAATATATGTATTCGATTCTGTCTGAAAGCCTTTGGGAAAAACCAATTGCAACCGTTAAGTCGAAAAAGTATCTGACAGATTTTACAGGAATGAAGCCTGTAGAGCAGCGCAATAGTGATGAAGCATACCTTTCTGATGATGTCAGCTTTGTCATTGCACATAATAAAAAAGCGAATGATACAGTGGAAATATTCAGCCTGCTTTCCTATACGAATGTGAATGTGCTTCCATTTACCGAAGATATTCCATTGGAGGTAATTGCATTTCTCGATCCAACCATTGAGAAATTGTGCTTTGAACAGACAGAGGGAAAAACATTTATCCACTTGAAGTTTAAGGATGAAGAAGAGATTATCCTGAATAATGCGGCAGACCTTGAGCAGTATCTGTCCTCTGGTACGATTAAGGGCATTATTACATTCTCGATGGTAAAGGAAGTTCTTCATTCAGGTGGTTATCTTCTGGTAGATGAAATAGAGAATCATTTCAACAAGGAAATTGTAACGACCTTAGTGCGCTTCTTTATGGACAGCCGACTGAACAAAAATGGCGGAACGCTTATTTTCACTACGCATTATCCGGAACTGCTGGACGAATATGACCGAAATGACGGAATTTGTATCGTTAGAAACCGTAATGGCATTACAGCAGAAAATTTGAGCTATATATTGAAACGTAATGATATTAAAAAGAGTGATGCTTACCAGAGCGGCTTCCTTGAGGGAACAACGCCAGCATATGAAGCGTATATGCGCTTGAAGAAAAGCTTGGCTGCTTCGATCAATTAAGGAGACAGCAGAATGGAATTAGCAAAATACAAGGCGTGTATATGTGAAGGCTCTGCCGAAGAAGCTATTATCGACATACTGGTTGATAATGATCTTCTGATTTTCAACAGAGAAGAAATGTTGGAAGAATGTGTTATCCGTTGCAGAAGTGCTAAACGATTCGAGGAGCGATACTTACGGAAAGGATTCGATGAGCAGATTTCTGTGATACGGATTTTGGATTCTCGCAGAGAGGAATTTCGATTGAGTAAAGCATATGAGCAGAAAATTGACGTGGTAAATGTCATTACTGCTCCAGAAATTGAAATGTTGATTATTCATGCGGAAGGAGCATATGATCAGTTTAAGCGTTCTGGAAAAAAACCAAGCGAATTTTGTAAAACAAATCTTCGGATGCATGATGTGAAGTCGTATGATTTTGTGAAGCAGTATTTCAGTAACCCTCAGCTCTTGGTGAAAGCCATAAAAGAGTATCGCAGAACAGCAAATATCCCCAAAGGAGAATGCAGCTTGTCTGATTTGCTGAGATGATCGTCTTTGATGCCTCGTTGGGAAACCAACGGGGTATTTGTTTGCACCAATCAGGCTGCACAGAGCACTGAAAAAACCAAAACGAACCGTAGGTAGTCCTGCAAGCGGACAAACAAATGAGGGCGGGAAAAGCAGCCTATTACACACCGACAGAGAATGTGGTATAATCCTTGAGAAAACATTGTATGGAAAGGACAAACACGATGAATGCTCTGGATATTATGAAACGCCCTGCCGCCTACGTCAGCGGCTATGAAAACACCCCCACGGAGGAACAGAACCGTGCAAAGCAACTGTGCTGGGAGTACAACCGCACTGCTCCCAACGAACAGGAAAAGCGGCGCAGCATCCTGCAGACCCTGCTGGGCAC
>NZ_QWGI01000005.1:0-164102 GCF_003435125.1 Clostridium sp. AM25-23AC | reverse complement strand
ACGGCTGAGAAGCATGTGACTTTAGTCATGTGAGGTTCACATTTTTGTACTTTATGCTATAATCCTTGTATCTAAGCCATTTATTAACCGCTAACTATAAAGTACAAAATTTTTTACTTTTGATTGACATAATTATATTATGTAAACTATCTAAGTAAAAATTTAATTTATACTAAAATACTAAAAGCCGCTCGTTCCTTTTCATGGATCCGGGCGGCATATAAATTCTATTTGATGGTTTGATATTCCAAAAATGAAATCAATTCATTTAAATTTAATTCTACATTCTTAGGAATCGTTAATTCCAGCATATTCGTCTGATCCTGGAGCCATAAATAGTCTCTCTGCTCCTCTTCTTCCGAATAATAATATTCAAAACCATCCTGTACTTCTTTTGAACCTGCGTCTGGATTGTTTCTGATCATTGTCTCCAAACCACTCTTTCCATCAGAAAGTCTGTGTGTAAATAGGACAAATCCATTGTCATAGTGGCAGGAAAAATATCCCTCCCGGACCTGAATGTCCTTCAAGGATGTCTTCCATGGATTGTTATCATTGATCCAGTAAATCCGCTCGGTTGGAAGTTCTGATCGTATATTAGGCGAGTCTGAAGTCTGATATGCATAGATAAAGCTCTCTAAATTTTTGTATGTATCCGGTGTGCTAAGCACGTATTCCTCTGTCTCTGTTGAGGTGTCTGCACTTTCATTCGTTTGGTTCAGGCAGCCAGAAATGAGCAGTGCGGCAGTCAAACATAATACCATATATTTTCTCATACCCTTACACCTCACTCATGAAATCCATTGCGGCTGCTCCATTTACTTCTCTTCCATCAACAAACGATACAACGTAGGTTCCGTATGAATCTCCTTCAGGATCGCCTCGATCGCCTCCCGGTTCTCCTTCCGTTTCCCCTGCTTCACTGCCCTGATCAAAAGATTCTTAGGCGTGTGCTCCATATCGATAAACTCCAGGATCTGCACCCGGTATCCCATAGCCTCCAGCACTTCCGCACGAAGGGCATCTGTATAAAGCGCTGCCATCCGCTCCTTGATAATTCCATAATGAAACACCGGCGCAAACAACTCGCTCTCCATCTGCTTATTCACCTCATGCTGACAGCAGGGAACTGACAGGATCACCTTCGCATTCCAGCGGACCGCCTTTTCCAGCGCGTAATCCGTCGCAGTATCACACGCATGGAGCGTCACGACCATATCGACCTCATCTGTTCCCTCGTAGGAAGCAATATCCCCATGAAGGAACTCCAGTGAGTCATATCCAAACTTCTTCGCAAGACGGGAACAGTGTTCGATCACGTCTGTCTTCAGGTCCAGACCAGTGATCCGCACCGGATAGCCCTTTAAGACCTTGAGATAATAGTACATCGCAAAGGTCAGATAAGACTTTCCACAGCCAAAATCAATGATCCTGGTCTCCTGATTCTTATCAAGCTTTGGAAGCACATCCTCAATAAACTCCAGAAACCGGTTGATCTGGCGGAATTTGTCATATTTTGCGTGGACAATCGTCCCTTCCTTCGTCTGGACACCAAGTTCCACAAGGAACGGAACCGGAATTCCCTCTTCCAGGATATACCGTTTCTTTCGGTTATGGGAAAGTCCGTTCGCCCATGCAGCCTGAAGAGCCGCATCCGAACCGCCGGTGGACCCGCTATCCTGGCCGGAAGCGGAAGCTGCCACGTTTGCCATAGCAGCCTTCTTCTTCACCTTCACGGTAATCTTCCCCTTCTTGCTCACAAGAACCGTCCCACTCTTATCCTGTGCCTCCAGCTGAAGCTGCCGGAAGCTTGTCTCCATAAGACCTTCCAGATAATCCACCGCTTCCTCCGCGGTGAGATTCTTGTGGAATGCCTGCTTTCCGATAAACTCCTCTGCCTGAAAATGCAGGACACCTTTCGTCAGCACCGGACGGATCTTGGCTTTCAGAAAATCGTTCTTCTCCGCCTGTCCGCTGGCCGTAACCTGCATCAGACGCTCATTTAAAAAATCAGTGAGTACACTGTGAATCTCTCTCTTTTCCATCACTTCTTCTCTCCCCAACCGCCGCGCAAAAGCTCCAACTCATCCATCAGATGGGCGAAATCGTTAAAACGGTTTAACAACATCTCCCCGTCGGACTCCCGGTAATAAAATTCCGTGATCCCGCAGTTTTCCAGATGCTTCGCGAGCAGCGGAACATATGCGCCGTCCATATGGAGATAATGGGTCACAAGACTCCGGATCACGCCCCCATGGGTGACGACAGCTACGGTCTCTGCGCCAGACTTTGCAATCTCATCCATAACCGGAACGGCCCGACGGATCACATCTGCAGCGTTCTCCCCGCCCGGATACGGAAGATCCTCCTTCATGGTAGCTCTGGCGGCAAAAAAATCCGCGTAGCGCTCCATGATCACATCGTCGGAAAGTCCCTCCAGCTCACCGAAGGAGATCTCCCTGAGACCTTCCCGGATGATCCGCGGTGCCTGGATCTTGTCATTGATAATATCGGCTGTCTCACATGCTCGGATCAGATCACTCGACCAGACGGCGTCAATGGATTCTTTTTTCAGCCTCTCCCCGAGAAGCTCTGCCTGCCGCTTACCAGCGTCGGAAAGCGGCACATTTACATTACAAAGCGGGCTGTTCTGCCTGCCGTGACGGATCAGATAGATTCTCATAGTTTCTCCTGTTTAGTTCTTAAAGCTGTGGATCGGAGCCGGAATCCGTCCGGTTCTGCTTACAAATTTCTCACAGCTGAATGAGTTCACCGGCATGATCGGCGCATGTCCTAAAAGACCACCGAACTCTACCGTCTCGCCCACACCTTTTCCGATTACCGGGATCAGGCGGACCGCCGTTGTCTTCTGGTTTACCATGCCGATCGCCGCCTCGTCCGCGATGATTCCGGCGATGGTCGCGGCACTTGTGTCTCCCGGAACTGCGATCATGTCAAGACCCACGGAGCATACGCAGGTCATAGCCTCTAATTTTTCAATGGTGAGCGCACCCTCATTGACCGCGTCGATCATTCCCTGATCCTCACTGACAGGGATAAATGCGCCGGAAAGACCGCCGACGTAGGAAGATGCCATAACGCCGCCTTTCTTTACCTGGTCATTTAACATAGCGAGGGCAGCCGTTGTACCCGGTGCGCCTGCGCGCTCTAAACCGATCTCCTCTAAGATCTCAGCAACGGAATCGCCCACAGCCGGAGTCGGCGCTAAGGACAGATCGATGATGCCGAACGGGATACCGAGGCGTGCGGATGCCTCTTTCGCAACAAGCTGGCCTACACGGGTGATTTTGAATGCCGTCTTCTTAATAGTCTCACATAACGTCTCGAAATCAGCGCCGCGGACAGACTGCAGCGCTGTTTTTACAACACCAGGTCCGGAAACACCTACATTGATGATCGCGTCAGCCTCTGTGACACCGTGGAATGCACCTGCCATGAACGGGTTGTCATCCGGTGCATTGCAGAAAATAACAAGCTTCGCGCAGCCTAAGCAGTCGTTGTCCTTTGTGTACTCCGCGGTTCTTACGACCATCTCGCCCATTAAACGGACAGCATCCATATTTAAACCTGTTTTTGTGGAGCCGACGTTGATGGAGCTGCAGACGAAATCTGTCTCTTTTAACGCCTGCGGGATGGAACGCATCAGATTTTCATCGGCTGTCGTCATGCCCTTGGATACAAGAGTGGAATATCCGCCGATAAAATTGACGCCCACCGTCTTTGCCGCGCGATCCAGGGTCTTTGCGATAGTCACAAAGTCTTCCGGGCTCTTACATGCGGCACCGCCCACCAGGGCGATCGGTGTCACGGAAATTCTCTTATTTACGATCGGGATTCCGAAATCGCGCTCGATCTGTTTTCCTGTCGGAACCAGATCCTTAGCGAGAGTCGTGATCTTGTTGTAGATCTTTTCATTTAATTTATCGAGATCGGAGTCGCAGCAGTCCAAAAGGCTGATGCCAAGGGTGATGGTACGGACATCCAGGTTCTCGTGCTCGATCATATTGTTAGTCTCATTTACTTCCAGACGTGTAATCATAATCTTTTCCCTCTCCCTAATCAAATACGGTGCATCTTTGTAAAGATTTCTTCACGCTGGCACTTGATGTTGACGCCGATTCCAGCACCGATCTCATCGAGACCGGAAGCCATTTCATCGAATGAAACGCTTGCGCCGCTTCCGTCCACGATCATCATCATGTTGAAATATTCCTGAACAATGGTCTGGGAAATATCAAGGATGTTAATTTTATGGTCCGCAAGATATGTACATACCTTTGCGATGATGCCTACGGTGTCTTTTCCTACTACAGTGATAATAACTTTATCCATGAAAATTTTCCTCCTTGTGTTGTGCCTTCCACGTATCTTAATTTGATCCGGCCCGGCAGATATGTTCTATTGAAAGGCGGGAATCTCGGGAAAGGTAGCATTATACAGTGTTAAAGCATAAAAATTTTCTTAAAATATATCATTACATCCCATAAGATGCAAGCTTTTTTTGAGATGCACCAGCGTAAAGATGTAAGTGAGTTACTGTACACAGATAGGAATTTTCCGAACTGAAAATTCCGTACAATACGCGGGACGCCCGAATATGCCGGGACATTCTCTCTGACTACAGGCTGATGATCTCCGACATTTCATCCCGCTTCGCCACGGCCAGATGGAAATCGTCTGCATGGTACGGACAATCTCCCATGTCGATCTCCAGACGTACAGTCTCATAGGCCAGCTCCGGAATATTGTTCTCCTTGCTCAGATGGCCGAGTAATATATGTTTCAATCTGCCGCTTAAAATGCAGTTCAAGAGACGCCCTGCGTTTTCGTTGGAAAGATGTCCGAAATCCCCCATGATGCGGCGCTTTAAGTAGTACGGATACGGTCCCGTCTCCAGCATTCTGAGATCATGGTTGGACTCCAGAAGCACCGCGTCCAGATCCAGCAGATGGTCGACGGTATACTGATTAAAATGGCCGAGGTCCGTCGCTACCGCAACGGACTTGTTTCCCGACTGGATCCGGTATGCCACCGGGTCTGCGGCATCGTGATCGATGTGAAATGGCTTGACTGTCAGATCCCCCAGGGCGAACTCCGTGTCCGGAAGGATCGGGTGAAGAAGCTCTTCCGGATACTCTCCAAGACCCTTGATATTCTTAATCTCATTTAACGTCCCTTCCGTCGCGTAGATCGGGACTTCATATTTTCTCGCGAGGACGCCGAGTCCCTTCACATGGTCAGAATGCTCATGAGTGATGCAGATCCCGTCCAGCTCGCTTGTCTTTAATCCAACCTCGTTGAGCCCCTGCTCGATCCGCTTCGCGCTGATACCGGCATCGATCAGGATGTGGCTCTCCTCCGTTCCTGTGTAGATGCAGTTTCCACTGCTGCCGCTGGCGATACTAACAAATCTCATTCCAGAATCTCCTTCAGCTGTCGTTTGATATCGGACTCGTCCCCATTGTTGTCGATGACCCGGTCGCAGAGCGCGCGGTACTCTTCCTCCGATGCCTGTCTTCCGATGATATCCTCGCACTTTTCACGGCTGTAGCCCCGGTTTGCCATAAGGCGGATGATCCGGTTCTCCTTTGTGGTGTAGACATACCACAGCTCATCAAAGAGATCCTTCGGCGCGGTGTCAAAGACTGCCGCCTCGATGATCACAAGCTGCTCCTCAGCCGCTTCTGCTGCCTCTTTCATGGTCTTCCACACAAGCGGATGGATGATGGAGTTCATGGTCCTTAACGCATCCTTATTGCGGAAGATCACATCCGCCAGTGCCTTCCGGTCCACGGACCCGTCCGGGTCGAGAAATGAGGTTCCGAGGGCTTCCGTGACTTTTTTCAGTCCCTCGCTTCCCGGCTCCATGAGATCGTGGGCCACAAGATCCGCCAGAATGATCTTCGCTCCAAAATCCTCTTTCAATACCGCCAGCACACTGCTCTTTCCAGCGCCGACACCGCCTGTAATTCCAATAATTTTCTTCTTCTGTTCCATTTATTTCGCCTCAAACCAGTTCTTTCCGTCATGCATGTCGATCTCTAACTCCACCTTTAAGGATGCCGCATGGTGCATCTCCTCGGACAGGATCTTCATAACTGTCTCCTTCTCGTCCTCCGCCGTCTCGATGAGAAGCTCATCGTGTACCTGCAGGATCAGCCTGGAGCGGAGGTTCTCTCTTCTCAGTCTCTCGTCCACCCGGATCATGGCGATCTTGATGATATCGGCAGCGGTTCCCTGGATCGGAGAGTTCATCGCCACGCGCTCGCCGAAGGAACGCTGCATAAAGTTCGAAGATTTTAACTCCGGCACCGGGCGGCGGCGTCCGAACATGGTGGTGACGTACCCCTGTTCCTTTGCGTGAGCCACAAGGCTGTCAAGAAATGTCTTGACCTGTGGGTAAGTCTCAAAATACCGCTCGATATACTCCATGGCCTCTTTTCTGGAGATGCTCAGGTCCTCGCTGAGCCCAAAGGCACTGATCCCGTACACGATCCCGAAGTTGACCGCCTTCGCGTTGCGGCGCTGCAGTGGTGTCACCTCGTTTAACGGGATATGGAATACCTGGGATGCCGTGATGGCGTGGATATCCTGGGCAGTCTTATATGCCTCGATCAGACGCTCATCGCCGGACATGTGGGCGAGAACGCGCAGCTCGATCTGGGAGTAGTCGGCATCCAGGAACAGGAATCCGTCCCGCGGGACAAAGACCTTCCGGATCTCCCGTCCAAGCTCCATGCGGATCGGAATGTTCTGGAGGTTCGGCTCCGTGCTGGAGATCCGGCCTGTCGCCGTGATCGTCTGGTTAAAGCGGCTGTGGATCCGGCCATCCTCTTTGATATATGTTCCCAGACCGTCCGCGTAGGTGGAATTTAACTTTGTATACTGCCTGTAATCTAAGATCTTCTGGATCACCGGGTAATCCGGGGCGAGCTTTTCAAGGACATCTGCCGCTGTGGAATAGCCGGTCTTTGTCTTTTTTCCGCCCTTGATCTGCATCTTCTCAAACAGGATCTCGCCTAACTGTTTCGGGGAGTTGATATTGAACTCCTGTCCTGTCATCTCCCAGATCTCCTTCTCGAGAACGGCGATCTGTTTCTTCAATTTCCCGCCGTAGGCGGTGAGTTCTTCCCGGCGGACCGCAATTCCCTCATCTTCCATGTGGAATAACGTATAGATCAGCGGAAGCTCGATATTCCGGTACAGGTCCTCCATTCCTTCTGCTGCCAGACGCTCTGATAGCGGTTTCCCGGCAGCAAAAGCGGTGTAGGCCATAAGTCCCGCCATGCGGATAAAATTATCCTGTTCTTTCGCGCAGGCGTCCTTATAAGACATCTTTTTGATCAGGTCTGCCCTTGACGGAACCGTCATGCCGAGAACATCCCTCGCAATGTCATCGTACCCATAAGTGTCCTTTAACGGATTTAAAAGGTACGCCGCGACACCCGCATCGTAGACGGTATCCCCGTAGGAAAGCTTCGCAAACGGCAAAGAATGCTTGAGATCCAGCACCCAGGCATGGCCTGTGCGGCAGAGCTCTTCATACTTTCCGGCGATATAGCTTTCTGTCATAAAGCCGCCGACCGGGAAAGTATAGCTTCCGGTCTCCTCAAAGCTTAAAGCGAGAGCTGTCACGGAGCCGTTCTCCGCGAGAAGCTCCATACCGATGCGCTCTTCTTTTTTTGCCTTTTCAAAGAGCGCGTCCGCCTCTGAGAAATCTTCCACGAGGACAAACTGCTTTTCCGGTCCGCTCTCATTCCTGATCCCCTCGCCGAATCTTGCTGCGATGGATTTAAACTCCAAACGTTTCATATATTCGTAAGCTTCCGGCGTGTAGAGATTTTCCAGCTTCGCGTCCGCCATGGAAAACTCAATGGGGGCATCGATACAGATTCTTGCAAGTTTCAGGGAGAGATCTGCAAGGTCCTTGTGTTCCTCCAGCGCCTTCTTTGCCCTGGGCGGTTTTACCTCCTCGAGATGGGCGTAGATGTTCTCCAGGTTCTGGTACTGTACGATCAGGTTTGTCGCCGTCTTCTCACCGATGGACGGAACACCCGGGATATTGTCAGACTGGTCGCCCATCAGGGCCTTCACCTCGATAAACTGCTCCGGTGTTACCTGGTACTCCCGGATCACGTCCTCCGGGTAATAGTTGTGTACTTCTGTGGTTCCACGGCTTGTCTTCGGAAGACAGATCCGGATATGGGTATCGGAAAGCTGTAAAAGATCCCGGTCTCCAGAGAGAATCGTCACCTCATATCCGTCTTTCTGCTCACGTTTCGCGATGGTTCCAAGGATATCGTCCGCCTCATATCCCTCTTTTGTGAGGATCGGAACACCCATGGCCGTCAGAACTTCCTTCATAAGCGGTACCTGCTCGTGAAGCTCCTCCGGCATCGGTTTTCTTGTTCCCTTGTAGGCGTCGAACATCTTATGTCGGAAGGTCGGCGCTTTTAAGTCAAAGGCCACCGCCAGGTAGTCCGCTTTCTCCTCATCGAGAACCTTGAATAAGATATTTAAAAAACCATAGACCGCGTTCGTGTGGAGACCTTCCGAGTTTGTCAGGTTCGGCACTCCGTAGAACGCGCGGTTTAAGATGCTATGACCGTCGATCAGTACAAGTTTTTCCATGTTCACTCCTGTTTTCGATAATATTTAAAAGGATCTGTGATGATCCGTCAGACATCTCTTTATAGAAATCCAAACGTATTCCAGATCCGAAGCTGCAAAAGGATCATGACGATCAGAGCCATTCCAGTCAGCGTTGAGACTGCATAGGTTGTGATCTGAAACATGGAAATATGGCGCAGCGAACGGTAGGATTCTGCGACCTTTCGTTTCAGATCTCCCACGATATCGTATGTTCCATCCGCTTCATCCAGCTTTTTTAAACCCACATCCACCATATAGTGGATCTCCAGCTCCTCCCGGCAGTTCTCACAGGTATGGATATGGTCAAGAAAATCTTCCAGTTCAGTCGGGGACAGTTCATCCTTCATATACGGGACCACCATTTTTTCTGCTTCCACACAGGTCATGGAACACGCCTCCTCTTATCAGAATTTCCTTTTATGCAAAAAAGACACGACCATCGTGAGAAAGTCATGTCTTTTCGTTTCTGCCGGCGGCCGGACTTGAACCGGCACGAAGTTACCCCCGTCAGATTTTGAGTCTGATGCGTCTGCCATTCCGCCACGCCGGCATATCTTCGCGGCTGTGTATTTCAACAGCCGCATATAATTCTATCATAAGAACATGAAAATTGCAAGGAGATTTTAGTGGTGGAACAGACGAATACCGGTGAATGCCATCGCCATTCCGTATTTGTTGCACACATCGATCACGTTGTCGTCACGGACAGATCCACCCGGCTGTGCGATATACTTTACGCCGCTCTTGTGGGCACGTTCGATATTGTCGCCGAACGGGAAGAAGGCGTCAGAGCCGAGGGCCACATCCTGCATCTTGTCGAGCCATGCGCGTTTTTCCTCTTTTGTGAATACCGGCGGTTTTTCGGTGAATACTTTCTGCCACTCACCGTCTGCGAGAACATCCATATACTCGTCCCCGATATAAACGTCAATGGCGTTGTCGCGGTCCGCACGTTTGATCTTGCCGATAAACGGAAGGTTTAATACCTGCGGAGCCTGACGGAGAAACCAGTTGTCTGCCTTCTGACCCGCAAGACGTGTACAGTGGACACGGGACTGCTGTCCTGCGCCGATACCGATGGCCTGTCCGCCCTTCACGTAGCATACGGAGTTGGACTGTGTGTATTTTAAGGTGATCAGGGAGATCATAAGGTCGATCTTTGCGGAATCCGGGATCTCCTTGTTCTCTGTCACAACGTTGGATAAAAGTTCCTTATCGATCTTTAAGTTATTTCTTCCCTGCTCAAAGGTCACACCGAATACCTGTTTGTGCTCGACCGGTGCCGGAACGTAGGACGGATCGATCTGGATCACATTATATTTTCCATTCTTTTTCTGTTTTAAGATCTCAAGAGCTTCCGGTTCATATCCCGGAGCGATGACGCCGTCGGACACCTCGCGTTTGATAAGCTTTGCGGTGTCAACATCGCAGACATCGGAAAGGGAAATAAAATCGCCGAAGGAAGACATACGGTCTGCGCCTCTCGCTCTCGCGTAAGCGCTTGCAAGCGGGGAAAGCTCACCGAGATCGTCCACCCAGTAGATCTTTCTTAAAACTTCATCCATCGGAAGACCTACTGCGGCACCTGCCGGAGAAACATGCTTGAAGGAAGTCGCTGCCGGAAGACCTGTCGCTTCCTTTAATTCCTTAACGAGCTGCCAGCCGTTCAACGCGTCGAGAAGGTTGATGTAGCCCGGCTTTCCGTTTAAGACTGTGATCGGAAGATCACTTCCGTCTTCCATGTACACACGGGACGGCTTCTGGTTCGGGTTGCAGCCGTATTTTAATTCCATTTCATTCATGATTTGTTTTTCTCCTTTTGATACGACTAGTGATTTTTATTTACGATTCTTGTCTCATACTTTCCGGTCTCGATATCAATGAATCTGACAAAGAGGGATACCTTGTTGTCCTCATTCAGGCTCTCCCATACATTCTTTGTGAAGCTGTCGATATCGCCCTCAATGGCAATGCGTTTCGGCTCACCCTCAAAGCTCGGAAGCGGATTTCCATCGTTCATGTAAGTGTGGATGAAACGTCCCTCACCGCTTAATGGCTTCTCATATGCGTATGTAAAGCGGCTGCAGCTCTCCGGGTTTCCATCACTGCTCTTTAAGATGGACATCGCAAAATTGTAGTTCCCGTTCTCAATGTGCATGATTCCGGAGATACGCGGAGTATAGTTCGGGCCGTCCGGCTCAAACTCGCGGCAGCGCAGGGACTGCTCGAAGGTCTGCTGGCGGTCCATTCCGTCGTAGATCGTATCTGTCTGGTCGCCATTTGTCACGATGGTCTTATTTCCGAGAACGCGCACCGGGGCGTAGATGATAAGGCTCGGGTCCTCTAATTTTGACGGATCAAACGCCTGAGTACGGATTCCTTCACCATCCTCTACAAAGACACGGTTGCGGCTGTTGCTGCTTCTTCCCATAATAAAATATGCGGTCACGGCTGTCTTTCCATCGGCTGATTTTCCGATCACGATTCCTCTTCCCGGATAAGAATTGTTTTTTAACTCCTCTGAAAGTGATAATAACTTCATGGAAGTACTCCTCCTGTTTTCGTATAAGATCACCGGAATTTGTACCGGCGACGGGTTTTAATTTTATGATAACATACTTCCTGCAGATTGAGTATTTAAAATTACTTATCAACGATCCCGGCGTTTTCTTATGAAATGCTTTCATTTATTTAAAAAAATCGTAATGTGGCGTTCATGTACAAGAGGCAGGTCTTCATGATATAATATAACTGTCTTAGAAAGATAAACCTGGTACCGGACAGGCTTTCTTCCATTCGCCTATTCCGGTGCCGCATTAAAATACGATAAAAGGAGCTGATCTTCTTATGAGAAAAAATCTTTATAAATTTGCCGCTTTGACAATGCTTGCCGCATTATCCATCACCGCATGCAAAAAACACGAGGCTGTGGACATCTCTGGAATTCATACGTCCGCTGCGGAGACCATGGCGGAAACTACTTCCAATGAAACAAAGGCTGATCCGGCAGCAGACAATTCAAAAAGTGACTCCTCAAAAACGGATGCTTCAAAAGCCGGATCTTCTGAGGTCGAGACGCAAAAGGATTCCAACGCCTCCGACGCGTTAAGCGTGAAATCGAAGATCGCGACCGAAAAGACCGGAAAGGTCTCCATCGAATACCCGATCCTCTCCAATCTCCGTGATGCATCCATGACCCAGGCCGTCAATGAGCTTTTAAAGAAAGAGGCGACCTCGATCATCACTGCCTGGGAACTGGACACCGAAAAGGATGAGGTTTCCATCAACTGTGATCTGGTATCCCTCGATAAAAACAAGGCGGTATTTACATTCCACGGAATGGTAAACGTTGCAGAAACAGCCCATCCGTCAAATGTGCGCTATGCCGTCTCTGTGAACTTAAATACAGGATCACCAATCGGTCTGACTGCGTATGCAGATGCGGATTCCATCGCGGAATATCTTTCTTCCGATAACGTTGTGGTGGTAGAACCGGCGGACACAGCAGCTGAAGTAAAGGATTCCATCAAGTCCAGTGGAAAAGAACTCTGGCAGACGGTTTTTGCAGAATGTGATTTTACTTCCGTAAAGGACGGGACATTCCCACAGGCGTTTTCCTACGAAAAAGACGGAGATATCTACCTGATCGTTCCGGTGAGCCATGCGGCGGGTGATTATGCCCTTGTAAAATATTCACCGGAAACAAAATAACAATAGATGATCTGAGAAACGATCCGGTTGATTTCTATCCTGCGTTTTGGTATGATAAAGGGAAGGAAAAAACATGATCTGCCAATCGGTCTATAGGCTTTGGCAGATCACAGAAAGGCTGGTATCTATTAATGGAAAATGTAACGTATATTGACCACCCGCTGGTTCAGCACAAGATCTCCATGTTAAGAAAGAAGACCACAGGAACAAATGAGTTCCGTACTCTTGTTGAGGAGATCGCAACTCTGATGGGATATGAGGCACTCCGCGATCTCCCTCTGGAGGACGTTGAGGTCGAGACTCCGATCGAGACCTGTATGACTCCGATGCTTGCCGGTAAGAAACTTGCGATCGTTCCGATCTTGCGCGCAGGTCTTGGAATGGTAAACGGTGTCCTTTCCCTCGTTCCGTCCGCAAAGATCGGTCATATCGGTCTCTACCGCGACGAGGAGACTCATGAGCCGCACGAATATTTCTGCAAACTCCCGAATCCGATCGAGCAGAGAACGATCGTTGTCACAGATCCGATGCTCGCAACCGGCGGTTCCGCAGTTGCAGCTATTGATTTCATCAAGCAGCACGGCGGAAAACACATCAAATTTATGTGCATCATCGCTGCTCCGGAAGGTGTAAAGAGACTCCACGAGGCACATCCGGATGTACAGATCTATGTCGGACACCTTGACCGTGAATTAAACGAGAACGCATATATCTGTCCGGGTCTCGGAGATGCCGGAGACCGTATTTTTGGCACGAAGTGATTTAAGAGTATAGGTTCCCATACTAAAAATAAAACCACGATATTTGTTAAAAACTCAACATATGAGTTTCTAGATAAATATCGTGGTTCTTTTAGTTTAATAATTGCATGGATCCTTCATTTGCAGCATCTTTTTTTCAGTTATCAATTATTCCAGCACCTTCTTAGCGATCTCTCCCTGTTTCTTATAGATGGAATTCCCATCCACGCACCCGCGGACGCTGGATAACGGGTAGATATTGCAGTTCCTTCCAATAACAGTTCCTGGATTCAGAACAGAACCGCAACCGATTTCCACGCAGTCACCGAGCATCGCACCAAATTTCTTGATCCCGGTCTCGATATCGCCGTCCTCCGCATGGACCTTCACGAGAAGCTTGTCGGACTTCACGTTTGAGGTGATGGAACCGGCTCCCATGTGGGCGCGGTAGCCTAAGATGGAATCTCCCACATAGTTGTAGTGCGGAACCTGGACCTTATCGAACAGGATCACATTTTTTAACTCCGTGGAGTTTCCAACGACGGCTCCCTCTCCGACTAAGGCATTTCCCCGGAGGAACGCGCAGTGGCGGACCTCTGTGTCCTTTCCGATAATGATATTCTCGCCGAGAAACGCACTCGGCATCACCCTTGCGGTCTTATGGACCCATACGGTCTCCCCGCGCCTCTCGTACTCACCCTCCGGGAGTGTCTTTCCGAGTTCGAGGATGAACTCTTTAATATGGGCAAGTGCCTCCCACGGGTAGGTAAACTGGCGGAGGAAATCCGCAGCCTGGGTGTGGGAAAGGTCATAAAGATCGACGATCTTAGTCTCTTCTTTTTTCATAATGATTCTCCAATCTGCCATCTTGCCAGACAGCATTTATTTACGGCTGGACCGCCGAAAGCATTTTCGATAAGCTTTTGCAAACGGCTGCAGCATTGAAACAGACCTGTTGCTATTTTTTATAGAACTGAGCCGCAGCGTCAAAATACGGCCGCAGCATATAGGCGTTGTTCGTCTGCTTGACACCGTTTGTCCTGAGCGTCACAAAACGCTCCAGCTTTTCCATGTACTCATCCGGCGTGATGGTTCCCTCCGCCACGTAAGTGAGGCCTTTTTCCCAGCTTGCCGTGAGTTCCGGATTCAGGAGCTGCCGCATGGACGCCTGGCAGACATCGAAGACAATCTCCCCGAGAAGTGTCGGCGTGATGACCTGGGTCTTCTTCGCCAGTGCCAGATACTTGATGTTGAACAGCTTTTTTAAGATCTCCGCCCGGGTGGCGCTCGTTCCGATGCCGCTTCCCTTGATCTGGGCCCGCAGGTCCTCATCCTCGATGAGCTGGCCAGCGTTCTCCATGGCAAGGATCATGGAACCGGAGGTGTAGCGCTTCGGTGGAGATGTCTCACCTTCCTTGATATCAAATTTTAAAAGCTTTAATTTCTGTCCTTTTTTCAGACCGGACAGCATGGCAAGAAGATTCTTTGCCTTCTCATCATGACCCGGATCCAGTTCTTCCGTCTGGTTTTCCTGTCCTGCGCCGGAATTTTCCCCCCGGCTGTTTCCGGAAGTATCTGTTTTTTTCTTGGACGGGACGTTCGCAACCTTCAGGTAACCTGCCTCCGCAAGAACCTTATAGACCGCGAAGAACTGCTCTCCCTGCTTTTCGATCTGCAGAGAAAACTTCTGGTAGACCGCAGGTGGATAAAAGATACTTAAAAAACGTCGTCCGATCAGTTCATACACCTTCGCGGCCAGCGGATTTAGACTTCTCAGTGCTCCAAATCCCTGTCCAGTCGGGATGATCGCGTAGTGGTCAGTGATCTGCTTATCGTTCACATATTTCGTCCCTGCGATCTGTTTCCAGGTTCCGCCGTCCAGCACCTTCGCGGCAAAGTCCGCGAGAGGTCCGAAATTCCGGAGTCCGCCGATATTCTTATAGATCTCCTTCGCCACCGCAGTGGAGAGAACTCTGGCGTCCGTTCGAGGGTAAGTCACCAGCTTTTTCTCATAGAGCTCCTGGATGATCTTTAAGGTCTCATCCGGGCTGATCTTGAACATCTTCGAACAGTCGTTCTGGATCTCCGCAAGGTTATATAAAAGCGGCGGATTTTTCGTCTCTTTTTTCTTATCAAGGGCGATGAGCGTTCCTTCCATCGGGTCGGCGCTTAAAAAGCGGATCAGCTCCTCCGCCGTCTTTTGTTCTTTAAATCCGTTTTCCTTATAAAGCGCCGGTGTGCCGAAGTATCTGGAGCCTTCCACCGCTCTCCATTCCGCCTCAATGACCGCAGTCTCATGATCCGGGACATCGAAGGAACCGATGACGCGGTAGAACGGAGTCTTCACAAATTCCCGGATCTCCCGTTCCCTGCGGACCACCATACCGAGGACACAGGTCATCACACGGCCGACGGACAGCACCGCCCGCTTTTCCCTCAGGTAGGACGCCACCGATGGGCCGTATCTTAAGGTGAGCACCCTGGAAAAATTGATACCCATCAGGTAATCTTCTTTTGCTCTAAGATATGCGGAGGCTGCAAGGTTGTCGTACTCCGCAAGGTCCTTCGCCTCCCGGACGCCCCGGAGTATCTCATCCTCGGTCTGGGAGTCAATCCAGACACGGCGGCGGTTCTTTCCCTTTACCGCGGCCATCTGCTCCACCAGGCGGTAGATGTACTCTCCTTCACGCCCGGAGTCAGTGCAGACATAGATCGTGTCCACGTCCGCCCGGTTTAAGAGCCCGCTCACGATCTTAAATTGTTTTTTTACATCGTCGATCACCTGGTATTTGAATGTCTTCGGGAGAAACGGCAGGGTTTCCATGCTCCAGCGTTTCAGGGCCGGATCGTAGGCATCCGGGTAACTCATGGTCACCAGATGACCCACACACCAGGTCACGATAGCCTGGTCGGACTCAATATATCCGTCTCCTTTTCTCCCGGAAACCTTTAGCGCCTTTGCAAATTCCTGTGCGACGCTGGGCTTCTCGGCGATAAATAGTGCTTTTCCCATGAAACCTCTTTCCTGTTTATATTGACTTCACAGCTGCTATTTTTTCTTCTGCGGGAGCTCCGATAAAAGAACTGCCGCGAACATCAGCGCACATCCGGCCAACATCTTTCCTGTCAGTACATCCTTTAAAAAGATCACGGAAAACAGAGTTCCGAACACCGACTCCATGGAAAGAAGGATCGCCGATGTAGATGCGCTCAGATATTTCTGTCCGCTGTTCTGTAAGAGATAAGCCACTGTGGTGGAGAAGACTGCCAGGTATAGCAGTCCCCCGATCAGAGACTTATCCATCAGGACCGTGAAATCAAAGGATCCGTCAAGAAACGGTGCGCAGATCCAGTTGAAAATAGCTGCTGCAAGGATCTGGATCACCGTCAGGGCGATCGGGTCGTGGCATTCTGTAAACTTGTCGATAAATACCATGTGAACCGCAAACATCAGACCGCAGACCAGCGTCAGAAAATCTCCGTAATTGATCAAGAGATCTCCCTGCAATGACAAAAGCGCAAGACCGATGACCGCGAGAAACGCGGCGGCGATATTCCGGCCTGTAGGTCTCTTTTTACTGACGATCCAGTAGAGGAACGGCACGATGATGACATACAGCGTTGTGATAAAAGCATTCTTGCTTGCTGTCGTGTGCTTCAGACCGTAGGTTTGGAACTGATAGGACAGGCAGAGAAAAGCGCCTAAGATCACGCCGCAGAGGACCGTCTCCCGGTCTGCTTTCATCATATTTTTATGGAACAACAGGGCGAGCAGTACCGCGGACATGGAAAAGCGGACCGCCAGAAGGTATGTCGGCGGGATCACATCCACAGAATTTTTCATAACCACGAAGGCAAATCCCCAGATCATCGTCGTAAGGATCAGTCCCATGGATGCCAGGATCTTGATGCTGCGTTCACTTAAATTATTCATATCAATAATTCCTTAGTAGTTTTATGCAAAGCAAAAATCTCATCGGCGCAGCCGATCTGGAATGGATTTTTGCTTGTAACCATGAAGGGTTGTCATTATTTTTCATAAATATAAAAACGATATCCTGTCGCAGACGTCCACTCTTTCCCTGCCTTTACGATCGGTGATGGGAAGTGCGGTTTGTTGACAGCATCCGGGAAGTTCTGGGTTTCAAAGCAGAATGCGGTCCTTGCATGGTAGAACGCACCTTTCTTTCCTTTCTCCTGCTCAAGCCAGTTAGCAGTATAGAACTGCACGCCCGGCTGGTCTGTATAGACATCCATCGCTCTGCCGCTCTCCTCGGAGAAGATCTGCGCGGCAAGTCCGAAGTCGCCGCGGACATGGGAGAGACACCAGTTATGGTCGTATCCACGTCCCATGACAAGCTGGTCGAAATTCTCATCGATCCGATCCCCGATCACATGGAAATCCGTGAAATCCATCGGAGTTCCCTTTACCGGGCGGATCTCTCCAGTTGGGATCGATGTCTCATCGGACGGGGTGTAAAAATCTGCAAGAATTCGAGCTTTGTGGTCGAGGATGGAACCTCCGTTATTGCCGAGGAGGTTGAAATATCCATGGTTTGTCAGGTTCACCGGTGTGTCCGCATCGGAAAGGACACGGTATGTCAGCGTCAGCATATCCTCGTCGGTCAGCGTATATGTGACGGATACGATGGCATTTCCCGGATATCCCTGATCTCCGTCCGGGCTCAGAAGTGTGAAGGTGACAGCGTTTTCCGCCTCTTCCTTCGCGTTCCAGAGACGCGCGTCATAGTAATCCAGACCACTGTGCAGGTTGTTCGGGCCATTGTTCACCGCCAGGGTATACTCTTTTCCGTTCAGGGAGAACTTTCCCTTCGCGGTGCGGTTTGCGATCCGGCCCACAACAGATCCGAAATGCGGACCATTGTTTAAATAACCAGCCGCGTCGTCAAATCCCAGCATCACATCGTCCATACCCCCATTTTTATCCGGAACGACCATGCGGACCCAGACGGCGCCGAGATCTGTGATGGATGCCTCGAGACCATTTTTATTTGTGATGGTGTAGAGACTTACCTCTCTTCCATCCGGCATTTCCCCAAAGTATTCTTTTTTCAATGACATAAAAATACCTCCTCAGTTTCGATCCTTATGAATAAGTACCACTGATACGAAACAGCATCAGGCCATATACAGGTATATGTACTGATTCGCTGTCCGCGTAAAAAGGACCCGCACAAATAGCGGGCCCATGATTTACGTTCTGATCGACAGATGATAACCGATATCCGTCGATATTATTTTGCAGAAATATATCCCTGCTTTGTGAGAAGCTCTGCGCAGAGGACGGCTCCGCCTGCAGCACCGCGGACGGTGTTGTGGGACAGACCGATAAACTTCCAGTCATAGACGGTGTCTTCTCTTAAGCGGCCGATGGATACGCCCATTCCCTTCTCGAAATCAACGTCCAGCTTAACCTGCGGACGGTTGTCCTCTTCCATATACTGGATGAACTGCTTCGGTGCGCTCGGAAGCTCTAACTCCTGCGGAAGTCCCTTGAAGTTTACAAGCTTTTCAATGAGCTGTTCCTTGGAAGCTTTCTTTCTGAATTTTACGAATACAGCAGCTGTGTGGCCGTTTAATACCGGTACCCGGACGCACTGGCATGTGATTACCGGCTCTTTTGCCTTTACGATCACGCCGCCCTCTAAGTGACCCCAGATCCTAAGCGGCTCCTGCTCACTCTTCTCTTCCTCGCCGCCGATGTACGGGATCACATTCTCTACCATTTCCGGCCAGTCCTTAAAGGTCTTTCCTGCTCCGGAAATAGCCTGATATGTAGTAGCGACTACCTCGTACGGCTCGAACTCTCTCCACGCACTGAGTGCCGGAGTGTAGCTCTGGATCGAGCAGTTCGGCTTTACTGCGATAAATCCGCGGGTCGTGCCGAGTCTCTGCTTCTGGAACTTGATCACCTCAAAGTGATCCGGGTTGATCTCCGGGATTACCATCGGAACATCCGGTGTCCAGCGGTGAGCGCTGTTGTTGGAAACCACCGGAGTCTCTGTCTTCGCGTAAGCTTCCTCGATAGCGCGGATCTCTTCCTTTGTCATATCAACGGCGCTGAATACGAAATCAACGGTCTTGGATACCGCATCCACGTCATTTACATTCATAACAACTAAATTTTTAACTTTTTCCGGCATCGGAGTCGTCATTTTCCAGCGTCCTCCAACTGCCTCCTCATATGTTTTTCCTGCAGAACGCGGGCTGGCTGCCACGGTCGTCACTTCGAACCATGGATGATTCTCAAGGAGAGAGATAAATCTCTGTCCTACCATACCTGTTGCTCCAAGGATACCAACTCTAAGTTTCTTTTCCATCACACATATCTCCTCATCTCAGCCCGTCAGCCGGTATCAGCTGCCAGCCTGCCATTTTCCACCCGTCGCGGACATATGTCTCTATGCGCAACACTTGTGTTGTTGTCTATCCTAACTCAAAACGACAAAAAATGCAAGTGTTAAATGCCATTGCAGAACTGTAACGATTAAAGAATCTCAAGAGCTACGTGGATCATATCCGCAAAAGATGTTTCTCTTTCTTCTGCAGTAGTCTTCTCGCCTGTCACCATAGAGTCAGATACGGTCAGAATGGAAAGTGCACGAGCCTTTGACAGTGCCGCATTCGCGTAGAGAGCTGCTGTCTCCATCTCCACTGCAAGGACACCCATATCGGCAAACTGGAGTCCCTCGTGTTTTTTCTTCTCCGGCTCGTAGAAAAGATCGGAGGTCAGCACGTTTCCGACGTGATACGGGAGGTTTTCCTGTTCTGCATGGAAGACAGCCTTGATCAGAAGGCCAAAGTCCGCGATCGGTGCGAAATCGCCCGGAAGACCGAATTCTCTTACATAGTTTGTCTGTGTGCAGGCACCCATCGCGAATACAAGATCACGGATATGGACATCTTCAGAAATTGCTCCGGTCGTGCCTACACGGATCAGCGTCTTAACACCGTATCCTTCGATCAGTTCATGAGAATAAATTCCGATAGACGGACAGCCCATTCCTGTTCCCATGACAGAAACAGGTTTGTCGCGGTAAAATCCGGTGTAGCCGAACATATTTCTTGTAGCATTGAACTGTTTCGCACCGGCAAGGAAATTTTCAGCTATAAATTTTGCGCGGAGCGGATCACCCGGAAGTAAAATAGACGGCGCAATCTCGCCTTGTTTTGCGGCAATATGAGGTGTAGGTATATTCATATGATTTCTCCTTTTCAGCGGACAGGATCTGTCCGAACCATGGTTTTCAGTTTTATTATGTCACGAGCATCTTTCAGCTATCTCTATTATAACCTAACTTTCGTTCCTTTTCCAGCCCTCTTTGCTGCTTTCAGCCGGTTGAGGGCAACTTCTTTTCCTTTATAATCCGCGGTTCCGTCCATATCCGGCAGATATACATGTTCCAGCGTATCTTCCTTTTCCAGCCGGATTCCGCAAACACCGCGGCTGTTCTTTTTGAGCTCCGGGATTTCCTCCATCTGGAACTTTAAGAACATTCCGCCAACGGTCTGCAGGACTACGTCGCGGGTTCCGTCGATCTCGCGGATCTCCGTAAGTTTATCCCCTTCTGCCAGCTTTGTTGCCACAACAGTCCTGTTTGCTGTTACAAACTCCTCACCCGGGACGATCTTCACCGCCGCCTGAGCCGTCGCAAACAGGAATTTCTTACCGGTAAATCCGGATGCCGGAAGCATAAAGAGGATCGTCTCCGTCTTCCCATCAAATTTGCTGACGTTCTCGATGGGGATTCCCTTGTCTTTCATCTTCAGTGTCGGGAACTCCGCAACCTTCACCTGGTACATGTTTCCGGTATCTGAGAACATGCAGAGCTTATCGTCCGTCATCACCGGAAGTACCCGGACATTCTCGCTGTCCACGGTCTCCTGGTTTCTCTCGTAGATGGAGCGGTCCATGGTCTTGCAATAGCCGAAGCGGTCCATGACGAAAATCACTTCCTTCGCCTCTTCCTTCGCCTCCACGTAAACCATCTCTTCGCCGTCCTCGATGAGTGTCCTTCTCGGTTCTGCGAACTCTGCCTTGATGGAGTCAAGGTCTTCCTTGATCACCACATCCATATTCTTCTGGTTGGAAAGAATATGCTTATATTCACGGATTTTCCGCAATGTCTCCTTGTATGCTTTCTGGAGCGCGAGGATCTCAAGACCGATGAGCTTGTAGAGACGCATCTCCAGGATCGCTGTCGCCTGGCGTTCGGTAAAATGAAGCTTCTTCGCGTCCGCCTCAAAGCCCGGCACACGGAACTTGATCTTCTCCGTATTTCCGGTCATCAGGCATTCCTTTGCGTCCTTCATGTTCTTTGATCCCCGGAGAACGGCGATAATGAGGTCGATCACATCGCATGCCTCGATGAGCCCTTCCTGAACTTCCTTCTTCTCCATTTCCTTCTGGAGAAGAACATTGTACTTCTTCGTCATGTTCCGGTACTGGAATTCCAGGAATGTATTCAAGATCTGCTTAAGGTTCATGGTCTCCGGGCGTCCATCGTCAATGGCAAGCATGTTGACACCGTAAGTGTCCTCGAGCTTTGTCTTTTTATAGAGGACCGCCTTGATCTTATTGACATCCGCGTCCTTCTTTAACTCCAGGACAATGCGGATCCCCTCTTTATTTGACTGGTTTGAAATGTCCACCACATCGGTGAGCTTCCTCGTCTCAACGAGATCTGCCACATCCATGAGGAACTTGTTGATTCCCGCGCCGACCATTGTGTACGGGATCTCCGTGATCACCAGTTTGTCTCGGTCTGCCTTTCTTCTTCCGAGTTCCACCTCGATCTTTCCGCGGAGCTTGATCTTTCCAGCACCAGTCTCGTAGATCTGTAAAAGATCACTCTTATTTGCGATGATCCCGCCGGTGGGGAAATCCGGTCCCGGCATATACTGCATCAGCTCTTCAACGGTGAGAAGACGGTTATCGATATAGGCCTTTACCGCGTCGATAACTTCCCCTAAATTGTGGGTCGGAATGCTGGTGCTCATGCCGACAGCGATTCCCTCCGCACCGTTTACGAGAAGGTTCGGCACGCGGACCGGGAGGACCTCCGGCTCTTTTTCCGTCTCATCGTAGTTGGCGACGAAATCTACGGTCTTATCGAGATCTTTTAAGTAGACCTCCTCCGCAAATTTCTTTAAGCGTGCCTCAGTGTATCGCATGGCAGCTGCGCCGTCACCCTCTATGGAGCCGAAATTTCCGTGTCCGTCCACCAGAGCCATTCCCTTTTTAAAGTCCTGGGACAGGACAACTAAGGTCTCGTAGATAGAGCTGTCGCCGTGTGGGTGGTATTTACCCATGGTATCGCCCACGATACGTGCCGACTTTCTGTGGGGCTTATCGTGATCTAAGTGAAGCTCACTCATATCGTAGAGAACACGGCGCTGTACCGGCTTTAAACCGTCTCTGGCATCCGGGATCGCACGGGAGGTGATGACGCTCATGGAGTAGTCCAGATAGCTCTTCTGCATTTCCTCCGAATATTCAGTTCGCAATATTTTTTCAGACATGGTAAACTCTCCTTCTATGCGTCGATCTCCGCCTCATCGGCATGATCATAGATAAATTTCTTTCTCGGCGGAACGTCGCTTCCCATCAGAAGCTCCGTCACTTCACTTGCCATCCGGGCATCTTCGATCTCCACCCGTTTTAAGACGCGGTTCTCCGGGTTTAGCGTCGTCTCCCAGAGCTGATCCGCATCCATCTCACCGAGACCTTTGTAGCGCTGCAGCGTAAAGTCCCCGGCGTGGCTCTTCTTATATTCTTCTAGCGCCTTGTCATCGTAGAGATACCGCTCTTCTCCGCGTTTCGGAACTACCTTATAGAGCGGCGGCATCGCGATGTAAACATGTCCGTCGTAGATCAGTTCCGGCATGAAGCGATAGAGAAATGTTAACAGCAATGTGTCGATATGGCTTCCGTCCACATCGGCATCGGTCATCAGGACGATCTTATCGTATTTCAATTTCGTGATATCAAAGTCATTTCCATATCCCTCAGAGAATCCACAGCCGAAGGCATTGATCATAGTCTTGATTTCAGCGTTTGCCAGGACCTTATCCATAGACGCTTTCTCCACGTTTAAGATCTTTCCGCGGATCGGCAGGATCGCCTGGAACTGTCGGTTCCTTCCCATTTTTGCAGAGCCGCCGGCAGAATCTCCCTCGACGATGAAGATCTCACACTTTGACGGGTCACGACTCTCACAGTTTGCAAGCTTTCCGTTGCTGTCGAAGGAGAACTTCGACTTGGAGAGCATATTTGTCTTCGCCTTCTCCTCCGCCTTGCGGATCTTTGCGGATTTCTCCGCACAGGCGATGATTGCCTTTAAGGTGTCGAGATTTCGGTCGAAAAACCTTTCCAGCTCGTCTCCAGTCATGGTGAACACAGCCTTTGTCGCATCGGCGCTGGCAAGCTTTGTCTTTGTCTGTCCCTCGAAGATCGGATCCGGGTGTTTCACCGCCACAACGGCCGTCATGCCGTTTCTTGTGTCAGCGCCGGTAAAGTTGCTGTCCTTCTCTTTTAAAATGCCGAGTTCCCTCGCGTAGGAGTTGATCAGCTGGGTGAATTTCGTCTTGAATCCCACCAGGTGGGTTCCGCCCTCCTGGGTGAAGATATTGTTGCAGAATCCGAGAATATTCTCCTCGAAGGCGTCAACGAACTGGAACGCCACCTCCACCTCGATCTGGTCCACACTGCCTTTAAAATACACCGGCTCATGAACCGGCTCTTTTCCGTTGTTTAACTCGCGGACATAGGCAATGATCCCATCCGGCTCGTGGTAGGTGATCATCTCCTCCTCACCGGCGCGTTTGTTCACATAGTGGAGCGCCAGGTTCGGGTTTAAATAGGCGGACTCATGAAGACGGCTCTTTAACCACTCCGCCTTAAATTTCGTCTTCTCGAAGATCGTCGGATCTGGCAGGAAGTTGATCTCTGTTCCTGTCTCCTTTGATTTTCCGATCACAGGAAGAAGCCCATCCTTCAGTTCGATCACCGGATGTCCCTTTTCATACTCATCATAATATACTTTTCCATCCCTGGAAATTTTTACCTTCATCCGGTCAGACAAGGCGTTTACGACGGAAGAACCGACGCCATGAAGTCCGCCGCTGGTCTTATAGGAATTATTATCGAATTTTCCGCCTGCATGAAGCGTGGAGAGAACCACACGTTCCGCGGACACGCCTTTTTTGTGCATCTCCACCGGGATTCCCCGTCCGTTATCCTTTACGGTACAGGACCCATCCGCCTCCAGCGTTACCGTGATCTCCGTACAGAATCCAGCCAGGTGCTCGTCCACCGCGTTGTCGACGATTTCATATATCAAATGGTTTAAGCCCTTTGTTCCAACGCCACCGATGTACATTCCGGGACGCTTGCGGACTGCCTCCAGTCCTTCCAGTACGGTAATACTGTCAGCATTATACTGTGCTTTCGCCATGTAAAGACCTCCAATACAAGTCATAAACTACGGCAGGAAAGCTTCCCCGCCGCAGCTTTGTTTTATTTTTCATACTGCTGCGTATATGCCGCAGCCACGTTTCTCAGTCAAGCTTTTCCTATTATACACTTAAAACTTCCAGATTTGCAAGCATTTTCTATCGAACATATATTCGAAGCGTGATTTTGCATTGAAAGCAGACTGGATAGTGTCTTTCTGCCCGTCTGCTGGCAACGCAATATGGTCATCGGCAAATACGCCGGCGTCCTCTGAGTAGCGCAAAATGCATTTTTATCAGAACCTTATAAGACAGATCTATCTGAATCGTACTTTCAAAACCATCATCTTTACATATGAAATAAAGTTTTCAACTGACATGTCCAGTCAGTTGTCCCACTTTGGCAAAGAACGATCCGCAGCCCTCATCTAATACCACTTTCCCTGTTCACGATACAAAAACGCATACTTCCCACCAGACTTTATCAGTTCTTCATGCGTTCCCTGCTCGACGATCTTTCCCTTGTCAAACACAAGAATCCGATCGGCAAGTTGGGCCGAGCCAATTCGGTGGGTTACGATAAACGCCGTCTTCCCCTCCGCCATCCTTGCAAACATGCGGTACAAACGGGTTTCCTCCAGCGGGTCGATACTGGCCGTCGGCTCGTCCAGCACAATCATGTCATGCTCCTTATAGAGTCCCCTGGCAATGGCGATCCGTTGCCACTGGCCACCCGAAAGTTCGGCACCACCAAACTCCCGGCCGAGAAGCGTCCCGAATTTCTCCGGATACAGATCGGAGTTCCCGTACTCCACTCCAGCAAGAGACGCAGCCCGTTCCATCTCCTCCGCATCCCGACATTCTAGCTCCTTCAAACAAATATTGTCATCCAGTCGCATCCGGTATTTCTGGAAATTCTGGAAGACTGCAGACTGAGAGACAAAACTGTCCCGTTCCCGCAAAATCCACCCAGAGGAAGGCTCATACAGTCCCAGAACAAGCTTTACGAAGGTAGTTTTTCCAGCTCCGTTTTCACCAACGACCGCAACCGTCTCCCCCTTCCGAATCCGAACCGATATTCTATCGAGAGACGGTCGGTCGGCATTGGGATAGGCAAAAGAAACGTCTTCCACAATGACGGCACAGCTTTCCCTGCCGCTTTCACTTTCCTCTGCAATACAGCAGCCGTCAGAAGCTCCTCTGACCTGGCCATCGTCGGCCGCAAACCCATTCTGCCGGCAAAACTCAAAATAATTCCCTACCGACGCCATGTGTCGTGAAATATTTCCGGCGCTTCTCGCCACGATGTTCTCCATGAACCGGAAAATGGAATCAATGGAAGTGAACACCGCCGCAAACGCCCCAGCCGAGATGTTCCCGGAAAGCAACGACCGCACCAGAAGAAAGAGCACTCCGAGATATCCCAGAAGAGTCAAAACACGCATCAAAAGCTCTGTTCGATACAACCTGGAATCTGTCTCCCATAGCTTCTTATCATACTTTGCAAGCACCGCCCGAAATCGTTCCATGAAAAAGCCGACAGCTCCCAGCGTCCGAGTCTCCTTCCAATACCTCTTATCAATCATGCAGTCCGAATAATGCCGGTACTCCCTCTCGAGAGCTGCCGTCTCATCGGTCAGCCGCCGATACGCCTTTCTTTTTATCACCTGGGCACACACCATAGGACTAAAGATAAACAGCAACGAAAGAACCAGGATCGGATCCAGGCGGTACAAATACACCCCCATGAACGCCACATACGGCAGATTGAACATGGCAATCGAAATCACGGCTCTGAGAAGCTGCACGGTCCCGTTGATTCCTTGCCGGGCTTTCTCAATCGTTTCCAGAGTCGTCTCCTTCTCGAACTCATACAGCGGCAACTGCGCCGTCTGTGTGTGAAACTCTCTTGTCAGCGTGTTCACTGCCCTAGGATTGAAAATATGCTGCCCAATAAAATTGCCAGCTCCATTCAGTACCTGCACATAGACCGCGGCCGCTCCTACCCACAGAGCTCCAGAATAAGCGGCCTGGAGTGAGTTTCTCTCCACAGCGCTCTGTAATCCGTCAAAAAACACCTGTCTTGCCAGTGTTTCTAACGCCCACGCCGTACCGTGTAGAACATTCACGACAAGAAACAGTAGAAACACAACAGGCATGGCTCCGGCGATCTTTAGAAATAAGTGAACTACTGCGGAGACCCCGATAAAACATTCTTTTTGTCTCTTCATCCCTGATACCAGCTCCTTTGACTGTCGTACATCTCCCTGTACAACCTGTTTTCTCTGTACAGCGTCTCATGGCTTCCTGAACCGGAAACTCTCCCGTTCTCGATCACAAAGATAACGTCTGTCTGTCTCGCGCTTGCCAGCCGATGACTGATCGTAACAGAGGTATATTTCTGGTTAATGATACGGAATTTTTCGTACAGCGCACTCTCTGCAGCAGGATCCAACGCCGCCGTCGGTTCATCTAAAATCTTCACAGGGCGGTCGCTCACAAGACACCGGGCGATTGCCACCCGTTGCCACTGCCCGCCGGACAGGTCTTCCGAGTCCCTCACGATCTTCCCCAGTTTCGTCTCCATCCCATGCTTTAAGTCAGACACGATCTCGCCTAACTCCATCATATCGACAACATCTTGAAAACGAACCAGATTGATTTCGTCTCCGCACAGTTTTTCCACATCCCCGATGGCAATATTCTCATAGAGCGAAAGTCCATATCTGGCAAAATCCTGATAGACAATAGAGAAAAAACCTGCGATCCGTCCGGGGCCCCACTCCCGAATATCCGTTCCGTTAATCAGAATTTGTCCCTCATAATCATCATATAGCCCAGCGATCAGCTTCGTAATCGTAGTCTTCCCACACCCGTTTGCGCCGACAAATGAATAGCTTTTCCCGGCTGAAATCTGAAACGAGAGATGGTCAAGCACCTTTCGCTTAGTCCCCGGATAGGCAAAAGTAACATCGCGAAACTCCAGCGAAGAGAACTCCGGCAATTCACAGCTCACGCTCTCCGCCTCCCTAAAATCCATTTTGGTAAAGGTTTCAACATCATGAAAAAACTCGTTATATTTCGCGATCTCGCTGACGCTGTGGAGCAGACTCCAGGACATGAGTTGTACCAGTGAGAATATATTCGAAACCAAAGCCATAAATATACCAATCGTAATCTCTCCTGCCACGACGCCAGGAAGCAGCGCAGTCATCACCACGATCGCGATCAACACCAAGGAGATGCTGCCAAGTTTCGCCTTCGCAAAAGATTTCAGATTCACCCTCGCGTTTACTCCGAGCCATTTCTTATAGGCACTCTCCCACTCACCATTGAAATATCCGGCCCAGCCAAACAAAGTCCTCTCTTCCGCCGCATCCCTTCCGGTTAAAAGCCTGGAAATATACTCATACCGCCGCTTTAGCCCCTGGGTCTCGCTGATTCCGGCATAACTGGCTCGCCCTCCGGCCAAAGACAGCATTACCAAAGGCACCGCACAGGCCGTCACAGCCAGAGCCGCTGCTGGCACATATCGAAACATCACCAGAAATAAACCCAGCGCTTTCCATACCAGCGCCAAAAACGCCAGCAACGCCTGAAACGCATTCAAGATACTCTCATCCGTATCAGTGGAAATCTTCGTGATCAGATCCCAACTCTCCGGATTCTCCACATATCGATATCGAAGATCAGCGACCTTCTCCACCATCTCCGTTCCGAACCTCTCTCGCACATCGATCCGTAGCCGCCCCACCAGAAGATCGAGAAGTTGGTTGGAAATCCAATCGAAGCTCACTAGTAGAGACACCGCAGTCAGCGCTCTCCCAACGTCGGCATACTCCCCGGACCGCAAAAGCCCTATCGCCGCATCAATGAAGGCCCCTGTCGCCAGTGTGAGCAGAGCTGGCGTAAGCCCTTGGAACAAATACAGTAACATCACTGCTACCGAGACACCAGCGCTGCATCGAACGCACAGTCCGACCGCACTCAAAATCGAATACCTCTTACCCCGTTTAATCATAATCACACCCCTTTATATTTTGATTACGAATAAATGTTCCAGAATCGTACACAATATTCATCAATCCATTTTTAGCAGATAACGGCAATAATTGATCCACCTTTTTGTCAAGAGCATACATTTTACAAAATGAATATATAATATCCCCGCAGTCCCACCATGCTTTTTCAGACAGTTTTTCGGAAGAAAAAAGCCTGCGGGAACGCTCCCACAGGCACATATTTTCTTAAATTTTAAACTCCTCCGAACCGAAACACAACTCCGATCACTGCGGATGCCGCAATAAACGCAACCGGATGGAGTCCTTTCGTCTTTTTGCAGACTGCCGTGAAATAATAAAGTACTGCAAGAAGAATGATACTGCGGATGCTGATCAGGTCTGTGATCTTTCCGCTTGCCGCAAAAGCGTCCTTGTGAAGAAGAACCAAGGACAGAACGGAAAGTCCTGCTGCCGCGATCAGACCTGTTGATGCCGGGCGGAGTCCGTAGAAAGCGTTCTGAACATACTTGTTTGTCTTGAACGCCTTTAAGAATCCGGCAATGATCAGGATCACGATAATGGACGGTGTGATCAGACCGAGTGTAGCAATTACTGCACCAGCAGGACCGGCTGTTGTAAATCCAACGTAAGTTGCCATGTTGACGCCCATCGGACCTGGTGTGGACTCGGAGATCGCCACCATGTCCGCAAGCTGTCCGTAGGTGAACCAGCCTGTCTTATCGGAGATATTGTAGAGGAACGGGAGTGTCGCCATCCCGCCGCCGATTGCAAAGAGACCAGCTTTAAAAAACTCAAAGAAAAGTCTGACAAAGATCATCATTTGGAAGCAGCCTCCTTATTCTTTAAGATAATTCCTGCAGCAGCCGCAAGGATAACGAACACGATCGGGGAAAACTCCGTAAGTGCGGAGCCGAGGATCACAAGCAGGCAGATCACTAATGTCGGATTATCCACAACTGCCTTTTTCCAGAGTTTGACCACCGCGTTGAAGATCAGGATACAGACGCAGACACGGATACCCGCAAAGGCGTTCTGTACGATCGCGAGATGCGCAAAGTTCTGGATAAATGCCGCGATGACCGTGATAATGATCAGGGACGGGAATACAACGCCCAGAGTCGCGACGATACCGCCAATGGAGCCGGCAAGTCCCTGTCCGACAAAGGTCGCCGTATTTACCGCGATAATGCCCGGGGTACACTGGCCGATCGCGTAATAGTCCATAAGTTCCTCTTCTGTTGCCCAGTGTCTCTTCTCAACGACCTCTCTCTGGAGGATCGGAAGCATCGCGTATCCACCGCCAAAGGTAAGACCGCCGATGCGGGCAAACGTAAGGAAGAGATCCAGTAATTGATTCATGTTTTTTCTCTCCTTTATTCCAAACTTGTGTATTATCATAGCTCAAAAACGAAAAAAAGGCAAGAAAAAGGAATCATGAATTCCCTTTTCCTGCCTTCTGTATAGATTCTTTATTCAAGATCCTTTTCCGGAACCATGCCGTTTAAAAGGTCTAAAACGGCTGTATTATCAACGACCATGATCATATCTGATCCATCAAGCTGCACATAGCGGTATGTCCGGTTCGGATCCGCATAGGTGCCCACATAGATCGTGAGAGATTTCTTCTCACCGTTTACAGTAAGCTCTGCCTGAAATGTAATGCGGGTATCGGTCGTAAGGTCTGTATTGGCAAGATCCTGCTCTGCAAGATGGTAGCTGGCATAATCAAAGGCCTTCAGGTTGTTGATCCCATTTGCGATCGTTGTCAGTGCTTCGCTGTCAGCACTTGTGATCTCTGTCGTCTTTCCGTCCATGGTGATAGAAACCTTCTGAAGATCAGACGGAGCAATCTGAAGTGTCAGGCCGTCCCGGACTACCAGAGTATCATATTCAAAGACAAGGGCATCTACCGTGGACGCTTTGACCAGATATAATTTTTTTCCATCGGAGAGATAATAATTTCCGACGGAATCCTTATTTCCAATGTCAAAAGTAACTTCTCCTTTTTCACTGTCCGTGATCGTTACCTCATACGCCGGTTCATCAAAACCGTAATCAGAAAGATTCTCCGCGTCTCCCACCTCAGAGATCGCATGGAGATTCAGGAAATTCTGGGCCATTGCCTCAAATTTTTCCTGGTTGAGGGGGATTTCCGGCTCCATGGCATCCAGCCATGCCCCGTCTTTTTTCTTAAAGATCATATCGGCATCCGCGCTGGAATAATCAAAATCGATCGGAGCCTTTAAAGCGCAAACCTCAATATCCGCTCCGGAAAAGTCCGGTTCCACTACATCATCGCGGATCTCGGAGATCTCTACCTTCGGAGATCCGGATTCCTTTGTGCCGGAAGAAGAACATCCGGTAAGTCCTGCAGAAAGTGCCGCAGTCAGGAGCAGAGCTCCGAATAATACATGTTTTTTCATATTTGGTAATCCTCTCATGATTGATTTAATTAGTGCAAGCCGTCAAAGGCATGTCCGCATGCATCTGACAGCTTTCGTCCACTATAGCATACCCCTGTGTACATTTTGTGAAATGGATCCATAATTCTTTGAAAATCTCTTCCGTGTGCTGTCAGAGCTCAGCTGCAGCCGGTGCTTCCCCCAAAAAGTGGATCCTGTCTGATACCTGTGTTCCGAATGCCGTTGTATAGATATCAAGATATTCTTCGTAAGGGCAGGGAAGCCCGTTGGAAAGCATCTCCATCTCAGTTCCCCAAAGATCGACGTAGTACGACAGCATTGTAAAGCCATTCCGGAGATAAAAGCTTTTTCTTCGGGTGCGGATCACAAGTTCTTCCTCATCGACGCATTTTGTGCTCTCGATCTCAATAATGATCCGCATCCCCTGATATCGCTCCTTTAGCGCCTGCAGCACCGCGGAACCGGTTCCCTGACCTCTTCTTTCAGACGCGATGGCAAAGTAGTCGAGAAGAACCCGGTCTCCCGATTTTGCCATGATCGCAAGTCCGAGAAATGTATCATTCTCTTCTGCCGACAGAATCTCCACAAGGCCTGTCTCCTGTCCGGATATGATCATGGAGAAAGGCTTCTTCTCACCGGCAGGGAAGGCGGTCTCGTAGAGTGCATGGATCTCCATAAGACGTTCTCCTGAAAATACCTGCTTTAATTTGATTGACATCGCTTGTCTCCTTTCCACTCATCAAACACCTGCAGATCATACCTGCAGCCCTCTGCGCTCACTGGTTGTCCAGTCTGATTCCCGCAAGCGCCTTTGCGAACGCATTATTTACTGGTTCTTCAGCCTCTCTTTTCTGGCGGTTTAGATATCTTGCAACGTCCTTCTTCGAGATACCTGCGCCCTCTTTTTCTCTCCGGCTCTTAAATGCCGAGAGCTTTTCCTTGTGACCGCAGGTGCAGACGAAGATCTGTCCGTCCCCTTTTCCGCGCAGCTCCATCCGTTTATGGCAGACCGGGCAGCGTGCATTGGATGTCCTTGCGACAGTCTCCCTGTATCCGCATTCTCTGTCCTGGCAGACGAGCATTTCGCTGTTCTTTCCTTTTACGGCCAGAAGGAATTTTCCACACTGTGGGCATCGCTTTCCGGTCATATTATCGTGACGGAAGCTTCCCTGTCCCTGTTTGATTTCGGAGATCAGATCTTCGGAGTAGCTTCGGATTTCCTTCATAAAGACAGTCCGGCTCTCCCTTCCTTTCGCGATGGCTGAAAGGCGCATTTCCCACTGAGCTGTCATATCCGGCTTTTTCAGATCTTCCGGCACCAGTTCCAGAAGCTGCTTTGCCTTGGATGTGAGCCAGATCTCCTTCCCCTTTTTTTCAAGAAGAAATGAGGAGAACAGTTTTTCAATGATATCTGCCCTTGTGGCTACGGTTCCAAGACCGCCCGTCTCGCCAAGGGTCTTTGCGAGCATCTTATCATCTGATTCCATAAATGATATCGGATTTTCCATGGCAGATAAGAGAAGACTCTCCGTAAATCTCGCTGGCGGCTTCGTTTTTCCTTCCGTCAGAATATAATGTGTATTTATGAAAGAATCACCCTCAGAAAGCTCCGGAAGGTTCTGGCTGCACTCGGACTCAGACACCAGATCCGTTGTTTCCAGCGGTTCATCCTGCTCCTCATACACCGCTTTCCATCCTGCGGACTTCACGATATTTCCATGGGCAGTAAACCTCTCACCGCCGCTCTCCGCGATGATCGATGTCTGTTCATATTCATACGCCGGATACAGCACCGCAAGAAATCTCCGCACCACAAGATCATAGATCCGTCTCTCGTCGATCGTCATATGGGTGAGATCCACGAACTGTTCCGTCGGGATGATCGCATGATGGTCAGAGACCTTCGCATCATTTACAAATCCCGGTCTTGCCTTGATTTCCTTGTTAAACAGGGTTCCTGAAAGTTTCCGATAAGGCCCCACCGCGCAGGCTTTCAGTCTTTCCCGGATCGTCGGCACGATATCCGCAGTCAGATAACGGGAATCTGTTCTCGGGTATGTTAACACTTTATGATTCTCGTAAAGTCTCTGCATGATATCAAGGGTCTTCTTTGCCGGATAGTCAAACCGACGGTTCGCCTCCCGTTGGAGCTCTGTCAGATCATATAAAAGCGGTGGCTCCGTGTGCTTCGGTGTCTTCTTCACGGAGACGATCTTAAGGGGCGTTCCGGATATTTTCTCCAGGATCGTCTGCATCCGCTCCTTATCAAAAGAGGACGTGTTGTTTGATTTTTTGTCTCTCCAGATAAGCTTTAAAGCTCCTGCCTCCGCCCGGATTCCGTAATATGGCTTCGGCACAAAGTTTCTGATCTGTTCCTCCCTCTTTGCGATCATGGCCAGTGTCGGTGTCTGGACGCGCCCGCAGGATAACTGGGCGTTATATTTACAGGTCAACGCTCTCGTGGCGTTAATCCCCACAAGCCAGTCCGCCTCCGCCCGGCACATGGCGGCAGCGTAGAGCGGTTCATACTCTTTCCCGCTTTTCAGCGACGCGAAGCCTTCCCGGATCGCTTTGTCCGTCACGGAAGAGATCCAGAGACGTTTCAGGGGCTTATCCGTCCCCGCCTTTTTTAAGATCAGTCTCGCTACAAGCTCGCCTTCCCGCCCGGCATCCGTGGCGATCACGATGTCACCCACATCTTTCCTGTGGATCTGGCTCTTTACCGCCTGATACTGTTTCCCGGTCTGCTTTATGACCTCCAGGCTGAAGGTTTCCGGCATCATCGGGAGGTCTTCTATCTTCCATTCTTTATATTTCTTATCGTAATCCTCCGGGTCCGCCAGAGTCACCAGATGCCCTAATGCCCAGGTGACGATATATTTGTCACCTTCCAGACATCCGTTTCCGGAACGGCTGCATTTTAAGACACGAGCGATGTCGCGTCCCACCGAAGGTTTCTCGGCAATGACAAGTGTTTTCACCTGTTTACTCCTCTCCGCTCTCAAACATAAGCCCGAACAGGCGCTTTCCGCCTTCTGTCCGGAAATTTCTGGCAAACACGCTCTTCTGGGTATCCGGCGTCGCTCCATCCTCGAAGAGATTGACGAGGAAATCTGCCTCCACAAGGATCTGGTAATCCATCCCGTCAATATTGTCATAGGTATGGTGATGACCTACCAGATAGCAGACACGGTCAATGACCTCCTCGGGCCAGGAAAGAGCGGTAAGCATGGTCCGCGCCTCGCCCGGTCCCTCCAGCTCCTGATATTTTCCGGTATTCCGTCCATACTTCTCTTCCGCCTTGTGAATTCCGATATCATGAACGATGGCTGCCGCCTCGAGGATTTCCTGAGTATAAGGATCGAGCTTTTCCTCCAGACCGATCAGCCTTGCAAATTCGTGGACCTTTAAAAAATGCTGGATCCGTTTTACATCCCTGTCATCGTAGCGTATCATTTCATATAAGAGTTCATCAAGTCTCGTCATGTTTGTCCATCTCCTCTTTATTAAAAATTTATAGCATCGTTTCGGTTTCTACGCTGTCTGTCCCGTACTATTTTCTTTCTCGTTACAGATTCAGTTTCTCATACTTCTCTTCCATAAAGCGGTCGAGACGTTTTTTCAATTCCTGATTCTCTTCCTCCTCCAGATCCTCATCCCGATCCAGAAGCCGGTTCACATCCTCGGAAACTTTCTTAAGAGTCACCGCGTCTGTGTAGATATCCGCCAGCCGGAACTCCAGATCGCCGCTCTGGCGTATCCCGAAGATATCACCGGGACCACGGAGCTTCAGGTCTTCGGAGGCAATATAGAAACCATCGTTAGACTTATTTAAGACATCAAGACGCCGGTTCTTCTCTTTATTGCCGGAGGCATTCACCATAATGCAGTAGGACTGCCTGTCTCCTCGTCCGACACGACCGCGAAGCTGATGGAGCTGCGCCAGACCGAACCTTTCGGCGTTCTCTATCATCATCACCGTGGCATTCGGCACATTCACCCCGACTTCTATGACCGTGGTGGAGACAAGAACCTGAATCTCCCCCGCAGCAAATTTTTCCATGATCTGATTCTTCTCTTTTCCCTTCATTTTCCCATGAAGATACTCCACTCGTATCCCCGGCAGGTGCTCTCTGAGAATCTTTGTATAATCCAGAACATTCTCAGCCTCGATCATCTCGCTCTCCTCCACCATCGGGCAGATCACATAGGCCTGTCGGCCATTTTTCACCTCATTTTCAATAAATCGGTATGCCCGGGGGCGATAGCTCTTATCCACCACACAGTTCTTTATGGGAAGGCGGTTCGCCGGAAGCTCATCAATAACGGAAATATCGAGATCCCCATACAGGATGATCGCCAGTGTCCTTGGAATCGGGGTAGCACTCATGACCAGCACGTGGGGCATCTGTCCCTTATTTCCGAACATCTCCCTCTGGGCAACACCGAACCGGTGCTGCTCGTCCGTGATGACGAGCGCAAGGTTGTCATAAACGACCTTCTCCTGGATCAGGGCGTGGGTGCCTATGATCATGTCTGCCTCATGGGAGGCAATTTTCCCATAGGCGATGCGTTTTTCCTTTGCCGTCATGGATCCGGTGATGAGAACCACATTTTTATCAACACCATGTTTTTCAAAAAGTTCTGTCACAGATTCGAAATGCTGCCTCGCAAGGACTTCCGTCGGAACCATAAGGGCTCCCTGATATCCATTCTCACAGACGGCCAGAAGCGCCAGTACCGCTATGATCGTCTTACCGGAGCCAACATCCCCCTGGATCAGCCGGTTCATGACAGAACCGCTTCTGAGGTCCTTCAGCACCTCCTCCAGCGTCCTCATCTGGGCATCTGTGAGCTTATACGGCAGCTCATTCAGAAGTCTTCTGCATTCGTCCTGCTTTTTTACAGAGAACAGGCTCTGCACATCCTGACGTTTATCCTTTAAACGGCGTACCGCCAGAAGGAAAAAGAAAAACTCATCATATACGAGGCGTTTTCTGGCAAATGTCAGATCTTCCTTATCCGCCGGGAAATGGATATGTTCGATCGCAAAATTATATTCCGCAAGCTCATTTGCGATCCTGAGACTTGCCGGCAGATAATCCCGTTCCAAAGTGCGGATCGCAAGGGCCTGTTCCACCGCGGAGGTGATCGTCTTATTCCCAAGTCCCTTCGTCTGGGCATATACGGGCCGCAGGCTGGATAAAAGTCCTTCGTATGCCTCCGGCTGAAACATCTGGGGCTGTTCCATCGTGAGTCCGTTCTTTTTACGGGTCACGCGTCCACGGAAAATAAAATGGCTGTCCGCCCGCAGGGTGTTCTTTAAATAAGGCATGTGATACCAGACAAGGCGTAATTTCCCCGTCATATCGCTTATGGTCGCCTGAACGATAGAGAGACCGTTTATATGGACTCCGGTGGCTCCTGTCTTTAAAAAACCTGCCACTGTCCCTGTCTCGCCCTCGGAGAGTTCCCCAATAGCCTGCGGTTTCCCATAGGTATCATATCCCTTTGGATAGTAATGGAGCAGGTCATCGACGGTGCGGATCCCGACTTTTTCAAAGAGTTTTGCGGTTTTTTCCCCGATGCCTTTTAAAGTCTCTATGGACTGGTCGTTTGCCACCTGTTTCACGCTCCTTTTTATCTTATCCTGCGGTGCAGTCCGCAGCACTCTAAGAGAATGCCGGAAATTTCCCGCTTTTTATCTCACTGAAAAAGCTGCCTCATCAGGTCTTTTGACCAAAGGGAGCAGCTTTTCTGTCGTTATTCATTTGCCGGGTATCGAACACCGCTGGCATTTCCCGCTTACTCTACAGAAAGCAGGTAGTAATAGATCGGCTGACCGCCGTCATTTAATTCAACTTCACAGTTCGGGAATGCTGTCTGCACTTTTTCTACAAGAGCCTCGGCATCCTCCTCCGTCACATCTTCACCAAAGTAGACACTGATCAGTTCGGATTCATCCTCCACCATGCGCTTTAAGGTCTCAAGAACGGTCTCATTGACGTTCTGTCCTACGGCAAGCATGCCGGAATCGCCGATTCCCATAATATCGCCCTCATGGATCTCCATTCCGTCAATGTTCGTGTTGCGGACTGCATAAGTGATCTGTCCGGTGTGGATCCGGCCCATCTCGGATGTCATATTCTCAAGGTTCTCCTCCGGGGAAAGATCCGGAAGGAAGTTGATGAGAGCTGCGATCCCCTGCGGTACGGTTTTGGACGGAACAACGAAGATCTTCTTATCTTCCACGAGGCTCTTTGCCTGTTCTGCGGCAAGAATGATATTCTTGTTGTTTGGAAGGATGTAGATCACGTCCGCATTTACCTTCTCGATGGCATTTAGCATATCCTCGGTACTCGGGTTCATCGTCTGTCCGCCCTCGATCAGGTAGTCAGCGCCAATTCCCTTGAAGATCTCACCGAGACCTTTACCGATGGAGACAGCGATGAAGCCGTACGGTTTTCTCGGCTCGTTGGATGCCGGAGCTTCCTCTTTTTTTGCCTCTGCCGGAGTTTCCGGAGTCTGGGCAACATTGGAAGCGTTCTGGATCAGACGCTCGTGGTGCTCCTCGCGCATATTGTCGATCTTCATTCTGGAAAGGGAACCGTAAGTCAGACCTTTCTCAAATGCAAGACCCGGATGGTTCGTGTGGACATGGACTTTGATAATATCGTCATCGGAAACTACAACGACGCAGTCACCGATGGACTCTAAATATCCCTTGAATTTCTGCTCCTCGTCCATATCGTAGGTTTTCTCCACGTTTACGATAAACTCGGTGCAGTAGCCGTACTTAATATCGGAAGTAGAAAGCTCATCACTTCCTGCAGCCACCTTCGGCTTTGTGGACTCTGTGTTTCCGGCTGCCGGCGCAGCGGTATCAAACGGAATCCCTCTTCCTAAAAGACCGTCAAGACCGCCCTTCATGACCTGCATAAGTCCCTGTCCGCCGGAATCGACAACGCCAGCCTGTTTTAATACCGGGAGCATCTCCGGAGTCTGGCTTAATACATAGTCGCCTTCCTCGATGACCTGGGTCAGAAAATCGATCACGTCATCTGTCTGTGTCGCAAGATCAACGGCCTTCTCAGCCATTCCCTTTGCCACAGTGAGGATCGTACCTTCCTTCGGCTTCATAACAGCCTTGTAGGCAGTCTCAGTTGCGCGGGTAAAGGCATTCGCCAGGCTTGTCACTGTAATTTCATTGGATTCCTTGATCTCTTTTGTGAAACCGCGGAATAACTGGGATAAGATAACGCCGGAGTTACCGCGGGCACCTCTTAAGGAACCGGATGAGAGAGCCTTCGCGATGGACTCCATTGTCGGATTCTCGATCGCAGCCACCTCTCTTGCTGCGGCCATGATCGTCATGGTCATATTCGTACCCGTATCACCGTCCGGAACCGGGAATACGTTTAATTCGTTAATCCATTCTTTTTTTGCCTCAAGGCCTTTCGCTGCGGCCAGAACCGCTTTCTGTAAGAGAGCGGCATCTACGGACTTTAATTCCATGGATTTTACTTCCTCCTTAATCTATCACTCGAACGCCTTCAACAAAGATATTGATCTTTTCAACCGGCATTCCCGTGAACTCTTCTACTTTGTATTTCACACTCTCGATCAGGTTATCCGCTACGGTCGAGATGCTGACGCCATAGGATACGATTACGTGGAAGTCGATCTCAATTGCATTGTCATTGATCGTTACATTGATTCCGTGAGTCAGGCTTTCTCTCTTTAAAAGCTTTACCAGACCGTCTTTCATACTTACTGCAGCCATTCCCACGATTCCAAAGCATTCTACCGCTGTCGTGCCGGCATAAAGAGCGATAACATCGGTGTCGATCTGGATCTGTCCCATTTTATTGTTAATACATCCCTTCATACGCTAAGCCTCCATTCCTACTGATTATAAGCGCCGTATCCTGATAAAAAGGCGCAAACGCCAATGATCCAGTCATTTCATAACAGAAACCGCCCGGCTCATTCGCGCAAAAGTTCCTTTATAATTGAACTTTAATAATCCTAATATACCATATCAAGTTTTCTCTGTCCATGGGATTCCACTTATTTTTCAAAAAAATGTGAAATCTCTAAAAATTTTGCTTGCAAAATATTTAATCTTCTGCTATGATATCCATGTTATGGATTTTTGCATCCAACCGTATGAATGATTAAGGAGGTGGAATCATGGCTAAATGTGCTATTTGCGAAAAGGCGGCTCACTTTGGTAATGGAGTAAGCCATTCCCATAGAAGATCCAATAAAATCTGGAACGCGAATGTAAAATCTGTAAAGGTTAAGGTTAACGGCGGCTCCCGCAAGATGTATGTATGCACTTCCTGCTTAAGATCCGGTCTCGTTGAGAGAGCTTAATCCTCCTTTTACAAGATAGGGAATCGAAATAAAGGCATCCTCAAATGAGGGTGCCTTTATTTTTCGTATCTATAAAACTTCTGTGAGCATCTATTATTAGTAGCTCGATCTTTTTATTCATTCTTTACCAGTATTCGCGACTTTCCATCGCAAAACCTATTATATTATCCGAAGGATATATGATATACTCTTGTTTCTGCACTCATATCCGAGTTATTGTCAGGCATTCCCTTACTTTTCTTTTTTTGCTTGGAGCATTAACGGAAATATTTCTATGCAGTATACTAATAACGGAAATATTTCACACATTTTCGTTGGAAATCCTTTATAATATAATAATAAACATGCTATCGATACACCAAAAGTGAAAAACAGAAGTTTTCTTTGATATTGTAGAAGTTCTATCCATAAAAAAAGCGCTATTAATATTATAGTTGCCATACAACCACTAGGAATATCCTTATCTAAATATAGCATATATGGAATTATTGTACCAAATAATATTAGAAAATACGAAAACCATTGAGTACGATTTGCATATATCCGTTTCCATATCATCGTCTGTATAATTTCTTGAAGCAATACAATTATAATTCTCGTTATTGTGAACTTTGTTTTTGCAAACAAGAAATGGACAATGGGTGTGATTATTAATAAAAAAAGCATGTATCACCTTCTTAATTAGATTTAGAAAAACTGATTTTTGCTTTACCTCCTTTATCTTTTTCATCTATATAACGGTCAAATGAGACTTTAGGGACATGTCAATTACAATAATTTATATTTTCCACAATTTTGAATACTTCATTAAATGGAAGTTCTGTGACAACGCTTATCAGCCATTCCCCTTCCTTAATCACACACATTCGGACTCCATCTTTTTCCCAATATAATACATTTTTCTCTCCGATCATACATGACTTTATTTCTGAATTCTCCGTATTATAATTATTTGACCCATTCCCAGGTGAAAATTGTATTGTAATACTGGTATTTTCTGAATTTTTATATCTGAATTTTTTCATTAATGGGAGATTGCTCTGATATACCAATTGATATCCATCTGGAATATAGTTAATCTGGAAAGAACCTAAATTATTCCCTTCCTCTATGACATGCTTATTTTGTATACCTTCCAACCCGATTTTAGAATACTTCGGATATGTCTCCACGATCCATTCCAAAATTTTTCCACGAAATTCCGCATTTGTGACCATTGCTGTTGAAAATCCGAGAGAAATTGCAAGAAAAACAGCTGCAGCCCGCAAAATTCCACGAAATAAATGATCTGTCGGTTGTTGTGTAATATGGATTTTCCGTAATTGTTTTCTGAAACGTCTAGAATACACATGTTGGATATCCTCTGTTGTATTTATCTCAGCCATTAGCTTTATCAGTGATATTGTGCATATCTGAGAAATGCTTTCTGGACATGCAAATATTTCTGGAGTACTTGTCCATTTTTGAAGGTAATTCAACATACTAATCCGCATTCCATGAGCATACGGAATCATGAGAATTTCATTAATCTGCGAGTCATCTAAGTGAAAAGCATAATAAAGATGAAATACAGCCTGTTCCGGGAATGGGAGTGCAAGAATTTTATTTGCTGCCTTATCCAAAATGTTTTTTCTAATTTCCCCTTCGTCAATCAATTTACTTTCTTTTGACATCACATTTTTGTAATTATCTAGACTCCTATCAGCTTGTGCCCACTCTTGATTCAATCTTTCTCGACAAACTTCTCTTAAAATACTTGTCACTTTTTACCTCTCAATTTCTTCCAGTTTTTTCTTCAGTTTTTTTATTGCCCGCTGGCTCCTCTTTTTAGCTGTCTCTTCCGAGATTCCCATCAGCACTGCGATATCTTTTAATGACATGTTACGACCAAATCGAAACATAAGAAGTGTTCGATCATTTTCTTCTAAATGTTCTAATGCCACCGCCAACTGCTCCTTCTTGAATTTTTCAAAGAAAGCTTCTTCTACTCCAGAATCCGTCCTTGTTTCATAAAACTCTTCCACCGGAATCATCTTTTTCTTCTTACGAAGAATATCATAGGATGCATTCTTTGCAATAATAACACTATAGGGAATCTGGTCGCGGCGTGGTAACTGGCTGATTTTTTCAAAATGTTCCATTATATTTAAAAATGCCTGTGCAACAGCGTCTTCCGCGTCTGTTTCTGATTGAAGCAACTGATAAGAAACTTTATATAAAAGGGTGTGATTTTCATTAAATAATTGTTCGATCCAAACCTGCTCATCTTCTGAAAAGGTGCATAATACTAAGAATAGCATAAATCCATCTCCTGTGCTTCTTGTTATTTATTTAATATATAAGGTGCAGTGCATTCAACAAGGGACAATATTTTGTTTGGTTTTTATGTCGACAAAAATAAGAATCTAATACTAACGGGCTTAATATTTTTACCCACAAAACAGATTATACCCCACGATCATCAGCGCCGCCGCCGTGAGTACAAGGAAAAATGTCGTCGGCAGCACTAACGCCCAGGTCATACCGAAACCTACGCAGAACAGCATAAGACCGCATAATCGCTTCATACCCATTCTCCCAAAAAGGAATGTCTATGACAGATTATGCGGTCTTTTAGATAATGATTCGCAACAGTTCTGTATCTTTCCAGTAATCATGAATTTCACGAGTTCACGAGTGAATTTTCTTTACCAGACAGCGTTTCTTATAGAAAGAAATTCCATAGCAGAGAACCTGATCATAGCTGTCTTCAAACTCTTTTGCATACATGCGTTCATCGATCTGGCGCAATGCCGTTTCACAGCTTTCTTCCATTTTCTCAAGTGCGGCAGAACACTTAACCTCAAAGACAGCGAGCCGTCCGTTTTCCGAATCGCATACGATCACATCACTCCGTCCCTCACCGTGTTCTCGGTTGGATTCCACCATATACCCCGCACCGGCGAAGATTCCAGCAAGGAATGCATGATAAAAATCTTCTTTATAATCATGATAGCTGATGGTCATTCTCAACAGCGTGCTCATCTCACGCGTCAAAAGTTCACTGTCACCATTCCATACTGCATGGAACAGAGTTCTTCGGTCAGTTCCTTTCGCTTTGTCCTGAAACCACTTTACGACAGTCGACTCGAAGATCTCCCGGATCTCCGCGTTCGGAATCATAAGTTTTGTAGTCTGATCTTCTCCGCGAACCCCTGTCAGATAGCCGGTCAGATAAAGAATGCTCCACAAATTTTCTTCTGAGGAGTGCAGAAGATCGTATGTGAGGTTTTCTTCAACCTTCTGTGAGATCGTTCCTCCCGCTAACAATGTTTCCAGTTTTCCGGTAATACTGCTCCCCGAATAATCGATAAAGGAGCGGATGATTGCGTTATCGCTCGTATTCTTCCAGTAACTCGCAGGTCTTGCCTTCGGATCGTTCGAAAGATCAAACAGGTAATTCATCACATCCCACGGACAATATACATCAAAATCGCCAAAATGATATCCGTCATACCAGTATTTCATCGCCTCTGCATGATCTTTGGCATCCGCATCCCGTAAAATCCTGTCTACATCATCTTGCGTAAATCCAAAGTATTCATTCAGCCTGGAAGAAGTGATCGTATCTGACACGAAATTATTTGTTCCGGTGAAAATACTCTCTTTCGCGATCTTCAGGCAGCCGGTAATGATTGCAAATTGAAGGGCATTGTTGTCTTTTAATGCAGTGCTCATCATTGCTTTCACTACTTCTAACATTTCCTGATAATAATGGTGATTGCTCGCCTTGGCCACAGGAACATCATACTCATCCAGCAACAGCACCACTTGTTTTCCATAATGATCACTCAGCATTCGCATGAGAAGAGAGAGACTTTTCTTGATTCCGGTCGTACCGGCTTCGCCTTTTAAGATACGGCGAAAAGCTTCTTTGTCATAATCATTTACATTTTCGCTGTCCAGAAGGTCTGTATATTTTCGAAATAATTCAGCAATCGTTGCTTCCAACATTCCGTAGGCACTATCGAAAGTCAGGCCATCCACATCTTTAAACGAAAGGAAGATCGTCGGACACTGATTCATCCATTTCTGACAGAGCGCCGAAGCATTCATGATCCCCAGTCCCTGAAACAATACCGCACTGTCTTTTCGGATACTAAAGAAATTTTCCAGAGTACTCATCCCCAATGTCTTTCCGAATCTCCTTGGACGGGTAATCAGTGTCACTTTTACTGCCTGAGCCTTTAATACCTCGGCAATAAGGCCTGTCTTATCGACATAATAATATCCGTTCTGCCGGATCTCAGCAAAATCAGAAATTCCTACCGGGATATTTAAATGTGTCACGCTTATTCCCTCCTCTCATACCCCGAAATCGTTAAAACCATTTTATCATAAATGGCGTTCAGATACAACAATTCCCCGGATCACTCCGAGGAATTGTGTTCATTTCTCTTTCTCCATCTCAGCTGCCATCTTCTCCGCTTTTGCCGCCGCGTCCGGAGTAATATCATTGCCGCCGGTGAAGCGGTTTACGATATCCGGGACCATGTCGAGGACTTTGGTGACTGCATCCTGATGTTTGATATTGACGAGCTTTGTCATGCCGTTCTGGATCACAAGGATAGCGCTGGGGCTCATCTTCGCGCTCATACCGCCGCCGCCATTTGTCTTTGCTGATTGTGCAAAGGAACCGGCTGCCATGCCGCAGGTCACATCCACAAGCGGGATGATCGTCGTGTTCTCATCCACCTTCACAGGCTCGCCCACAACGGTTTTTGATGTAATGAAATGATCCATCCCCTTAAACAGTGCGTCCACGGTAGATGGAAACTGATTTTCTGCCATACCGATTCCTCCTAAATCTATGCTTTTTTCGTCCCAGAATCTCTTTTCCTCAAGAAACGAAGTAATCTTCTGAAATCTTTACTGATAAACAGTCTTGCTGCCGTCCAGAGCGGATACCACAGGGCGATCCGCCCCTTAAAATGAAGTTCTCCGTCAAGCGCCGTTCCGGTGAAATCCGGCTCCAGAGTCAGCGTTCTGGCGTATAAGCCGTAAAACGGACTGACCGCCGCGAGAACCTGCCCCGTATCGTAGGGATCATCGAAACCGAAGCGAATCCGTCCCTGCACCTTTTTCGGAAGAACGTAGCGGACAAGTTTTTTTGTGCGCTTCCAGACAAGGTGAAACGCTTTCTGGTTCTGCCCGTCGTGCCAGAACATCGAGATGCTGTTCCAGGTCTTTTCCAGAGAAATTTTCTTCTTTGATATCCCATCGGCCAGCTTCCGGATCTTTCCGGGCAGTTCCCGGATTCTATTCCAAAGAGTTCGGGCTTTTTTTATAAGCCGAGCCAATTTTTCTTTGATCTTCGCACCGAAACAGTTCTTAACCTTCTCCACACGCTCCTCTTTCTCAAAGGGTTCCTTAAAATTTTCCTTTGAGGAGTTTTTCAAAGCACCCGCCGGCAGTGCGCTGGGAGAAGAAGATTCATTCGATCCTGAAACAAGCTCCGTTGCATGGACAACAAGTTCATCATCTTCCGCAGGGACAGCCGTCCTGTCATCCCCGGCAGTTTTTTTCTCTTCCGCTTTCGATGTCTCCGCAACTGTTTCCAAAGGTATTTCCTGCTGCTCGTTTTCAGTTAAAACAGATACCTCTGTGTTTCTGATTTCAGAATCATTTTCTGACAGTACCGGTGTTTTTTCAAAGTCCGCAAAAACCGGCTCCGTTTCTGATTTTGTTTTTTGTTCTTCCTCATCCTCCGGCGGCCACAATCTCACATCAAACAGCTTAAACCACAGCACCCGCCCGGATATATCCGCGTGTTCGTGATAACTCACCCGGATCCGCACGAGATGTAGAAGCCAGCTCACCGCCGCCTCCCCGTCCGGTTTTCCTTCAAATAAGACATCCGCCCGGTACCGGACCGGAACAAACAGGATGAGCAGAACTGCTGTGAGCAGCAGTGCCAGGATCACCAACAGGATGATCCCGATGACCTTTAAGATCATCAGCAATATATGGATCACTCGCAGCACCCCTTTCCGAAAAGAAAGGAGTTCACATCATACCCGCCGGTCTTTTTGTATGCCTCGCAGATGATCCGCCCCGCAAGCGCCGCCGCATCCTCAAAATCCGCAGCGATCCCTACGATCAGAAGATCCTGCTTTTCATAGTAAGGAAGCTTTAATGTCAGCGCCGGATAGATATCTAAAAGGTTCCGCTCCCCAGCCGCCGGAGTCAGGACATAAAAGCCCATTGGTCTTCCATTCCGGACCGCCTGGATCGTTTCGTATCTGTGCTTTTTCGCTTTTTCCCCGACATACAGTTTTTCATACCAGCGCATGATTCACCTGCTCATCCCTTAATATTTATGACCAGATCCCGCCTGGACCCGGTCTACTGTCTGGATCTGATGATCATTCTTCTCAAAAGGTCCAGCGCCGTGACCGCGGCATGTTCCCGGATCTCCTGTCTTGTACCGTTGAAGTGGCATTCCTCCACAATCACTTCGTCCTTCATGCAGCAGGAAACGTATACGAGTCCCACCGGCTTCTCCTCTGTTCCACCGTCCGGACCAGCAAGCCCCGTTACAGCAACACAGGCATCCGCATCAGCCGCGAGAACACCGCCGAGTGCCATCTCCCTTGCAGTCTGCTCACTGACTGCCCCGTATTTTTTTAAAGTTGCCTTGCTGACATCGAGGATCTTTCTCTTTGATTTGTTCGAATATGTGATATAACCCTGATCAAATACGTCAGACGCACCCGGCACGTTGATGATCTTTGCAGCCACCATGCCGCCGGTGCAGGACTCCGCCGTTGTCACCGTGAGTCCGTACTTTGTGAGGAGGCGCACAACGGTCTCTTCCATCGTCTCATTCTCTTTCGTGGAATAATACATGTCACCCAGTGCCTTTTTGATCTCCTTGGCAACAGGTTTTAACGCCGCCTTGGCGGACTCCTCATCCTCCGCCTGTGTCTCCGCGAGAACATGGACATCTTTTCCGCGGCGTCTCGTGTAGATCACGACAGCGCCGCCGCACTTTAAGAGGTCCTGAAGCTTTTCCTTTACTTCCGTCTCGCTTTTTCCGTAAATTTTAAATATCTGGGCATAACCCTGTTCTGTTCGAATCATCACATTTTTCCTTCCGTAAGAACGCCGGCGTTCTTCACAATGTAGTCAACAAGTGAAATTACTGTCAATGCAAGAGCGATCCAGACAATGATCGTCGTCAAAGTTGACAACGCCGGAATATTAAAGATCAGAAGAACCACCCCGATCATCTGGAATGTGGTCTTAAATTTTCCCCAGTAGCTCGCTGCGATGACAACACCGTTGTCGGATGCCACCAGACGGAAGCCGCTGATAATGAACTCACGGCTGATAATGATGATGACCATCCAGGCCGGAAGCTCACGAAGCTCGATCATACAGATCAGTGCGGAGCAGACAAGCAGTTTATCCGCCAACGGATCCATAAATTTTCCAAAATTTGTTACCAGATTATACTTTCTCGCGATCTTTCCGTCCAGCATATCGGTCAGGCTCGCGATGATAAAGAGCGCCGCCGCCACATAACGCATGTTCTGGTTTGCGCCGCCGTCATAAAGAAGCGCGGCTACGAAAAACGGGATCATGATCACTCGTAATATTGTCAGTTTATTCGGTAAATTCATCCTCTGCCTCCCCTATCAGATCGTATTCGGACGCGCCTGTGACGCGTACCTTAAGGAAATCTCCGGACATCAGGGAAAGTCCGGTGTTTACAAAGATAAGTCCATCCACGTTCGGGCTGTCCATGTAGGTACGTCCGACGTAGGCATTCTCGTCAGCAACCTTGCCCTCGATCATGACTTCAAGGGTACGTCCCTTCATCGCCTCGGACTTCTCGAAAGCGATCTCCTGCTGGAGTTCCATGATCTCATCGCGGCGATCCTGTTTTACCTCCTCCGGAACCTGGTTCTCAAAGCTGAAAGCCGGAGTATCTTCCTCCGGGGAGTAAGCAAATACGCCGAGACGGTCAAATTCCATATCATCGACAAACTGCATCAGGATCTCGTGGTCTTCCTCCGTCTCACCCGGGAATCCGGAAATCAGGGTGGTGCGGAGCGCAATGTCCGGGATCTCTTTTCTGAGTTTCGCGATCAGCCCTCGGATCTCTTTGTTGTTGGTTCTTCTGCCCATCCTCTTCAACACAGCATCGCTTGCGTGCTGGATCGGGATATCCAGATAGTTACAGACTTTTTCTTCAGTTTTGATCGTCTCGATGAGCTCGTCGGTGATCTCCTCCGGGTAGCAGTACTGGAGGCGGATCCACTGGATACCGGACACGGCCGCCAGACGTCTTAAAAGCTCTGGAAGCTTCTTCTCGCCGTAAAGGTCTTTTCCGTAAAGGGTGGTCTCCTGCGCAACAAGGATCAGCTCTTTCACACCTTTCTCCGCGAGTTCTTCCGCCTCTCTTACAAGCTGTTCCATCGGAACACTGCGGTATTTTCCGCGAAGATACGGGATAATACAGTAGGTGCAGCGCTTGTCGCAGCCCTCCGCGATCTTTAAGAACGCATAGTGCCCACCTGTTGTGATAAGGCGCTCCGTAGCCGTGCTCACCGGTGCATCGATGCTTTCAAAGATTTCCGGTGTCTCGCCGTCCATAACCTCCCTGATCGCTGCTCCTACAGCCTCATAGGATGTCGTTCCGAGTATCGCGTCTACCTCCGGGATCTCATCGATGATCTCCTGCTTGTAGCGCTGCGCGAGACAGCCTGTGACGATCAGTGCCTTTAAACGACCGTTTTTCTTTAACTCCGCCATCTGGAGGATCGTGTTGATGCTCTCCTCTTTTGCGTCTCCGATAAAGCAGCAGGTGTTTACAACAACGATATCTGCCTCATTCTCGTCATCGACAAAGGAATATCCCTCTTTTCCGAGGATTCCCAGCATTTTTTCCGTATCCACAAGGTTTTTATCACAGCCCAGTGATATGAAAAGTAAATTCATTCTGTTCGTATTTCCTTTCTGTGCGTAACTGCCGCCAGAACCGACCGGCTCATAAACTCCGGACTGCCAGCGAAAAAAAGAGGAAACTTAAGCCCGATTCAGCCGTTTTCCTCCTTTTCTTTCATATTTCCGGCCATGGCCGGACTGAAAGCCGGACCACAACCGGGAACCTGTTTATTCCTCAGCGTACTCTTCTTCTTTTTTGATCTCTTCCGGAGTTCTGTCTTTTACTTCGAAATCTGTCTCGATCTCCGGCTCCTCATCCTCTGTGAGGATCTTTACCTTCTGCTCATAGAGCTCCTGAACAGCGGTGGAGAGCGGTTTCTTTCCTGCAGCGCCTGCAACTAACGGCTCGTCACCTGCGATGAGCTGTCTCGCACGCTTGGATGCTGCGATAACGATGGAATAACGGCTCTGGACTACCGGCTGCTCGCCCGGCTCAACGTCGCTGTTTACGGCTTCAATTAAGTCTGTATAAGACGGATGTAACATAAAATATGCCCCTTTCAGATCATGAAATTAAAAAGTTCTTAAATATCTGAAGTATCCGGTTTTACACATGGTATTTTTCGGATACATTCTTTATTTTGTCATATCGTGCAGCTCCTGCTTCATTCTCGCCACGAGGTCTGTGTTCGCAGACTCTTTAAAGTGGCTGGAACGGATCAGGCTGTGAAGGTCTTCCACACAGGTGTCCACATCGTCGTTGACAACGATATAGTCGTAGGAATCCATTCCATCGGACTCCTCCGCGGCACGGCGGAGACGTTTCTCGATTACTTCCGCACTTTCCGTTCCGCGTCCGATCAGACGTTTTTTTAAGTCTTTTGCGGTCGGAGGAACGATAAATACGAGAAGGGCGTCCGGGAACTTCTTCTTGATATTCAACGCTCCCTGAATCTCGATCTCAAGGATCACGTCTTTTCCCGCAGCCATCTTATCTTCCACATATTTTCTGGGTGTTCCATAATAATGGTCCACATAGCGCGCGTGCTCGATCAGCTCATCGTTTCTGATCATATCCTCAAACTGGGATTCTGTGAGGAAGAAATACTCTCTTCCGTTTTCCTCACCCGGTCTCGGGCTTCTTGTTGTGGCCGATACAGAAAGCGCGTAGTTATCATATTTTTCTAAAAGCGCCTTCATCACGGTTCCTTTTCCGGCTCCTGAGAACCCGGAAACTACAACAAGGACTCCTTTTGTCTGCATTACAAATGCCCCCTGATCATTCAATATTCTGGATCTGCTCTCTTACCTTTTCGACCTCAGTCTTTAAGAGGATCGCGCGGTCAGAGATCTCAAGATCCGTAGATTTCGAGAGGATCGTATTTGCCTCCCGGTTCATCTCCTGGGCGATAAAATCGAGCTTTCTTCCGACACTGCCGCCGGCCAAAAGTTCCTTCTTCATTCCCTCGATGTGGCTTCTCAAACGGACGGTCTCCTCATCCACACAGATCTTATCGGCAAAGATCGTAACCTCCGTCGCGATCCTGGAATCGTCCACAGAGGCGGAAGCGAGAAGTTCTTTCACCTTGTCCTCTAACTTCTGGCGGTACTCCACGATCACCTTTGGGGAACGCTCCTCGATAAAATCAACTAATTCCAGCATATGGTCAAGCTTTCCGATCAGGTCGTTCTTTAAATTCTCTCCCTCGCGGATCCTGGACTCCACAAAGCCCTCGCAGGCCTTAAGTAAAGCATCCTTTAAGAGTTCCCACATATGCTCTTCGTCCTCCGGAACCTCCTCCATCGTGAGGACCTCCGGACACCTTGCCAGCATAGACACTTTTACGTCGTTGTCGATGCCGAAATCATCGGACATCTTTTTAAAGCTGTCCATATATTCCTGCGCAAGGGATCTGTTATATTTGAGGAATACCTTCGCATCGGTATAATCCTCGTAGGTTACAAATATATCTACCTTTCCCCTCTGGATATGATCCTTTAAGAGGGTACGCATGGATGCCTCGAAGTAATTGAATTTCTTCGGCATCTTAATTCCCAGATCCAGATACCGGTGGTTTACCGCCTTTATCTCTACTGAAATCTTACACTCGTCCGTCACCATCTCGTGGCGGCCGAATCCGGTCATGCTCTTAATCATCAGACATGCCTCGCTTTCCCATAGATAACTTTTATTATACGGCAAATAAAAAATACAGTCAACCAGATTCTGTAAATCAAAAGATTTATGAACGGGAACCTTATGAACAGGAAAACACCCCGGAGATCCGATCGAAGCTCCGGGGTGTTTGAAAAGAGGGTAGTTTGCAGCCGTCTGTGGGGTAAAAAGAGCGGCCGCTCTATTCTATCTGAATTCAAGAAAATTGTCGTTTATAACGGAAGGATTCCGATCAGTACTGCAAACAGCATGCAAAGGATCGAGAAGATCCATACATAACCGAAGCTGGCCTTGATGTGATCCTTGATGTCCACATCGGCAAGTCCGATACCAAGCAGAGTTGCCGGTACCATCGGGCTGATGAAGGTTGCGCAGTTACGGCAAACAACCATTGCAACGGCGATCGGGAATGCCTCAACTCCGAAGGAAGCACCGATTGCGATCATGACCGGGAGCATTCCATAGAAATAGGAATCGGTATCAAAGCAAAGTGCAAGCGGAACGGAAAGGATACCGATCACAAGCGGTAAGTGCTGGCCAAGTGCTGCTGGGAGGATCATGGAAATGATGCTGGCCATGTTGGATACAACGGAGGTCTTCATCATCTCTACGCCCGGCTTTGCGATCGCAGCGGCACCGCTTGCGTTAAAGCCATATACAAGGACACCCATAAGGACTGCAGCGCCCATCAGAGTGGAACACATCATAAGCGCCGGACCCGCATGGCGGTTGATCATCTTCTTCTGAAGCTTGATCGGTGTATAGTTTACAAGAAGAGCTGCCGCCACACCGAGCATGAACGGGAAATAGCTTGGGAACTGATCCCATACAAGCATAGCGATAACTGCGATGGTCAGGCAGATATTGAAAGCGAAAAGCTTCGGTCTCGCATACTCATTCTCGTCCTTCTGATGCTGTACTTCTTCTGCAGCGTCCTCAGAAGCTGCTTCCATTGCAAGCTTTCCGTTCAGACCGGCGCCTCTCTTCTTCTCCTGAATACCTGCAAACACCGCATGTGCCAGGCAGAGAATGATTCCAAAGATCTGGATCGGGATCAGACCGCCCCAGAGCTGTCCTGCCTCCATACCGAGAACAGATGCTGCACGCATGGTCGGACCGGCCCATGGCATCAGGTTTAATACACCCATTGCAAGAACAGCTACGCGAAGGAGTGTTGTCGGTCTCATATGCATCTTTTTGTAGACCGGAAGCATGGACGGAACAACGATCAGGAATGTGGATGCTCCGCCGCCGTCAAGATGACCGATCAGGGCAATAACCGCTGTCATGACGGTCACACCGATCACATTGTCACCGACGCACTTCATAAGCTTGTCGATAATTACATCAAACATACCGGCATCTGTCATGATTCCGAAGAACAGGACAGAGAACACAAACAGGGCTGCGGTCGGGCCGGTGCTTTTAAATCCGCCTTTGATCAGGTCTCCGATCTCACCGATGGTGTAATATCCACCAAGGACAAGAATGAGACCAAGGATCGATGGGAAAATGATGAATGCCATACTTGGCATGGTCTTGCTCTTAAAAAGGGTTATAACGATCGCAATGATACAGACAAACCCTAAAATACCTACTGTTAATTCTGACATATGTGTGATCCCCTATACTTTATTATTTGTCCGGCCGGAATCTGAAGCTTCCGGCCGATGTTCCACAGGCTGCAAAGTGTTCCCCCACGCTTTCCAGTCAGAGCAAGCTGACAGATCGCTCTCTGAGTCACTCTACATCTGTTGTAAACTCATAATCCTTGATCTTTCTGACTACATCAATGATGGTGCCGTCACGGGCCTCGATGACACCGACAATGCGGTCATCAAACTGTACCGGATCCGGTGTTCCGACCATGGCATATGCCTTGTCGCGAAGCTCTTCGATCGTACAGAATGGAAGGTCAACATCCTTCATGCATTCGATGAGGTCCTGTCTTCTCGGGTTGATGGCAATACCATAATCTGTGATTACCACGTCAACAGACTCACCCGGTGTTGTAACAGTCGTAACATTTGTACAGATTGCCGGGATTCTTCCCTGAAGCAGCGGAGCAATGACGATCGTGCACTTCGCTCCTGCTGCCGTATCCGGATGTCCGCCCTGAGCACCTGTGATCATGCCGTCGGAACCGACAACGACGTTACAGTTAAAGTTTACGTCAACCTCAAGAGATGCAAGGATCACGAAATCCAGCTTGTTGACATAAGCGCCCTTGTTGAACGGGTTTGCGTACTCGGACGCGGAGATTTCGAAGTGGTTCGGATTTGTCTTGATGGATTCGATCGCACCCTGATCAAAATCCTGGGTATCAACGAGCTTGTTTATGAGGCCTTTCGCCAACAGCTCACACATCGGAGTTGTGATTCCGCCGAGGCCAAGTCCCATATGGATGCCTCTCTCTTCCATGATCTTTCCGAGGGAGATCGTGGAGGCGATGGAAGCTCCGCCGACACCTGTCTGGTAGGAGAAACCTTCCTTGAAATACGGGGTATTGACAACAAACTTTGTGCAGTAATCCGCCATCATGATCTTTCTGACATCCGTCGTCGGTTTTGCAGCACCTGTCGCGATCTTTGCCGGATTTCCAATCTCATCTACGACACAAACGTAATCCACATCTACCATGGAGATGCTTGCCGGAATGTTCGGGAACGGAACGAGACAGTCTGTCACAGCAACAACCTTATCTGCATACCGGGCGTCGACCATCGCGTAGGATAATACGCCGCAGTCGCTCTTTCCGCCGTTTGCGCGCATGTTTCCGTACTCATCACATGTCGGAGCGCCGATGAAGGCGATATCGATATGGACTTCGCCGGACTCGATGGCGCGGACACGTCCGCCGTGGGAGCGCATGATCGCAAGGTTTTTTAACCGTCCTGTGGAGATCGCCTCACCGATCTTTCCGCGGACACCGGAGGACTGGATGCCGGTGATGGTGCCATCCTCGATGTACGGAACGATCGGATCGTGAGCTTTTCCTAAGGAGCTTGCACAGATCGTGATGTCCTTGATGCCCATCTTATGAACCTCTTCCATGACCATGTTTACCACATAGTCACCCTCGCGGAAATGATGATGGAAGGAAAGGACCATGCCGTCCTTAATGCCGCATTTTGCAAGGGCATCATGGATGTTCTCGACAAGCTTGCTTCTTGTCGGATCGTTTAACGTACGGACGGTCGGAGCCGCCTTTGTATATTCGTAATTATCATAGGCATAGACGCCCTTGAACGGCTCCTTGCCTGTTGCTTTTAAGATCTCTTCGGGAATTTCTCTTCCAACTGCATTGATCATCTTATAAATCCCCCTTATAAACGCCTGCTGCTTTCGCCATGGCGAGTGTTCTCTTTGCTCCGTCGTAGAATGCGATGTCGATCATCTTTCCGTCAACAGTGAAGACTCCGATTCCCTTTGCCTTCTTGTCATCGATCTCGCGGACAACCTTCTCCGCGAAGATGATCTCTTTTTCCGACGGTGTGAAGACCTTATGGACGATGGCGATCTGTCTCGGGTTTACGAGAGACTTCCCGTCGAAGCCCATCATCTTGATCATTCTTGTCTCATTCTCGAAGCCTTCCATATCGTCAAGGTTTGTGAACACCGTATCCCAGCACTGGACACCTGCCGCTCTCGCCGCCATGATCATGTGCTGTCTCGCTCCCATGAGCTCCACTCCGGTTCCTGTGATCGTTGTCTGGAGGTCCTTTGTGTAATCTCCGCCGGATAAAGCGATTCCGATAAGTCTGTCAGAAGACTGACATACCTCCAAGGCATTTAAAACACCTTTGCAGGACTCTAAGGCTGCCATTAAGAGCGTGCTTCCCTCCGGGCGTCCAAACTCTTTCTCTGCCGCAAGGACATGCTCCTCAACGGTCTTAACATCCTGTGCTGTCTCGGTCTTTGCGATACGGATCGTATCAGCACCTCCGGCAACACAGACACGGATATCCTCTTTCCAGTGCGGGGTATCAAGACCATTGATTCTTACGACTCTCTCAACACCGCGGTAATCGATCTCCTGAAGTGCATGATATAAGGAATATCTCGCTGCGTCCTTCTGGTTCTCGGCAACTGCGTCCTCAAGGTCCAACATGATGGAGTCCGGTTTATAGATATACGGATCCTTGATGAGACCCGGTTTCTGGCAGTTTAAAAACATCATGGATCTTCTTAAGCGTTTTTTATTCGGATGCATTATTTGATGACACCTCCCCACGGAAGATTTTCGGTGATGCCGTTGGAACGGTAGACCGCACACTCAACTCTCGCCTTTAAGGTACAGTCGAGAGCTCCCTTATCGAAGATCGTGACCTTCGCGTTGTCAACACCGAGACGGTCCAGCGTCTCTAATGTGACTTTTCTGATCTGTCTGCCGTACTGATGGATCACGCTGCTCTCGATGGTGAGCTCGATCGTTCCATCGCCCGGTTCAACAGTGACCTGGGCATCGCTGGATTCCAGTGTGCCGGCCATGGCTGTCTTCTTGATTTCCATTTAATCCCCTCCTGTGATCATTCACGGTCGGCAGCCATTTTTCAGGCGGCCGCATGGTCCGCTGTTGTCATTCCTATGTATATCCCGCTGCCGGACCTTCCGTTTTTCTTTTTATGCAGGATGCACAAAATCATTTTCGTTTCCTGCTTGAGTTCTATGACTTTCTATGACTTTACTATATCACTTGTATTTTTTTTAATCCAATACATATCCGTCTATAGTGAATATAGGAGAATTCTTATGAGGGAAATTGCGTTGTCCTTTTCCGCACGTTGAATTTTCAGGCGTGATATGATAAAATATAGGAACGCAAAATATCAGGGAAATTCAGATGGAATGGTGTATTTTTTACAAATCTGTTCTGGAAAGGAGTGCCCCTCTCATGAATGAAAAACATATGCAGTACGTACTGACCGTCTTAAAAGAAGGCAGCTTTACGAATGCGGCAAAGAAGCTCTATGTCTCCCAGCCCTCTTTGAGCCAGATCATAAAGACGGCAGAAAGCAATCTCGGCGCTCCGATCTTTAACCGTTCTACCGATCCGATCACCCTGACGCCCGCGGGACAGCTCTATGTGGAAGCAGCAAGACAGGTCACAACGATCTCCACGAATCTTGTAAAGCAGGTGGAAGAACTCAGTAATGAGGAATTCGGAAAGATCCGTCTTGGTATCTCTGTTCAGCGCGGCATGGAGCTTTTACCGGAATTATATCCGCGTTTTAAAAAACGATTCCCCCATGTGGAGATCGAGCTTCACGAGCAGGGGTCCGCGACGATGGAAAAAAGTGTTCTGGAGGGGGAGGTCGGAATCGCACTCCTGACCACGTTTCCGAAGCATGCGGATCTATATTATGACCTGATCCAGGAGGAACAGCTCGTTCTCATCGTGAACAGAGACTGCGCACTCGCAAAACGGATCCGGCCCGGAACGCCTATCGATATTATAGAGGCAAAGGATGAGACCTTTGTCTCCAGCCGCCCCGGACATTCTGTCCGGTCGATTCAGGACACTCTCTTCATCACAAGAGATATGAAGCCGAAGATCGATCTTGAGACGATCAGCATTGAGATTGGAAAGCATGTAGTAGCGTCGAGCCCCGTTGTTATGGCGTGTCCGGACGCCTATGTGGATACGTCCCACTCCGCAGAATCCCCTTACTTTTCCTATCCGATCCTCGGAGTAGAGAATCCACGGCACTTTTATGCCTGCTACCGGAAGGACATGTATCTGACAAAATATATGAAGGGATTTCTCGAGATCCTGCACACGCTCCGCAATCCGGCAAAAAACACTTAACGGATCCTGCACGGAGTCTCCGCATTTTCAGAATTTGAGGTTTTTATGGAACATTTTTTATTGAGTGATACAGAAAAAGAAGAATTAAAACAGTTTATCGGTGCGGAGGCAGAACTGCCGGATATGCTGAATGCCAGAGAGCGGCGTGTCTGGGTACAGGAGAAACTTCTCGCGGAATATTCAGGAGTTCTCGTCTCCTTCACCCTGAATATTCCGGGTCCTGTGAAGGTCCTGCCCTATGTGCCGGAGACCTTTGAGCTTGCGTTGAAGGAGATCCTTCAGGCGTTATCCGATTCCGGTATCCCGGTCTTAAAGCGCAGTCTGATCCTGGATCGGACAGGTCCGGAGGCCTTCTTATGCGTGGACGCGGATGCCCTTGATGTAAAGCGTCTGCTGGTGCCGTTGGAGGACGCGTCAAAGCTTGGACGTCTTTACGATATCGACATCATCGGACGGGATGGGAAAAAGATCTCCCGAAGTGATATCGGAAAACCGGGACGGACCTGTCTTCTCTGCGGACGCCCTGCGAGGGAGTGTTCCAGAAGCCGGACACATTCCGTGGCGGAACTGACAGCCGCGATCGAGAAGATTTTTAAGGAAAACTTTGCCGGATAATGTTCCACCAGAAATCGGTTAAGGCCTTATCTCCTTCCTTGTCCGGCATTCCATATTTTGTACAAAATCGTAACTATTCAGTACCTTCATAGTTACACGCAAAAATCCATTCCAGATCAGCTTCGCTGATGGGATTTTTGCCCTCAAGCCCATGTTTTCTTACGGTCAGCGCAGCAAGTGCGCAGACCTACTGAACAGTTACACAAAATCTATATTGAGACAGCAGATTCCACAGTCACGGCTTTTGACATTTCAGACGGAGCTGTTGTCAGAAAGGAACCACCACAACAATGGCATTTGACGGAATTGTGATCGCGAATCTGGTCCGCGATCTGAACGATAAGATCGTCTCCGGCAGGATCTCAAAGATCGCCCAGCCGGAAAAGGACGAATTACTTTTTACGATAAAAGGAAACCGGGAGAACGTGCGGCTGCTCGTCTCAGCCAACGCCAGTCTCCCGCTTCTCTATTTTACGGCAAACAATAAACCGAGCCCGATGACGGCCCCGAACTTCTGTATGCTCTTAAGAAAGCATATCGCCAATGGCAGGATTATCTCTGTCACCCAGCCGGGGCTGGAGCGGATCGTCCGGATCGAGGTGGAGCATCTGGATGAGATGGGCGATCTCAGAAGAAAATTTATCGTGATCGAGCTCATGGGAAAACACAGCAATATCATCTTCTGCGATGAGAATAACGTGATCTTAGACAGCATCAAACATATCTCGGCTCAGGTAAGCTCTGTCCGGGAAGTCCTCCCGGGAAGAGATTATTTTATCCCCCACTCCGGTGAGAAGAAGAATCCGCTTACGATCACGGAAACGGAATTTAAAGAGCTTCTGCACAGCACACCGCAGGATCTTTCCAAAGCGCTCTACATGGACCTTACCGGCTTAAGTCCTGTGGTTGCCGCAGAGATCTGCCATCTGGCATCCTTAGACGGTGATATCTCCGCGAAAGAATTTTCCGACGCGGAACTCACCCACCTCTTCCACGCGTTCAACTGGATCATGGACGATATCCGCGAGGGCAATTTCACCCCGAATATTATCTACGAGGGAGAAAAACCCATCGAATTTGCCGCTGTCTCGCTGACGATGATGGAAGGCGGAAATTACAGGACTGTAAAGTTTGATTCCATCAGCGAGCTCCTCGAGCGGTACTACTCGGAAAAGAATACGGTATCACGGATCCACCAGAAGTCCACGGATCTTAGAAAGATCATCTCCAATGCACTGGAGCGCAGTGTGAGAAAGCTGGATCTTCAGACAAAGCAGCTCAAGGATACTGAAAAACGGGAAAAATACCGGATCTACGGAGAACTTTTGAATACCTACGGATATGGTCTCTCCGGCGGTGAAAAAAGTTTCAAATGTTTAAATTATTACGACAATGCGGAAATTACGATCCCTCTGGATCCGACGATGACAGCCCAGGAGAACGCAAAGCGGTATTTCGATAAGTACAATAAACAGAAACGGACCTACGAGGCCGTCACGGAACAGCTCGCGCAGACAAAGGCGGAGATCGACCATCTGGAATCCATCAGTACCTCCATGGATATCGCAAGGCTGGAGGAGGATCTTGTACAGATCAAGGAAGAACTTACGGAGTACGGCTATATCAAACGCCATTACACCGGCGGGAAAAAGGTAAAGATCACAAGCCGCCCGTTCCACTACCTTTCCAGCGACGGATTCCATATCTATGTCGGAAAAAACAACTACCAGAATGAAGAACTCGACTTCAAGTTTGCCAACGGCGGCGACTGGTGGTTTCACGCGAAGGGAATCCCCGGCTCCCATGTGATCGTAAAGACCGAGGGAAAGGAGCTGCCGGACCGCGTTTTTGAGGAAGCCGGAGCGCTGGCTGCCTATTACTCCAAGGGACGGGGAAACGAGAAGGTGGAAGTCGATTATATCCAGAGAAAGAATCTGAAAAAAGTTCCCGGCGCTGCTCCCGGTTTCGTTGTGTATCACACGAACTACTCCCTGATGGCTGTACCGGGGATCACGGTGCAGGAAGTGAAATAGACAAATTATCATGCAGGCATAAAAAAGCCTCAGAGTTTTGCACATTCTGTGCTGCTCTGAGGCTTTTTCTATATCAGTATTCCATCCTATATTCTTTTATCTTCCGCCAGCTTCATATAATAACGCATTGCAGATCGCCGCCGCGATATTACTGCCGCCTTTCCGTCCTCTTGCGACGATGGCCGGAACATCTGTCCCTAAGATCAACTCTTTTGCTTCCACCACATTTACAAATCCCACCGGGACTCCGATAATAAGCGCCGGGCGGATCTTTTTCTCTTCGATCAGCTCATAAAGGCGCATCAGGGCTGTCGGTGCGTTGCCCACCGCGTAGATGCATTCCGGATAACATCCTGCGGCTTTTTCGACACTGACCGCAGATCTTGTCATGCCGCTCTCCTTCGCTTTTACCTTCACATCCTCATCTCCGATAAAACAGTGCACCTCGATCCCAAATTTTCCTGCCGCCGTTTTATTGATCCCGGATGCAGCCATCGTGGTGTCCGTGATGATCGGAAGTCCGCGTCGGATCGCTTCCTTTGCCTTTTCGACAGCTCCGTCGGTGATCGTCAGGGTGTCCCTGTAGGAAAAATCCGCCGTCGTGTGGATCACCCTGCAGAGGAGCGGCAGTGCATCCGCCGGATAGGAGGAAACGAACTCGTCCCCCAGCTCTCCCTTTATGATCTCAAAGCTCTTCTTTTCGATCTCCATCGGGCGGGTCGTCAAAAAATCGATGCCCGTCCGCTTCTTTAATTCTTCTGTCCAGTCGAGTCCGCTCATCCTCTCACATCCTTTCGCTCTAAGATCCGGTAGATCATATCCATATCGAGATTTTCCCGGATGATCTTTGCCATTTTATCGTACTGTTCCTCTTTGTATTTCGCCATGGAAAAGGTCACTCCGCTCTCATATTCTTCCAGACGTACACCTTTCTGTTTTGCAAGGAAGTTACGAACCGCTGTCTGCATCTCTTCCGTATCGAAAACGCCATGGACGTAGGTTCCGAATACATTTTTGTATACACAGCCATCGTCTTTCGTATCGGCTGTGTGTCCGCCAGTTCCATCACTGCAACAGATTTCCGAGAAATTCCTTCCACCATCCCGGATCGTCTCACCCATATGGATCTCGTAGCCGGAGATTTTAACCGGTTCGCCGTCCTCCGAAAATCTCGCCGTGCCGGTTACTCTCGTTCTCGTTTTCTTCTCCGCGAAGATCGTCCGGATCGGTAAGAGCTCCATTCCCCGCATGGTCCCGCCCTCCTCGACCCCATGAGGATCGTCGAGACTCGTTCCGAGCATCTGGAATCCACCACACACACCGATAACAGGAGTTCCCTTTCCTGCCATCCGTGTGATCACTGCCTCCAGCCCGTTCTGGCGGATCCATTTGAGATCACCCATCGTATTCTTTGTTCCGGGTATGATAATGAGATCGGATCCTGTCAGTTCTTCCGGCCGGCTCACATAGGAAAGAGCGATTCCCGGAAGGCGTTCAAGGGAATTGAAGTCCGTGAAGTTAGAGATCCGCGGAAGTCTTACCACCGTAACCTTTGCAAACGCCTCATGTCCGGATCGGTCGAGCAGTGGCCCTGAACCATGTTTTCCGGTCAGTCGCTCCGAGAGACTGTCCTCATCGTCCACATCCACATCCATATATGGGATCACACCCGCGAACGGGATCCGGATCCGCTCATAGAGCATGGCAAGGCCCGGTTTTAAGATCTCCTTATCGCCGCGGAATTTGTTGATCACAAAGGCCCGGATCCGCTTTTGCTCCGCTTCTGTGAGCAGGGCCGCTGTCCCGTAGAGCTGGGCGAAAACGCCGCCCCGGTCGATGTCCCCGGCGAGAAGTACCGGCGCATCCAGCATCTCGGCGAGTCCCATGTTCACGATATCGTTTTCCCTCAAGTTGATCTCTGCCGGACTTCCGGCGCCTTCCACAACGATCACATCGAAGCGGGATGCCAGGGAATTGTAGGCATCCATGATGTCCGGGATCAGACTCTTTTTCATCTTAAAATACTCCGCCGCCGGATAATTGCCGCGGACCTCGCCGTTCACGATGAGCTGGGATCCCATGTTCGAGGTCGGCTTTAAAAGGATCGGGTTCATCGCCGCCTCCGGTTCGATTCCCGCCGCCTCCGCCTGCATGACCTGAGCACGGCCCATCTCAAGACCGTCCTTTGTGATGTAGGAATTTAATGCCATATTCTGGGATTTGAACGGGGCGGTCTTGAGCCCGTCCTGTTTAAAGATCCGGCAGAGCCCCGCCGCGAGAAAGCTTTTCCCAGCATTCGACATCGTTCCCTGGATCATGATTACTTTTGCCAATTTGATTCCTCCGTAGTGCTGCAGCCGTTTTAACACAATTTATAATCGTATATACTCTGCATTACGACTGCTGCCATATCCTGTTTTTATGCCTCTAAACCATCTTTACAATAAATTGAGAACCGTTTCCACCACCGCACAGAGTCCCATAAGGATCCACGATGTCCGGTAAAGAAGCTTATTCGCCCGCGGAATATCCTCGATCTCTACCGGCCGCAGATCATCCCCAATGTATTTCTTCTTCACAAGTTTTCCGAAATACCAGGCATCTCCCGCAAGGCGGATCCTGAGTGATCCGGCGCAGACCGATTCCGTCTGGGCGGAATTTGGGCTCGCGTGGTTGAAACGGTCCCTTAAAAAGATCTCCTTCGCATGGGAACCGTCAAATTCATGATCTTTTGATGGCAGATAGGAGGCGAAGATCATGACCCAGGCGCAGAGTCTCGCCGGTATGAAGTTCAGGAGATCGTCAAGCTTTGCCGCCGCCCTTCCAAGATAAAGATACTTGTCGTTCTTGTATCCCACCATGGAATCCATGGTGTTAACTGCCTTATATATCCAGCCGAGGACCGGGCCGCCGAGAGTCATATAAAAAAGCGGGGCTGCGACACCGTCCGAAGTATTTTCCGCTACAGTTTCCACCGCCGCTTTCGTGACTCCCGTCATGTCGAGACGTTCCGTATCACGGCCCACGATCATGGAGACCGCGTACCGGGCTGCCGGTAGATCATCTTTTTTCAATTCCCGGTAGACCTTCATGCTCTCATCTTTTAAGGATCTCACCGCAAATAGCTGATAGCAGAGGATCACCGAGACCAGAAATTTAAGCCCTGGGGAGATCCGCCCACAGGCATAAAGAATGCCGCCGGATACGACCGCCGTCGTTCCCGTCGCAAAAAGGACAAGGACGACGCCGCCCGCAAGCAGCGCCCGTTCCCCGTCTCCGAAGATCTTCCGTATTCCTTTTTCCAGAAAACTGATATATGCCCCGATCAGCCGCACTGGGTGATACAGCCAGTGCGGATCGCCGAGGACCTGATCCAGCAGAAAACCAAGCGTGATCACCGCCAGAAGTTCTATTCTGTCTATCATGTAAATTCTTCCTTATCTGCCGTAATTTTCCTGTTTTCAGCTGCACAAACGAAACTATATTTCCATACGCATGTGAGCCTGTCGTTCTTTTCTCCCGCAGACAAAAAATTCAGGAATCATCACAACCTCTATTTCAAATATTTTCCGTTATTCTTATATGCCATGATGATAATAACCACCGTCAGTACAAGAAATGCCGCCAGCCATAAAACTGCCGGAAATACGCTGCATCGGTACATGACAAAGAATGCCAGATCCAGCCCCCAGAGCATCTTTGTGACGCCCTCTGTGTGGCACCATTTTGCCCGCTCTTCGTCCTCCACAAGGATCTTTGAGCTGATCGGCGTGTAGATGCCGCTTACAACCAGCGCACCGTAAATCAGAAATCCGATGCTGCATGCAGATAATAAAAGTATCATGTTTTTGTTCTCCCTTCATCGTTTCCTTTACACGTTTCGTTATCGGTCATTTAGCTTTAATGATCCGCGCGTTGCGGATCTGTCCATCTGACGCATCCATTTTTCCCAAAACGCCTTCCCCGTTCCCAACCTGCCAGTCATAGTAACTTTTCTTTTCCTCCGAAAACGCCTCCATGACTGCCATGATCGTTCCTCCATGAACGACAAAAACGAGCGTCCGGTCAATCCCCTGTTCAGCCTGAGAAGAAATTTCCTTCCATACTTCCTGAAATGCCTCCACTGTCCGGGCTTTAAATGCCTCCGTGGTCTCCCCGCCGGGAAATCCCTCTCTCCCCAGCGTGTCGATAAAATGCTGATACTCCGCATCCCCGGAAAGTTCCAGATAATTCTTATACTCAAAGGTTCCAAAATCACACTCGGAGAGTCCGGCTTTCTGGATTCTCGGAACATGTTCATATAGCTTCTCCGGGAACAGAATTTCTGCCGTCTCAAGACACCGCTTCATCGGGCTTGTGATGATCGCTGCCACGTTTCCTGAAATCTCCCGAAGCTTCAGTGCTTCTTCCTTCAGATCCGACACTGCCTGTTCCGTCAGTCCCTCATCAGTCCGGCCCACATACCGTTTTTCCAGATTCCCGGCCGTTGCCCCATGCCGGATCATGAAAAGTTTCATCCGATCACCGCCTTCCCGATCACGGCCGCAAGGAGGATCCCAAGCTCACAGATCTGCAGGAAAAATCCCGCCAGATCTCCCGTGACCCCACCGAACTCCTTCACTGCCATATGCCGGTAGTAGAAAAAGATCAGGATCGATGCTGATAGAATGATTCCCCCAATTCTGCCACCCAGAAAAAGTTCCAGAACTGCTGCCGCAAGGAACAGGATGACCATCCAGACCGCCACCGTCTTCTTTTTCGCGTCCTTCATAAAATCTGCCAGCATCCCATGTTTTCTCGCCTCCGGGAATGTCACCGTGGAGAGTCCGCTTAAGGATCTTGAAATCACAAAACCGATCGAGACAAGCACCGCCGTCTCCCGGTCAAGCTCCATACACGCCGCCGCATAAAGGATCAGATACAGTGCGCCAAAGATCACAGCGAACGCCCCCGTGTGGGTATCCTTTAAGATCGCGAGTTTCTTCTCCCTGTCTCCGTAGGACGCCCTTGCATCACACGTATCCATAAATCCATCCATGTGGATTCCGCCTGTTATGAAGATCGGAACTGCGAGAAGGATTCCCGCTGCCAGAAAGCTTCCCGGAAGAAGCCATGAGAGCAGCAGGAACATCCCGTAAAATACTGCCCCGATCACCATGCCGATGGCCGGGAAGAAACACATGGCATATTTCATGTCCTCCTCTTTCCACTCGAACATCGGCATCGGTATTCTGGAATACATGGAAAAAGCGATAAATGCCGCCCTCATGGCCGCTCTCCTTTCTCCTGATAGTCCACGTACTGTTCCACAGAGATATCAGAAAATGTGCTCATCTCCTCATATACCTTTGCACCCATCCTGAGAAGCGGGATCATGGCAACCGCCCCGCTTCCCTCGCCGAGATGCATTCCCATGTGAAGAGGTGCCGGAAGATCCAGCATCTGAAGGACCGCCGCCCCGGCAGGTTCTGTGGAGATATGGGACGCGAGCATATAGTCCTTCGCCTCTTTCCTGATGAGAACCGCCAGAAGGCCAGAGACGGTGGAGAGGAATCCATCCGTCAAAACCGGGATCTTTGCCGCCGCTCCGCCGAGGAATAGCCCCGTCATTCCAGCGAGATCGAAACCGCCAAGCTCTGCAAGCACCGTCACAGCGGACAGCTCTCCACTCTCATATTGTTCTTTTGTTCCATTCCGGTATTCCGGATATTCCTCATAGAAACGGGAAACTGCCATCTCCACTGCCTTTTTTTTCTTCTCAAGTCCCGCGTCAGAGAGTCCGGCGCCCCGGCCGGTCGCCTCTTCAGGTGGGAGCCCCGTGAGCACCGCGCTCATGGCGGCAGCAGGAGTCGTATTTCCGATTCCCATCTCCCCTGCGGCAAGAATTTCGTATCCCTTCTCTTTCAACCGGAATGCGAGATCTATGCCGGAAAGAAGTGCCTGAAGACACCCGGTTCTGCTCATCGCCGGTTCCCTCGCGATATTTCCGGATCCTCTTGCCACTTTCCGGTCCAGGATCCGGTGCATGTCAGGTTCCTTCTGCCCGGTCGGCCCGCAGTCCATTCCCATGTCCACCGGGTAGAGGTCTGTTCCGGAGATCCGGCACATCTTGGAGGTGGATGTCTCGCCTTTCGTGAAGTTTTCCGCAACGATCCTCGTCACATCTTTACCTGTCTGGGAAACCCCTTCCGCAACGACACCATGGTCGGCACACATGACTGCCAGTGCGGACCGGTCCAGTTTCATTCCCGATGCGTTCCCGCGGATCCCCGCGATCTTTATAATATCCTCCTCCAGAATTCCGAGACTTCCGATGGGTTTTGCCACAGAATTCCAACGCTTTTTCGCAAGCTCCATGGCAGTTCGGTCTGCCGGTTCAATCTTATTCAGATATGCTTTCCAGGTCTTTTCTACTGAAGTTTTTTCTGTCATATTTATTTTCATTCTGCTGTCATATTTCATTTCACTATTCATCTTTTTGATTATGTCATATCAGTAAGAATCTTTTTCTACTGCAATTTTTGTCAATGCAAAAAATTTGCTAAAATTCAAATTTATCGAACCTTCAAAGTGCTATACTTTTCTGGATTTGTAACTATTCAGTACCTTCATAGTTACGTGCAAAAATCCATTCCAGACCAGCTTCGCTGATGGGATTTTTCTTTTTCCACGTTTCTGCACATTTAATAAAGTTCTCAGCAATTTTCACATTACTGTAAAAATACAAGTGCGGAAAGCCTGCATAAAAGCTCTCCGTCGTATATCCGCAGTCCCAGCCCCGTGTTCCCACCGGCTTTTTTGCTGCGAAATCCGTCCCGTTCTCCTCCGAATCCCAGTGGTGGAATTCATGGGCGCGGAATTCAGTTCCCGCAGGTCCTAACAGTCCCTCTTTCTTTGAGGTAACAGTAATATACCCAAATCTACCAAGCTTCCCCGTGTCACGGCTGCTGCCCGGCAGCACACCTGCCATTGGCCATTCCACGCCGTCCGGATCCACGATCGAATCCTTCAGGTACAGATATCCGCCACACTCCGCGATACACGGCATCTCTTCCATCACCGCCTGACGGATCGCATTCCGCATACTGATATTTTCTGAAAGTGCTTTCGCGTGAAGCTCCGGATAACCGCCGCCAAGATAGACTGCGCAGGTTTCCACCGGAAGGTTTCTGTCGTGGATCGGGGAAAAATACTGTATTTCCGCTCCAAGTTTTCTCAGAATATCCAGATTATCCTCGTAATAAAAGCAAAAAGCTTCATCTTTGGCGACTGCAACTACTGTTTTCTTAATACCTGTCCCGCAATCCACATTACAAAACTGCCTTACAGCTTCTGGCAATTTCACTTCTATCTCTGCCGCTCTCCCAGCCTCCTCAATAATCCCATCCAGATTGATTTCCACTCGAACCTTTTCTTTGATCAGATCCAGCCGTTCCCGGATCCCTGGAATCTCTTCCGGCATCACAAGCCCCAGATGGCGGGACTCCAGCGTCATATCCTTTAATTCCGGCACATACCCGAATACCCGGATTCCAAGCTCCCGCTCTGCCCGCTCTTTTAATCTCGGATACAACATCGGTGACAGCCGGTTAAAGACTACCCCTGTCACATGGCTCTTCTCCTTGTAATCAAGAAATCCCTTGATCGACGCTAAAGCAGAAAGACTCCGCCCCATCATATCCACCAGAAGGATCACCGGCGTATCCGTGAGATCCGCCACCTCCCAGGCACTGGACCGCTCCGAGACACCGCCAAGTCCATCGTAAAAGCCCATGACGCCCTCCAGTACAGCGATTCGGCTTTCCGGGAATTTCTCCATTTCGAGGACTTCCCTGCCGAGCAGATATCTCAGCGTATCCCCGTCCGCAAAAAAGCTGTCCAGATTTCTCGACGGGATCTCCAGCACCGTCCGGTGAAACATCGGATCGATATAGTCCGGCCCGCACTTAAACGCGCGAACCTCCTGAATTTTCTCTTTCAAAAGAGAAAGCAGCGCACAGGTAAACAACGTCTTCCCCCCACCGCTCTTCTCCGCGGCAATCATGATCCGGGGAAAGCGGACGGAAACTGCCTGAGAATCCTGAACCAAACACTTCATCCGCTCCTTATCCATATTTCCAGCTCCTTCATAATCATTAAATTCCGCTGATGCAGGTTTTTCCCTCAAACGTCACGATCCACACCGGATTCTGCCCCATCATCAGATGGCTGGAACCGACTTTTTTGGACCTTGCGGCAGTAAGCGTCACAAGATCCGGTTCTGTCACCGGGAGAGTCTTTGCGGCTTCAAGGACTGCTGCCAGAGACTCAGGAGTGATGAGGTTTACAACAAATCGTGTTTTAGGATTTTTCTTAAGGCATAATGCGATAACCTCTTCCATCTGTCCTCCGCTTCCGCCAATGAAGACATGGGTTGGCGCCGGAAGATCTTCTAACGCTTCCGGCGCTGTTCCCGCTATGATCTCCAGATTTGTGAGGGCGAATTTTTTCCGGTTTTCATAGAGAAGCTCCACGGCCTCCGAATTCTTCTCGATAGCATAGACTTTCACCGAATCGGAAAGGCCTGCGCACTCCACAGAGACGGATCCTGTTCCGGCTCCGACATCGTAGAGAACGGAATTTTCCGTGAGTTCCAGCTTTGCCACGGACACGGTGCGGACTTCCATCTTCGTCATCGGAACCTTCCCGCGGGTGAACGCCTCATCGGAAATACCGTGGGATAAAGGTCTTCGGGGCCCGGTCCATTCCGCATAGAGGACGGCCAGTGAAGGGGCTTTCCTGCCCTTTATTTCCTCTGGAGTGGAGGTGAAGATCTGTTCGTCTTCAAGTGTCAGGTTTTCCCCGGCAAAGAGCTTTGTCTCCTGCATCCCAAGATCGATGAGCTGTCCGCAGATCGTTTCATAGAAATCCGAGCCGCCGCCAAGGATAAAGGCACTGCCGGAGCGCTTTAATTCCAAAGCGAAGTTTGCCGCCTGCCCGTGCATGCTGAAGAGTTTCGCGTGATCCCAGGGACGCCGGATCTTCGCGAAAAAATATCCAACGGAAGAGATCCCCGGAATTACTTCCACGGTATAGTTTCCGCGGCGTTCCAGCACTGCACCGAGTTTTTCCGCTGCGCTGTAAAATCCGGTATCACCGGACATGGCTCCACAGATCACCTGTACCTCCGGGTGGGCATCCAGATAGTCCGCAATTTTTTCCGGCTGGTATGCCTCAAATACAGGTTTGTGGAAACTTTCCAGCTGTCTCACACAGCGGCTTGCGCCGACGATCAGATCACATTTGTCGAGGCGTTTTTTTGCCTCACCGGTTAGATAGGATTCGCTTCCGGGTCCTGTGCCGATAAGGAATACCTGGCGTTTCCCAGAATTTTCAGCTGACCTTCCCAGAGCAAAATGCTCCTCCAGATAAGCAATTCCTTCTTCTAACGAGATTCCTTCTTCCACCGGTCTTCCGATCACGACAAGACCGACACCTGCTTTTTTCGCCGCACTGACCTTTTCCTCGAATCCGCCCGCCTTCCCGGACTCCTTCGTCACCATCCACTTCGCATGGACCGCTTTCATCATTGCAACATTTAAGTCTTCCGCAAAGGGCCCCTGCATTGCGATCAGATGGCTGCCGTAAAAGCCCATATCGGCACAGGTCTTTACCACCTCCGGCATGGAAAGGACTCTCGCGTAGACTCTCGTCTCCCAGTCCGGGAGAGCTAAAAATGCGGAGAGCTCCTTACTTCCCGTCGTGACGAATACCGGACCTTCCGTGGTCTTTAAAAAGTCCACTGCCGCCTGAATATTCTCCACCGTGATGATCCGGCAGTCTGAACCGTCTGAAATGCCTTCCGTTTCTGTCCAAGCACTTTCTCCGGGCATTTCCATATCTGTTTTTGTGTTCTTTTTTTTCTGGTTGTCATCTTCAAAAGTACGGGGTCCGTTTTCAGAAGTGAAAACATTTGTTCTCTCACCGTTTTTATCCCGCAGGATCCTTAAAAGCGGGGTCCCTGTCTTTTCTGCCGCCTCCCTGATATTTGCCGTGACCACCACCGCAAAAGGATGGGTTGCATCAAGGATCAAGTCATACTTCTTTTCCTGAAACAGTTTCTCCATCTGGATCTCATCGACACGCCCGTCATGGACCTGAAGATTCTCAGCCTTCGGGATCTCCTCTTTTCCATATTCCGTCGCAACAAACACATCAGCCGCTACCTGACTTCCGGCAAGGCGGGATGCCAGAACCCGTCCTTCCGTTGTCCCCGCAAAAACCGCAATTTTCCCTTCCGCTATCTTCATATCCGGTATCCTCTCGGTGTGACCATCCAGTTCTGCCCGCCAAGGACGGACTTTTCGGTCCGGCTGTTTCCAATAAACACGGTGGTGAACATGTCCGCCTCGTAATCTTTCAATTCCGCTAACGTCATGACCTTCTTCGTCTCCCCGTCTCTTCCGATGTTCTTTACAATGCCGCAGACGGTATTCGAGCTCTTGTACCGTAAAAAGATCTCACACGCACGCTTTAAATAGTCCGCCCGCTTCCTGCTGGACGGATTATAGAGGCAGATGGAAAAATCAGTCTTCGCCGCCGCGTCCAGGCGATTCTCAATGGTCTCCCAGGGTGTTAAAAGATCACTTAAGCTGATCACCGCAAAATCATGCATCAGCGGTGCCCCGAGGACAGCGCCGCCGGAGAGAGCCGCCGTGATCCCCGGGATCACCTCGATCTCCACCTCCGGGTGCTTCTCCCCGAGTTCCAGGATCGGTCCCGCCATTCCGTAGATTCCTGCGTCCCCGCTGCAGATCATCACGACAGATCTTCCTTTTTCCGCCTCCGCAAAAGCCATCTCGCAGCGCTCGATCTCCCGTTTCATGGGGGTCGTCAGAAATTCCTTATCTGGAAAGTACGGCTTCGCGAGATCCACATAGACCGTGTATCCCACGATCACATCGCAGGTGTTAAGCGCCTTTACGGCACGGAGCGTCATGGATTCATATTCTCCAGGTCCCATGCCGACCACTGTCAGCTTCTTCATATGTCCGTCCCCTTTCTGAATTCCGTGGAGAAGTCCGGCGCATAGAGTCTTGACTCCTCGTAACCGTTTGCCTCTCTCGTGCCGAATACATCACCGATAAAGATCATTGCCGTCTTCTTAATTCCGTTCTCCTCTGCGGACTTCGCCAGCGTAGAGACGGTGCAGCGGACGATCTTCTCCTCCGGCCATGTCGCCTTGTAGATGATCACCGCCGGCGTGTCCGACTCATATCCGGCTTCCGCAAGTTCCTTTTCCATCTGTGACAACAGTCCCGTGCTTAAGAACACCGCCATGGTCGCATGGTGAGCCGCCAAGGAACGGAAACTCTCCCGCTCCGGGACTCCGGTCCGCCCCGCCATTCTCGTGATGATCACGGACTGGGACACGCCAGGCAGCGTGAGTTCCGCATGGAGACTCGATGCAGCGCCGCAGAAGGAGCTGACCCCCGGGCATACATCGTAAGCAATCTTTTTCTCATCCAGCCGGTCCATCTGCTCCCGGATCGCGCCGTAGATCGCCGGATCACCGGTATGAAGCCGCACCGTCATTTTTCCCTCACGCTCCGCTTTCTCCATGGCACGGATCACCTCGTCAAGAGTCATGTAGGCACTGTTTAAGATCTCACACCCCGGCTTCGTCTCCTTTAAAAGCTCCGGATTCACAAGGGATCCCGCATAGATCACCACGTCCGCCTCCCGAAGGAATTTCTGTCCCCGGACCGTGATCAAGTCCGGCGCTCCGCTTCCGGCTCCCACAAAATGTATCATGATGGTTTTCCTCCTGTTTTTCGAATCTTCATGACCGTCCATGCATGGTCTCTCATGTCATACTCCCGCTTGCAGTACGGGCAGTGACGGATCTTCATCGCGTCAAAGCTTGCCCCGCAGCTTTCACAGGAGACCTGATGGATCGAGTATCCCGGGTCCTGCGGGATCTGGATATTCTTTCCGACGATCATCCGGATCCTGTCGTTTTTCTCCTTCATCGAACTTCCCCTGTCATATGTATCGCAGAAGTACAGATCGATATCCGCATACACATACGGGCCTTCCTGCCAGCAGTTCCCCACCGACATAGCTCCCCTGTATACAATGTCCGTGATGTTCTGGAAACTTTCCCCATCCCAGGGACCGCGGATAATAGAAAGGTCCTCTCCCGGCTCGGAAAAGATAATATTTTTTGCCAGAGCAATGACCTGGTTTGCAAAGTTTTCATAGCCAAAATCCGGCTCGTAATTCTTCATGAACCGGATCAGCCTGTTTTTGCTGCCAGAAGTGGCAAACAGAAGTCCAAGGCTCTGCATCGCCCGCCAGAAAATATACCCAAGTGTTTTTAAGGCAAACAGCATATATCCGCCGAAGGCTCCGATTACTGGATACCCGATCAGCGGGCAGATCATGGAATATAGTGTCAGAGGATCACCGGTCTTTGCCCTCTCCCATGCCAGGTATGCCAGCATGAACACCGTGAAGATGACTGCCCCTCCGCCGCACCAGGGAGTTAATGTTCTCTTGATCTCTTCCGTGGAATAGCTGAGGTCTTCAATGGAATAAAAATTCGCGACCTTCGGATACAGATCCTGCATCAGAAATCTTGTGTGGCAGTATGGGCAGCCTTCAAACAGCGCCTTGATCTGGCTCACCGCTCCGCAGGACGGGCAGGTACATGGCTCCGTTCCGTCTACCGTCGCCTCATTCGCGAAGGTGATCGTCTGGTATAAGATCTCTTTCTTCCGGAATTTTCCGATGATCCGTCCACCCCTGGAATATGTCGTATTTCTCTGCGCCGTGCGGAATTCTGTCACATTCGTATATTTCTTTCCGACCTTCGGCGGGATCGCGCCAGCTGAGGCCAGAAGACCCCGGAGTTCTATGGATGAATCTCTGTGAAGTCCGCGTTTTTCCAACCGCTTCCGCTGCTGGCCCAGAAAATACTTTATATCCTGATTTCCGGTATCCGGGATCGGTCCGCCGGAAAGCCACTCGTTGTATTGTTTCAGGAAGCGGTTATACATCATGGATGCCTTTGTGTCATGGACGCTCCCGTAATTTTTCTGCCTGTTTTCCATAGTGTTTCCTTTAATTTCGATGAATGATCAGAGACCGTAACTTTCATGCGTTGTTCCAAAACTTATTGTTTCAGTTCTTTCAGCGCTAAGTGGAAGCTTATTGATCCAGCTCTTTCAACGCTGACCGCAGAATCGCATCCGCGCCTTCCGTCTCTCCCAGATACTCCCCCTTTGTCCCGAAGACGATCATTCCCGTCCTCACCTCGTCCCTGGATCGATGGGTAAGGTGCCAATCGGCACGCTTTAAGAATACGTTTATCGTGTCCTCTATGATTCCCGCCTGTTTTAAGTGATCCATCGCCTCATCCGTCGTGTTGGATCTCTGGATCTTTCTAAGGAGTTCCAGGTCCTCGGTTCCGGCAGATAACGCGCAGGACAGCATCGTGTCCATGCGACCATCCGCCTCCCTGGAGTGGGTGTTCATGATCCCGTTTCCGATCTTCACGAGTTTTCCCATGTGACCGGCGATCAGGATACCGGAAAAGCCCAGTTCCGCGGCAAGGTCAATGGTCTTGCCGACGAAGTTGCTCATGGTGACGAGGGAATTCATAAATCCTTCCAGAAGTGATGGTTCTGTTTCCGTTGATAATTCTCCATAAGCCATCTGTTCCGCCTCAACAGCAGCATCCGTGTCCGCCGCGTTACTCCCTTGATGAGCATCGGTACAGAATTTACCATGTTCTACGAGATACCTCTCTAAAAATCCCGCGCCCATATTTCCAGGCACTGCGATCACCCATTTTCTGCCCTCTGCCTTTAAGACATTTAGATGGGTACGGATCGTCTCGACAAGCGCTTCCTCACTCATGGGCTCCACAATCCCGCTGGTCCCGAGAACGGAGATCCCGCCCTCGATTCCCAGGACCGGGTTGAAGGTCTTCTTCGCGGCTTCTACGCCTGCAGGAACCGATATTGTGATCGATACCAGGCGAAGCTCTCCGGCTTCCTCCAAAAGCTCGTAGACAGCGTCCCGGATCATCTTACGCGGCACAGAATTGATCGCTGCAGCGCCTATTGGCTGATCCAGACCGGATTTTGTGATGCGACCGATGCCGATGCCGCCGTCGATTCTGACAAGCGACTCAGGAAGTGCCTCTTTCTGATGAGCGGCATTCGCTTTTTTCTGTTGTTTCTGGTTTTCTGGACTCAGACCAGGTTTTTCTCCTGCAGCTCCGAACCCGGAACTTTCCAGATGTGACATCTGAACCTTTTCATAAAAGTTTTTATCTTTCACAAACTCCGCCCGCGCATACACCAGGATCCCGTTCGTCACATCATAATCGTCCCCTGCGTCCTTCCTGACCGCGCACTCCGCCCAACTATCCCCGGAAGTTTTCTCTTCCAGCGATACGCACACCGGAATCCCCTTCGGGGTCATGATCTCCTCCGTCTCCTTCCAGGATCCTGTGAGCAGAAATCGCACCGCCCCCTGAGCCGCCAGAGCCGCGCAGGTTCCTGTGGTGTATCCGCATCTTAACTTTTTATGGTCTTTGTATACAAAGGTATCCATGTTTACCTCGTGATCTCGTTTCTGTCCGTCAGCAGCACCTCTAAAATTCCGTCCGCTGTATAGTCGGAAGCTGTCAGGGCATTCTTCACTCCGTATTCCGCAAGGACTGCCGCTGTCACCTTTCCGATGCAGACTGGTCTCACCGTCTCAAACAGAGATACCGCTTCCGCCTCACGTCCCGCGAAGAATCCTCGGACGCCGGAGCCGCTCTCAAACGTGATATAGTCGGCAGTTTTAAGTCTCGCAAGCTCCGTCTGCTCCACCAGGATATCATAGATTGGAATATCATCAAACGCATATCCCTGTTCCGCCAGTGTCTCCGTGAGGACCTTCGAGCCCTGCTTTGCCCGCGGGATCAGAAATTTTCCTGCCTCAGCACACGGACAAACATTTTCTGAACTGGAAATGCTGTAGGCTATATTGGCGGCAGCAGTTTTTGCCCCAGAAGTCTCTCCATTCTCCTTCAGGTATTTGACAAGTCCATCTGCCAGCGCCTTCGTTGTATATTCCTCCGGGATAAAGTCCGGCGTGATTCCGACGCTCTCCAGATACTCCCCTGTTCCGCGCCCGACAACCGCAAATTTTAATCCGCCAAGTTTTCTGATATCTACATGTTTCTCCCGCATCCGGTCAAAGAAGATCCGGACTGCATTCCGGCTCGTAAAAATCACCCATCTGTAACGGGAAAGGTCCGCAAACGCCTGATCCAGCCGTTCCATGGACTCCCGTACCACAAGGGATTCCCCCGCGCGGACCGTCTTCGCACCCTCATCGGACAGGCGGCTTATGATCCGTCCTCTAACGGCCTCTGTTCCGGTGACTCCCACCGTGATTCCAGTAAGCACGCCCGGCACCATAGATGTAAAGTGGAAGGCACAGACCTCACCCACAGCGATGATTCCGGGAGGCGTAAGTCCCGCTTTTCTTACAGCCTCAGGCAGATCCTTTAAGGATGCCCGGACAACGCGCATTCGGGACAGTGTTCCGTCCGTCACAACGGCTGCAGGCGTCTCCCCGTCTTTTCCGCCATCTATGAGACGTTTCACGATCTCCTCAAGGTTTGAGAGTCCCATAAGGAAGATCAGAGTTCCCGGAAGCTTCGCGTACAGGCTGTAATCCCCGGAGAGTCCCTCACCGCCTTCGTGGGAGATATGTCCCGTAAAGACATGGAAATCTCTCGCGATATTCCGGTGGGTGACAGGGATTCCAGCCGTCTCCAGTGCCCCGATGGCTGAGGTAACGCCGGGGATCACTTCATAGGGGATTCCTGCTTCTGTGAGCGCCTGGATCTCCTCTCCGCCGCGCCCGAACACAAAGGGATCTCCACCCTTTAACCGGACGACGCGCTTTCCTTCCAGTGCCTTCTCCACCAGGATCCGGTTGATCTCCGACTGCTTTTTGATATGGTGTCCTGCCTCTTTTCCCACATAAATCCGCTCGCAGTCCTCCGGCACCAGAGAGAGCAGTTCCTCGGAGCCAAGCCGGTCATAGACAAGGACCTCCGCTGCCTTTAGCGTCTGCTGGCCCTTCACCGTGATAAGGCCGCCGTTTCCAGGACCGGCTCCCACAAGATATGCCCTTCCAGCGGGAATATCCTCCGCGGTTCCCTGTTTCACGAGAAGTTCCGCAAGCTTCATGGAATCCTCCGGCGCTCCGGAGACCTTTGTGCGGATCACTCCGCTCTTTGTCTCCCGCATAAGGTCCATCCGGAACGCCCCGTTCTCTTCCTTCGCGTACACGCCAACCGCCGCAGTACAGCCGGCACCTAAAAGGCGCAGCACTTTTCTCTCCGCGAACAGTGCTCGTTCCGCTTCTTTGTCATTTAATTTTTCCAGGATTTTTAGGACATCGCTGCCTTTTTTCGCCTCCACGGCGATAATTCCCTGGCCTCCCGCCGGGATGAAAGTCTCCGGTTCAAGAAACTCAAAGGAAAATCTCGGATCCTCAAAAAGTCCCAGCCTCGATAGTCCCGCCGCAGCCAGGATGATCCCGTCGTACTCCTTCTGGTACAGTTTTTCCAGTCTCGTGTCGACATTTCCGCGAAGCAGGCGGCATTCCACATCCCCGTGCTCCATGATCTGCACCTGACGTCTCGGACTTCCCGTTCCGATGATCCTGGGACTCCGCTCCGGAGTACGACCCTTTACCGTCACAAAGACATCCCTCGGATCTTCCCGCTTTAAGACGGCACCGATACAGAGCCCGTCGCTCAGATCCATCGGCATGTCCTTCGCGCTGTGGACCGCAAGATCAATATCCCCGTTTAAAATGGACTGCTCAAACTCCTCCACAAAGGCCCCTTTTCCTCCAAAAGCAACAAGAGAGGTCTTTAAGATCTTATCGCCCTTTGTCATCAGGGGAACCAACTCACATTTTACCTCCGGGCATGCGGCCTCGATTGCCTCCGCCACCATGTTTGTCTGCACAAGCGCCAGCCTGCTCTTTCGCGTTCCGATCCGGACCGTCCGGCGTTTTATTGCTCCCATCCTTTACTGTTCCTCCCTGTCTTTTGCGATAATAAGGGAATAATATCCCGCGTCTTCCGGGATGTCGGCTGCACTTCGTATCAGCCGCTCACCCTCCATCCCGCAGTTTTCCACCATCCAGGCAGGACACTCCGTGAGAAGAAGCTCCCGCTTCACATCCGCGATCTTTTTCCCGGATTTCATCAAGATCTTTGTCCCTGAAAGCTTCAGCCCATCCTTCACCGGATAGGAGCCCGGCAGGATATGGATGGACTCCGCCTTCTCCCCCAGGGAGATCCCGAGCTTTGCCGCCGCCGCGCAGAAAGACGGGACTCCGTTAATCAGGACAGACTCGTATCCCAGAGCCAGAAGCTTTTTATGGACATAGCCATATGTGGAATAGACCGTCACATCCCCCAGTGTCAAAAACGCCACGGTCTTTCCCTGATCCATGAGGGCTGACAGGCTCTTCACCGCCGCCTCATGGCTCTCCTTCAGCACCGACTCGTTCTTCGTCATCGGGAATACCACAGGGATGATCTCCTTTTCATCGATCTCAGGGACCGCCCCCAGAGCGATCTGATATGCGGTACATGTCTCTTTTTCTTTCCCCGGGATCGCGATCACGTCCACCTCCCGGATCAGGCGTACCGCCTTCAATGTCATAAGCTCCAGGTCCCCCGGTCCCACTCCGATTCCATAGATCTTTCCCTGCATGTTGTTCTCCTTTATGTCCTGTTTCTTCAATTCTGTGCAGCCTTACCAGCCTTTCCGGCTGACATACTATCCGCCTTCAGATTCTGCCGCACATCTCTATTCGCCATTAAAATTCCCCTGAAAGATTTCCGGCATCGGTCCTTTTCCTCTCAGGTATGTAAGCAGATCGCTTAAAAGTTCTGCTCCTTTAGGGACTGCCTCATGAAATTCACGCTCCAGGTGGTCTGTGATGGCCTCACAGCCCGGCGTTGGCTGTTTCCTCATAAACATGCCGTGAATGACCCCATAGCTTCCTGTAAAACGCAGCAGGAAGCAGCAGAGCCTTTTCGTCCTCTCACTCGAGTTGATAAACAGACGGTTCATGGTCCGAAAACTCATGATCGCCTTTGCCACCTTGATGGGATCTTCATCGAAAAGCCTCGATGATGCCCGCACAGTCTGGGCTGTGATCTTTAAATGACAGGTGAGGTTCGAGTGCAGCGGGCGCATATGTTCCCGCTCCAAAAGTCTTCGTTCCAGTTCCGTCTCGATCTCCGCGTGGGTGATCCCGGTCCGCTTCTCCTCTGCGTTCACGTAAGCGTGGACGCGGTTGTCGAGACAGAAATGGCAGGCAACACCCATGAGATACGCGATCATCTCGTCTCTCTCGTCCTTTGTCTCGGCCTCTCGTACCAGCATCCGGCCACGTTCCATGAGCTTTGCAGCGGGTTCGCCGTGCATCCGCACGCCTTTCTGGTTTACCTTGTTTTTTCCAAGTGCCTTGTAAAAGAACAGGATATCCGGCCCGTGGACCCCTAAAAGGAAGCAGTACCGCTCCTTCTTTATGATCCGTTTAATGACCGGATCAGCCTCCATATATACTTTTCTCCCGTATAGATCATGCGCAAATGCTGCTGGCATGGATCTCATCTCCTTCGTAATATGCTCTGCGTGACAAAACCCCCGGTGCTTCTGACAGTTCCCGGGTCTGTCCTGCAACTGAAAAAGCTGTGACAAAATGAATCGCCACAGCTTTACAAATCCTTATTTATTTGATCTCTGTCTTTCCGCCCATATACGGTCTTAATACTTCCGGAATTCTTACAGAACCGTCTGCCTGTAAGTTGTTCTCAAGGAAAGCGATTAACATTCTCGGCGGAGCTACAACTGTGTTATTTAAGGTATGTGCGAAATATTTCTTTCCATCCGGTCCGTTTACGCGGATTCTTAAACGTCTTGCCTGAGCGTCACCAAGGTTGGAGCAGCTTCCTACCTCAAAGTATTTTTTCTGTCTCGGGGACCATGCCTCAACATCGACAGATTTTACCTTCAGGTCAGCAAGGTCACCGGAGCAGCACTCTAAGGTACGAACCGGGATATCCATGGAACGGAACAGATCTACGGTGTTCTGCCATAACTTGTCGAACCACATCTTGGATTCTTCCGGCTTGCAGACAACGATCATCTCCTGCTTCTCGAACTGATGGATACGGTATACGCCGCGCTCCTCGATGCCGTGTGCGCCTTTCTCCTTACGGAAGCACGGAGAATAGCTTGTTAAGGTCTTCGGAAGCTCCTCTTCCGGAATGATCTGGTCGATGAATTTGCCGATCATGGAATGCTCACTTGTACCGATGAGGTAGAGATCCTCGCCCTCGATCTTGTACATCATAGCGTCCATCTCAGCGAAGCTCATAACGCCTGTGACAACGTCGCTGCGGATCATGAACGGCGGTACACAGTATGTGAATCCACGGTCGATCATAAAGTCTCTTGCGTATGCGATCACTGCGGAGTGAAGTCTCGCGATATCGCCCATTAAGTAGTAGAAACCGTTTCCGGCAACTCTTCTTGCGGAGTCGAGGTCGATGCCGTTAAATTTCTCCATGATCTCTGTGTGGTACGGGATCTCAAAATCCGGAACGACCGGATCACCGTACTTCTGAACTTCTACGTTCTCGCTGTCATCTTTACCGATCGGTACGGACGGGTCGATGATATTCGGGATCGTCATCATGATCTTCTTGATGCGCTCCTCGAGATCTTTTTCTTTCTCCTCCAACTCAGCAAGGTGGTCGGAAGCTGCTGTAACCTGTTTCTTAACTTCCTCAGCTTCTTCCTTCTTACCCTGTCCCATCAATGCGCCGATCTGCTTGGAGATCTTATTTCTGCTCGCGCGGAGGTCATCAGCCTCCTTCTTTACTTTTCTGTTCTCCTCGTCCAGTTCGATCACTTCGTCTACTAACGGAAGCTTCGCGTCCTGGAATTTATTCCGGATATTCTGCTTTACGATTTCCGGATTTTCTCTTACAAATCTTAAATCTAACATGAGCTTTTCTCCTTATTGCCGTGTAAAAACACGCTTTGGTAAAAATATATCATATTTTGCTGAGAAAAGGAAGGGGATTTCTCCTACTTTTTTATCAGTTTACCAAGAATCTTCTCAAAACAAACACCGTTCGCGTGAGGGATCTGCTCCTCATCGGAGACTTTTATGCACTCTTTTACGAATCCTGCTGCCTGGCTCACCGCCTCCGGGAGGGACTTCCCGTTTAATAACGCGCCCGCCACAACAGAGGAAAATACATCTCCGGTTCCCGGACGCTCTCCACCGGAGGACCTTGTCCGGATAAATTTTGCATCGTACTGTCCCTGCTCCAGAACCACATTGGTGTAGCAGCTTCCCTCCCGCACTCCTGTGATGACCACAGATTTCGCGCCCATGAGCCGCAGCATCATCGCCATATTTAAGAGTTCTTTTCTCGTCCAGTTTTCCTCCCTGTATGGAGTATCCGTGAGGATACAGCACTCCGTCACATTCGGAAGAACAACATCCGCCATGCAGACAAGTTCCTTCATCTGCTCGCACATCTCCGGTGTATAAGTCTCATAGGCATGTCCATGGTCTCCCATCACCGGATCCACAACAACAAACGTTTTCTCTGCCTTTAATTTCTGAACGATCTCCATGACGATCCCGATCTGGGCCTCCGACCCAAGAAATCCCGTTGCGATCGCGTCAAAGGAAAGTCCAAGTTCTTTCCATTTGTCCGTATATGTGGTCATTTTTTCCGTATAGTCATCGAAAAAGTAAACCGGAAATTCCGTATGGTTTGAAAGGATCGCCGTCGGTATCGGACAGCACTGATGACCCATCGCGGATAAAACAGGAATAGCCACTGTTAATGAACAGCGGCCATAACCTGAAAGATCATTGATCACAGCAATTTTCTTCTGCATGAATTTATCTTCCAATCTTCCTGCTTCCGCAGTATATTTGCTGCTCGCAAGTAGAATTTTTTATTGTCCACATCCGATACAGCAACATCTATGTTACACTGCAGAATTTATTTTTCTTAGTTTTAAAATCCATCCCAAATCGACTGCGTCGATGAGATTTTTGACTTCCAGCCTATTCTTTTTTACGGTCAGCGCAACAAGTGTGCAGACCTACTGAGCAGCTAAAAAACCAGCTCGTTTTAACGCCGGGCGAAGCGCCGCATAAAGGACGACTGCGATCACGGAGTTGATCACCGCGTTGATGATCGTGGTGTACGTTGTGATCGCTATCAGCGCTTTGATCGCAGATGCTGCTTTATCAGCGTTCGGGAATAATAAGGTATACCATACATACTTTAATGCCGGCTCAAAGAAGCAGTTAAAACCGAGACCACAGACAGCCGCGATCGCAGACCAGCGGATCACATAGGCATGGTCATGTTCATCGGAAAGCTTTGCGATCCTGTGGGCAACGAAGCCTACGATGAGACCGATCACAAGCTTTGTGATAAAAGTTCTCGGTGCAGATGCCGCATAGCCGCCAACGATATCAGCAATGGATAAGCCAACAGCACCGGAAAGTCCACCGTAAACGCCGCCGAGAAGATATGCGGAAAGCACAACAAATGCGTTTCCGATATGGATCTTCGTTCCGCTGGCTGAGATCGCCGGGAACACGGCATATCCGATATAGCAGAGCGCCGCCATCAGGCCAGCCTGCGCAATTTTCATTAACTGCCCATTCTTTTCTTTCATAAGTAAAATCTCCCCTCGAGTGTTATTGACAGGCAGAACCGTTCATATTTTCATAATCGGTTCAAGGATTTCTGAATGGATCATCCGGAAAGCCTTTCTGTCATCCTGATACCCATGGTAGCATGCGAGTGGATTGTATGAAATGTCCAGTTTTGTTTTTTTTATACAGTCCAGTCTGTTTTCCTCGCCGCAACATTGCAGACTGCAACGTATATCATCCTTCTTTTTTGCTTTTTCACGCTGATATTTTCACGCGGTGTTCTCTTTAATCTCTTGACTCCACGCAGATCAGGATCCCTTTCCGGAACGTGATCTTTGCCCGCTCCCCTGGAATCTCATTGCTGACACAGAGACTGGGATCCTCTAAGATCGAGATGTCCTTATTGTGCAGCGGATATTTAAATCCATCCAGCGTGATTCCAAGAACGGTCTCCGTAAGCGGAAGAAAGGAGACATATTTCCCGTAGATCCGGTCTTTCAAAAAAACGGAATATTCCTCATCATCCGGTGTCAGGAGAAAGATACGGTTTTTTGCATCATAGATCTCCATGAAAAGTCCTGCATCCTTCGCCGCCCGCATCAGATGGATATTGGAAAGCTCATGATCCAGCCTGCCCCCTGTGGCTCCCAGAACATGGGCGGTATGAAACCCTGCCCGGAGTGCGGAGCGGACCGCAAGATCCGTGTCCGTCTCATCCTTCTCCGGCTTATGGACATCCGTCGCCCATCCCTCTTTCTTTCTGAGTTCTTCCATCCGTTCCAGCCCGAAGGTATCAAAATCGCCCACCGCAAGGTCCGGCACAAGCCCCAGCTCCTCGCAGACGGCAAGACCCGCGTCCACTGCGATCACATAGGGATATTTCCGATTTTTCACGAATTCCGCAGCAAATTTCCGGTCCGTCGGTCCGCCCGACACGATCAGGCAGGTATCCGTCATTTCTCTTCTGTCTGCATTCATATTATCTGCCTCTCCCCTATCCATGGCACATCCTCACGCCGGGTGCGGCCCCTTATCTTGCGGAATACTCCTCAAAGATCTTCAGGAACTCCTTTGTATTCGCTGCCGCATCGTTCTTAAACACCGCGGAACCCGCAACGATCACGTTCGCGCCTGCATCGAGAACCTCTCTGACATTTGCCGCATTCACGCCGCCGTCCACCTCAATATCGGTGGTGAGTCCGGCCTCATTTAACATGCCGCGGAGCTTTTTGATCTTCTCTAACGTATACGGGATAAACTTCTGTCCTCCGAATCCCGGATTTACGGACATAATCAGAAACATATCTGCTTCTTTTAAGATACAGGAAAGTGTCTCGACCGGAGTTGCCGGGTTTAACGCAACAGCTGCTCTGGCACCGGTCTCCTTGATCTGGTTGATGGTACGGTCCAGATGAAGACAGGCTTCCTGATGGACACAGATGATATCCGCGCCGGCCTTTCTGACATCATTTACATATCTTCCCGGCTCCTCCACCATCATATGGACATCAAACACACGGTCTGTTGTCTTTCTGAGGGATGAGATCACCGGCATACCGAAGGAAATGCTCGGGACAAACGCTCCATCCATCACATCCAGATGGATGTACTGCGCTCCCGCGTCAGAAACTGTCTTTACATCTTCACCAAGTTTTGAAAAGTCTGCTGAAAGAATCGATGGCGCTAATATATACATGATCTTAATATCTCCTTTTACTCTTCAGTTCTTCATAGATCAGCCGGTAATTTTCATACCGGGAATCCGCAATCTTTCCTGCTTTTACGGCCTCCTTGACGCCGCACTCCCGTTCTCCCACATGGACACAGCCCAAAAACCGGCATTCCGGCTCGTAGGCCTCAAATTCCGGAAAGAAATCCTTTAACTCTTCCGGCTTCATATTGTCGACAAAGATGGAGCTGAAGCCCGGCGTGTCCATCACGAAGGTCTCCTTCTCGACGAAGAACAGCTCCGAATGTCTTGTGGTATGGCGACCCCTGCGGATCTTCTCACTGACGGCCCCCGTCTCCATCTCCGCCTCCGGCTGGATCCTGTTTGTCAGGGATGATTTTCCAACACCGGACGGGCCGGCAAGTGCCGTTGTCTTCCCCCTTAAGAGGTCATGGATCGCCTCGATCCCTTCCCCCGCCAGAGCACAGGACAGATGGACATCATATCCGGCATCCCGATAGATTCCAGCAAGTCGTTCTGCCTCACCCTCTTTTCCGAGATCTGTCTTATTAAAGCAGATCACCACCGGAACATTCTGGGCTTCCATCGTAACCAGAAAGCGGTCCAGAAGGTTTAAATTCGGTTCCGGGTCAGCGACGGCAAACACGATCATTGCCTGATCGATGTTCGCCACTGCCGGACGGATCAGGGAGTTCTCCCTCGGAAGGATCTCCACGATGTTTCCGAGGCTCTGCTCCTCAGAAAGCACGTCGAACTCCACATTGTCGCCCACAAGAGGCTTGATCTTCCGGTTCCGGAATACGCCCTTTGCCTTACACTCGTATACTTTGGAAACGCCGTCATGTACGTAATAGAATCCGGCAATTCCCTTTATGATCTTTCCAGTCAACCGTCAACCTCCGTAAATGTCACATTATAGGATGTCAGTACCACGTTGTTCGTGAGGTCCACGATCTCCACCTCACCGGTCTGTACGCCGTCGGCGCCGCGGATCCTGTCTAACTTGATATTCAGGGTTGTGTCCGCGCTGTAAGACTTTGGCTCCGCAAGCTTCGTATAGGTCACTTTGCCGTTCACCGTCTGCTTTAAACGGATCAGGATCTGGATCTCGGAGGACGCTGCCCCCGGTCCATAGGAGACCTGAAGCGGATAGCTTGCATCCAGAGATGCAATAAACTGTTTTTTCGGAGCTTCCGGCCCAAGACTCAGAGTGTAATCCACGGTATCCCCAGGTGCTACCTGAGTTCCTGCCTCAACGCCCTGACTGATGACGTGACCGGCCGAGATCGTGCTGTCGTACTCCTTTGAAACCTCTCCGGTCACAAGTCCTGCCGCGGAAAGAAGTGCTGCCGCCTCCGCGTCCGTCTTTCCATAAAGATTCGGTACAGGAACGAATTCCTCCTCCGGTCCCGTACTCACATATAAGGTTACGGTACTTCCGAGGGCCACTTTTTCCTCCGGTTCATAGCGGATGATCGTTCCGGAAGCCACCTCCTCGCTGGCTTCCTCCCGAACATCTGCTTTTAAATTCTTTCCCTCCAACAGGCGGACCGCCGTTTCCAGTGTCATTCCGGAAAGGCCAAGTTCTGAGAGATCAACCTTATCAGAACCCGCGCTGATGACAACGGTTACCTTGGAGAAACGCGGAATCACGGTATCGGGCTCTTCCTTCTGTGAGATGACTATGCCTTTTTCCACTTCATCCGAGTTTTTCTGCTCTACCTGCATGGTGAGATCGAGTCCCTGTAAGATCTTCTCGGCTTCCTCCTCGGAGTGGCCCACAAGCTTCGGCATATAGACTTCCTTCTGGCTGATAACAGTCTCCGATGCCGCAGTTGTCTTCGCTTCTTCCGTCATAGCTTCCTCAGAAACGGTTTTTGTCGGATCCTCCGGAGTGCTGCTTCTGAACAGACCGCCAAGCTTCAGAACAAACACGATCACAACCGCGACAATGACGATGGCTGCCGCCACGCCCAGGCCTGTCAGGATCTTTTCCAGTCCTGTGGCTTCATCATCCACTTTATTCTTTTTCGGTTCCTTCTTCGCGTTGTCCGTCTGATCATACCGCTTTTCCAGATCCCGCCGTTCCCTGCGCTCACGGATCTCTTTTACCGGCTTTGACTCCCGGATCCGTTCCCCACTTCTCGTCTTGATCAGATTCAGTTCTTTTGGGCTGATGACGATGGTATCGGAGCTGTGGTCTTCCTCTTTAACGGCGCCGATAGTCGGGTCATCATCATTTAAAAGTGCTCTTCTCAGGTCACTGATCACGGCCGCCGCGTTCGGGTATCGGCGCTCCGGTCTCTTTTCCGTACATTTTAAGATGATCCTCGCAAGACTTGGGGACACATCCGGATTCAACATTCTGGGATCCGGCATTGGTTCTTCCAGATGTGCCAGCGCGACCGTCACCGTGTTGTCCCCCTCAAACGGAACATGGCCGGTGACCATCTCAAACATGGTGATACCTAAGGAATACAGGTCGCTCCGCTCATCGCTGTATCCGCCTCTCGCCTGTTCGGGGGAGATATAGTGGACAGATCCCACAACTGTCGCCGCATTCATGGTCTGAGACGACACAGCTCTCGCAATTCCGAAGTCCGCTACCTTCACCTTTCCATCCATGGAGATCAGCATATTCTGAGGCTTGATATCACGGTGAATGATATGCTGTTCATGGGCTGCTTCGATTCCGGAGGCTACCTGGATCGCGATCCCGATGGCTTCCTTTACATCCAGATGACCTTTTTTCGTGATATAGCTCTTTAAGGTGATTCCCTCTACGAGCTCCATAACGATAAAGTGGATATCTCCCTCATCCACGACATCATATATATTGACAATATTCGGGTGTGAAAGTCCGGCCGCTGCCTGAGCTTCCATCTTAAATTTACTGACAAAGGTCGCGTCGGAAGTAAACTCCGATTTCAGTACCTTGATTGCGACCAGACGGTTTAATTTATGGCATTTTGCTTTATAGACCTCTGACATTCCGCCGGAACCTATCTTTTCCAGAATCTCATATCGGTCCTGCAGCATCGTTCCAGGGTATAAAATCATAGCTTCACCTCACTTATCTGAGGTTCTACAAGGACAATCGCAATGTTGTCCTTTCCTCCGTTCCGGTTTGCCTCGTCAACCAGCGCTTCCGTCTTCTCTTTCAGCGTATCCGTTGTCTTTAAGACCCGGCTGATCTCGGCATCATCCACCATGTTCGTCAATCCGTCAGAGCAGAGCAGAATACAGTCACACTCAAGAAGCGGCACTTCAAAGAAATCCGCCTCCACCCGGTTTCCGATTCCCATGGCGCGGGTAATGATGTTCTTCTGACTTCGGTAGGACTCGCTGTCCCGCTCCATTTTTCCTCTCGCGACCATCTCTTCCACAAGGGAATGGTCTCTCGTGATCTGTGCAAGACTGTCCCGCAAAAGATAAAGTCTGCTGTCCCCCACATTTGCCACGTACATCATGTCGTCCTCGATCGTAGCGGCAACCAGAGTGGACCCCATTCCTTCCCGGTCCGGGTTTCCCTGAGCTTCCTCAAAGAGCCCCTGATTCGTCTTCTCCAGAGCTTTTCTGAGGATCATCACAGGACTGGCCGGATCAGAATTTTCAATATATTCTTTCATATGTTCCACGACATACCGGGACGCGAAATCCCCGGCCTTATGTCCGCCCATTCCGTCTGCCACGATGAACAGATTCGGAAGCGGTCCCACCGGCTGATCCGCTGCAAACAGGAAATCCTGATTGGATCTTCTCACAAGACCGGTGTCTGTCTTCGCGTAAGAGATCATGACGATTCCTCCTCACTCAGATAGCTCTTTCTAAGCTGTCCGCAGGCACCGCCGATATCGCGGCCCATCTCCCTGCGGATCGTAACGTTGATGCCGTGTTTTTCAAGATAACCCCTGAACGCGTCAATGGCATCCCGATTGGACTGTTTGAAGTCGCGCTCCTTGATCGGGTTTACCGGAATCAGGTTCACGTGTCCCTGCATATCCTTTAAAAGCGCAGTCAGGCGCTTTGCCTCGTCAAGGTTATCATTGACGCCCTGTACAAGACTGTACTCAAAGGTCAGGCGTCTTCCTGTCTTTTTATAATATTCCTTACATGCCGGAAGCACCTCCGATAAGGAGTAGCTGTTGGCGATGGGCATAAGAGTCTTTCTCGTCTCATCGTCCGGTGCATGAAGGGAAAGTGCCAGAGTAATGGAAAGACCTTCCTCCGCAAGCTTTAAGATCTTTGGTACGATCCCGCAGGTGGATACCGTGATGTTTCTCTGACTGATATTCAGACCGTTTTCATCGGAAAGAAGCCTGATAAACCGGATCAGGTTATCATAGTTATCCATCGGCTCACCACTTCCCATGACCACAACGTTGGAGACACGCTCTCCCGTGGATCTCTGGATCCGGTAGATCTGATCCAGCATCTCCGAAGGACGTAAGTTTCTTGTGAGTCCGTCCAGGGTGGACGCACAGAACCGGCAGCCCATGCGGCAGCCCACCTGAGAGGAAATACACACAGAATTTCCGTGGTGATATTTCATCAGGACGCTCTCGATCACGTTTCCGTCATCGAGACCGAACAGATACTTTCTTGTCCCGTCGATCCCCGATTCCAGCATCTTTACGGTCTTAAGGGACGTGTATGTACTGTATTCCGAAAGCTTTTCCTTAAGCGACTTCGGAAGGTTCATACATTCGTCTAAAGACTCGGCTAATTTTACATGCATCCACTGGTATAACTGTTTTGCCCGGAACGGTTTTTCACCCAGCTCCTTCACGAACTCTGTCAATTCTTCCAGTGTCATTGATTTCAGGTCTTTCTTTTCCATTCTCGATTCTCCAAAAGCCTTGGTTCTGTCATGTTTCCACATAAATCCGTTTTTAACGGATCCGCAGGCAGTCATGTCCGCGGATTCAGAACCTGCACAGTATTATTTCTTCTTTTTGAACACAGAGATAAAGAAGCCGTCGCAGGGATGGAGTCCCGGAAGAAGCTGGATCCTGTTCTCCTCGCAGGAACTCTTAAGAGCCTCCGGCAGGAGATCTGCGATCCTCTTCTTTTCAAACGCCAGATGCTTCTCGATCCAATCCGCGTTTTCTTCATTCTCTTCCTCAGTGATCGTACAGGTACTGTAAACAAGCGTTCCACCAGGTTTTACATACTGAGTCACCACAGAAAGGATCTCCCTCTGCAGCTTCGCAAGATTTTTGATCTCATCTCTCGTCATCCGCTCTTTGATATCCGGTTTCTTTCCGATAATTCCGAGACCGGAACATGGGAGATCCGCCAGAACCACATCTGCCTGCTCCACCATAGACGGATCCAGAACTGTCGCGTCCCAGACGTTCGTGCGAATGTTCCGGAAGCCGCAGCGCATGATGTTCTCCTCAATAAGATCCGTCTTTCTCCCGCTCACATCTCTCGCTTCCACCATGCCGGTACCTTTTAAAAGATCTGCCGCATGCATGGCCTTACCTCCCGGAGCTCCGCACACGTCAAGAACGAAATCTCCCGGGGCAATAGATGCCATCCGTGCCGCAAGGGAGGAGCTTGGATCCTGAACTGTGATCTTACCTTCCGTGAACGCGCACACCCGGTCTAAGTAGTCGAAACCACGGATCGAAGCGATCCCCGGAAATATCCCGGACTCCTCCACCGTAATGCCATGATCTCTCAACTCTCCGATCGTTTTCTCCGCCGGGGAGATGCTCTCATTAAAGCGCACCGTAAGGGGGCGTTCTTCTAAAAATGACGCAGCAATGGCTTCAGAAGTCTCTTTTCCATACATTTCCTCCCACATGGATAACATCCACCGGGGGATCGAATAGCGCTCCGAAGCGTCCTTCCAGACAAGTTTCTCTTTTTCTCTGGAGACCGTCCGCAGGACACCGTTCACAAATCCGGAAAGGCCCTGGAATTTTCGTTTCTTTGCAAGCTTTACCGCCTCATTGCAGACCGCGGAGTCCGGTACACGCTCCATATACAGAATCTGGTAGACCGACATTCTGAGGATCTCCCGGATCACCGGTTTCATTTTCGCGGTCTTCACCTTCGAAAAACGGTCAAGCACCGCATCGATCTGGATCCGGTACTCCAGAGTTCCCTCCACGCATCTTGTGATAAACGCGCGGTCCTGACGCTCCAGAAACAGGTACTTTTCCAGTGCCTGTTTTAAAACAATATGGCTCAAATTATGGTTTTCGAGGACTTCCAGAAGGACGTCAAGGACGACCTCCCGGATATTTGTCGTATTATCTGTCACGTCTGTTTCTTCCTCCAAAGAGAATTATGAGACGGAGAAGCTGTAGGATCGAAGTCGCTGCTGCCGCCACGTAGGTCAGTGCCGCCGCGTTCAGTACTTTTCTCGTTCCGTTTACTTCCTCGCCCGCGAGAATGCCCTGCGCATCCAGAAGTCTTACCGCACGGGCAGATGCATTGTACTCTACCGGAAGGGTCACAAGCTGGAACAGCACCGCCAGAGAGAACATTAAGATTCCGATCTCCACCAGCGGAGAACCAAGTCCGCCGAACACAAGTCCTAAAAGGATCAGCGGCCAGGAAAGACTGGAGCCGAAGTTTGCCACCGGAACGAGAGCACTCCTGAACCGTAACGGTGCATATCCCTCATTGTCCTGCATCGCGTGGCCGCATTCGTGGGCAGCAACACCGATAGCCGCAACGGAAGTCGCTCCGTAAACGGACTGGGACAGGTTTACGGTCTTCGTCCGCGGATCATAGTGGTCAGTAAGTTCACCGGCGATCTGCTGGACCGTCACATCGTAGATTCCCTGCGCATTTAAAAGGCGTCTCGCCGCCTCCGCGCCTGTCATGCCAGTCATGCTGCGAACTCTGGAATATCTCGAGAACGTGGAATTTACACGTCCCTGAGCCCAGAGAGAAAGGGCAACTCCGATCAATACAAGGATGATCGTCGGATCAAGACCATAACCATAACCGTAACCATACATTCCGTACATAAAACATCTCTCCTTTCGATCTCGTTTCTGTCGTCCCGGCAGCCGGCTTTTCAGCCGGATTTTTCAGGACCGCCCGCGGCATCACCCGCGAAGCTTACCCGCAGAAACTTCCGTCTTCCATCTGGAAACCGCGCAGGAAGGAAGCTGTATCCATCCGCTTCTTTCCCTCAAGCTGAAGCTCCTTTACATCAAGGACACCCTCTCCGGTCTCAAAAAAAAGCCGGTCCTTTGTCACATGAATCTTTCCCGGAGCTCTTTCTCCCGGAAGATCCGTAACCTCTGCTGACCAGATTTTCATCGTCTTTCCGGCATATGATGTATATGCGCTTGGCCACGGATTTAAGCCGCGGACAAGACGTTCAATGGACACCGCGTCCTTCGTCCAGTCGATATGTCCCATTTCTTTCGTGAGCATCTTCGCGTAGGAAGTACCGGACTCTCCCTGCGGAGTTCTCGTGATCGTTCCGTTTTCCAGTCCCTTTAGAGTGGATAAGATCATGGATCCACCGAGGGCAGAGAGCTTGTCAAACAGGCTTCCGCCAGTCTCTTTCTCATCTAACGGGATCGCTTTCTGTTCCAGCATATCGCCGGTATCCAGCCCCACATCCATCATCATGGTCGTCACTCCGCTCTCCTTCTCACCGTCAATGACCGCCCACTGGATCGGGGCAGCCCCGCGGTATTTCGGAAGCAGGGACGCGTGTACATTCACGCAGCCGTATTTCGGAAGATCCAGAATGGACTTCGGAAGGATCTGGCCAAATGCGACGACAACGATGGCATCCGGTGCCATCGTTTTTAAAAGCTCCACAAATTCCGGATCCCGCACCTTTACCGGCTGGTATACCGGGATTTCATACTCGATCGCTTTTTCCTTTACAGGAGTCATAAGGACGGCTTTTCCGCGCCCCTTCGGCTTATCCGGCTGTGTCACCACAGCCACAACTTCATGTCCGCCCTCAATGAGAGCAGTCAGCGTCGGAACCGCAAAGTCCGGCGTTCCCATAAAAACAATACGCATACTATTCCTCATCCTCTCCGGCTGTATCCTGAAGTTCGCCTTCTACGAGATCGACGTAAAGTTTTCCATCCAGATGGTCGCACTCGTGGAGAATGCATCTCGCGAGAAGTCCGTCTGCCTCGATCACATACTCTTCCATATTCTCATTGAGAGCTTTTGCCTTTACATGATCCGCGCGGGTCACCTGTCCGCATTTTCCCGGAACACTTAAGCAGCCTTCCTGACCGGTCTGGCTTCCGCTCGTCTCGAGGATCTCCGGATTGATCAGCACATACTGGTTTCCGTCCTCCACATCGATAACCACGACGCGCTTGCGGACACCCACCTGCGGTGCGGCAAGGCCGACGCCGTTATTCTCATACATTGTCTCAAACATATCTTCGATGAGCTCAAGGGTCCTCTCATTCATTTCCTTTACCGGCTTACACTCTTTTGTAAGGATCTCATCTCCGATGGTTCTGATCTGTCTGATTGCCATTTTATCTTATTTCCTCTCAATTTTTTATCGAAAACTACTAAGTCAGATCATACTGGACGAACACATTCCGGAAAAGATCCGGGATGTTCTCCCGCTTCCGGGCGCAATTTCTGACTTTTAATAGTATATCATAACTTTCATGTTTCATATATAAAATTTTTCTGTAATTATCATTAAGTTTGTAGGGGGAATCCTCCACCGGACCGATGACCTTCAGTCCATCCAGTGCATATTCCCTCAGAATGACCCGTTTCATATCCTCTGACGCACGGATCACATCCGCCTCCCTCTTTGAGGAAAGTCCGATGGTCAAAAGTCTTACAAGAGGCGGATATCCCATCATCTTCCGGTACAGAAGCTCCTGCCGGTAAAACTGCAGATAGTCCTGCTCTGCCGCGGAGGATACTGCATAATGGTCCGGCGCATATGTCTGGATCACCACATCTCCCTGAAGCTCCCCGCGCCCGGCCCGCCCGGATGCCTGAGTCAGGAGCTCAAAGGTACGCTCTGCGCTCTTATAGTCCGGTGCATAGAGGGAGAGATCCGCTGCCATGACACCCACAAGGGTCACACTCGCGAAGTCATGACCCTTTACGATCATCTGGGTCCCAATGAGAATATCCGCCCCGCCCTCTGCGAAGGTGGCGAGGATCTCTTCATGAGCCCCTTTTTTTGCCGTAGTGTCCGCATCCATCCTTAAGATCCGGGCCTTTGGAAATTCCCTCTTTGTAAATTCTTCCAGTTTCTGGGTCCCCGTCCCAAAGGGCGCGATAAACGGGGAACCGCAGGACGGACATCGATCCGGCAGCGGCCGTTCAAATCCGCAGTAGTGGCATTTTAACCGCCCGTTTTTGTGGTATGTAAGACTCACATCACAGTGTGGGCATTTCATCGCCTTTCCGCAGGAGCGGCAGGACACAAAGCCCGCATATCCCCGCCGGTTCATGAACAGCATCACCTGCTGCCTGTTCGCCAGCCGGTCCTCGATCAGCCCTTTTAATCTCCGGCTGAAGATCGAGCGGTTTCCCTCTGCGAGTTCTTCTCTCAGATCCACAATATGGACCCCCGCCAGACGGCTGTTCTCCTTTGCCCTCTTTGTGAGGGTCAAAAGCTTATACTCGCCCTGTTCTGCCAGATAATAGCTCTCCACGGACGGTGTCGCAGAGCCTAAGACTACGGCTGCCCGGCTCATATCTGCCCGGACCTTTGCAACCTCCCTGGCATCGTACCGCGGTGCTGTCTCACTCTTGTAAGCTCCCTCATGTTCCTCGTCGATGATGATGAGCCCCAGATCCGGAAACGGTGTGAAAAGAGCGGAACGCGGACCGATCATAATATCGATCTCCCCGTTTGCCGCCCTCTCCGACTGCTCATAGCGCTCTCCCGCCGAAAGTCTGGAATTCATGATACCAACCCGGTTTCCAAATCGCCGGTAAAAACGCATCACGGTCTGGTAAGTCAGGGAGATCTCCGGGATCAGGACGATGGCCTGTCGGCCTTTCCGAAGGACGTGGTCGATGAGCTCCATGTAGACCTCCGTCTTACCGCTTCCCGTGATTCCGTAGAGCAGATAGGTATTACGCTGTCCGGAATCATAGTCCCGGATCACGGTCTCCGCCGCGTTCTTCTGTTCCTGATTCAGGGCAACAGGTCCGGTCTCTGGAAATCTGTTTCCTGCTCCCGGTTCTTTTTTGACTGTTTTCAGGTCCACGATCTCTTTTTCTACTAACGGTTTCAGCATCGCAGCCGTGATGCCGAGCTTTTCGGAAGTCAGCTTCAAAGGCAGCTCCCCGTTTTCAAGAAGTGCCCGGTAAAGCCTTATCCGTGCCCGGTATTTCTTCTTTTCCGCTTCTATAAGCAGCGTTTCGATCTCATTCTTCGGTTTTAAGGAAACGATCACACGTTCTTCCCTCGGCATCACCTTCGCCTTTACGGGAAGAACCGTCTTCAGTGCCTGATTCATCGTGGTGGAATAGCGGTCCTTCATCCAGAAGGCGAGGCAGATCATCTGAGTACGGATCGGGACAGCGCCTGTCTCCACATCCAGGAGCTCTTTCATTTTTTCAGGGTCATAATCTGTCTCTTTTGAGAGACCTACCACGATCCCTTTCCGTTCGGTATTTCCCTTTCCGAAAGGGATATTCACCTGAACTCCGGGCTTTACAAGCTCTTTCAGATGGTCAGGGATCCGGTATTGGAAGATCCGGTCCACATTTTTTACGGAAAGATCAATGATGACATCCGCATACGGTTCCATTTCGGATCCCTCCCTTCTCAAAACTTCCGTCCATTCCTACCTTCCGGCCATCTCCACGAATTGATCTGCCACAGCAGACAATCCCATGGAGTTGGATCCCTTAAAGAGAACGCAGTCTCCGTCCCGGATCTCCGTCTCCAGATATTTCACCATCTCCCCGCAGTCTGAAAATTCCACCACCGGAATCTCCTTTACCGCACGGACGCCTTCTGCCAGACTCCTGCATGCCTCGCCCAGCGTCACAACAAGATCCACGCCGGAATTGGCCGCGTACTCGCCCACCTCCCTGTGGTAGGCCAGATAATTCCCGCCAAGCTCCTTCATATCCGCAAGGACAGCAATATGGCGTTTTCCCGTGAGTCCCTGAAACACATCGAGAGCCGCCTTCATGGATGCAGGACTCGCGTTGTAAGAGTCATCCATCACCGTAAATCTTCCGTCGGCATAGACCTGCTGGCGGTGTTTGAATCCATGGAAAGTCAGAAGACCCTCCGCGGCTTCTTCCATCGTCATACCGCGTTCACAGCAGACCGCAATGGCTGCCAGGGCGTTCATCACATTGTGTGTGCCCATGACGTTCAAGAGGACTTTCTGGGTTTTTCCCGCATGAACAACCGTAAACTCCGTCTTTCCGTCCATGAGGACGATGTCCACCGCGCGGTAATCACAGGTTTCCCCGGTGCCATAGTAGACTGTCTTCACACCAGCCTTTCCTCTGGTCCTGCAAAGCATATCATCGTCGCCGTTTAAGATGAGGATGCCGCCATCGGAAAGTCCGTCCTGGATCGTCAGCTTCTCCCTGTAAATATTCTCGCGGGATCCAAGCTGCTCGATGTGGGTGATCCCGATGTTTGTGATCACTGCCACATCCGGCTTCGCGATCCGTGCGATCACGGTAAGTTCACCCGGCTCGCTCATTCCAAGCTCCAGAACACCCACTTCATCTTCTTTTGTGATCTCGGACACGGTAATCGGAACTCCTACCTGACTGTTGCTGTTGCCCGGAGTCTTGTATACATGAAACCGCGCGGAGAGTGCCGCCGCGATCATTTCCCTCGTTGTGGTCTTTCCGACGCTCCCTGTGACACCGACAATGGGCAGTGTCAGACGTTTTCTGAGGTAACGGCCTACGGCCTGAAGTGCTTTTTTCGTGTCATCCACAGCGATCCAGGCACAGGAGGTCTCCGCCATTTCTTCCGTTTTTTCCTTATGCTCACTTGTAAGCACCGCACCGGCTCCCTTTTCGGCAACCTGTTCCAGAAATTTATGTGCATCTACTTTCTCGCCGATGATCGGCACGAAAAGATCTCCGGTCTCAACCTGTCTGGAATCCAGGCGGATCTTGTTTAACATGACACCGTCATCTCCGGAGAGCAGTACGCCTCCGGTGGCAAGGACGATATCCTGAACGCTTACGTTCTCCATTCCTTTCCAATCTCCTTTACTGCTGCAGTCTGCGTCCCTCTGCGGACGATCATACATTATTTACCGCCTCTTCCACGACTTCCCGATCCAGAAAATGATGTTTCACACCTTCGATCTCCTGATAATCCTCATGGCCTTTTCCGATAATGGCGATCATGTCACCCTCCTCGGCGTTCCTGATCGCGTAAAAGATTGCTTCCCGTCTGTCCGGGATCACAAGATATGTTCCGTCCGTCTTCGCAAGGCCCACCTCGATGTCCTTGATGATGTCCTCGTTTTTCTCAAAACGCGGATTGTCGGCCGTGATGATACAGAGATCCGCCATCTTTCCACCGATCTCCCCCATTGAATATCTGCGATCTCTGGCGCGGTTTCCACCACAGCCGAATACACATACGAGACGCTTCGGATGATAATCCCGGAGTGTTGTGAGCAGACTTTCCATGCTGACCGCATTGTGGGCGTAATCCACGATCACACTGCACTTTTTCGATACGTGCGCGATCTCCATGCGACCATCCACGCGGACCTTCACGAGGGATCCAAGGATTGCCTGTTTTGTATGATCATCAAGCACCCCGCTTCCACCGGAAAGCGCCAGAGTGCAGACCGCCAACGCCGCCAGAGCATTATCCGCGTTGAATTTTCCCGGCATCCCTACGCGGACTCTTCCGTCAAGCATGCCGTGGATTGAGAATTCAATTCCCACAAAATCGTGATTTGATGCATAGTGAATGTCATCACCCATGAAATCCGCGTTTCCATTCAGGGCATATGTAAGAAGTCTGCAGGTCGCATCCTTTACGACCTCATCGTAGTGGTCTGTCAGACGATTCACGATCCCCGTTTTGCAGACAGTAAGAAGCCTTGACTTATAAAAAAGATACTCTTCAAAGCTCTTGTGTTCCTTCGGCCCGATATGGTCCGGAGAAATATTTGTGAACAGACCGTAGTCGAACATGATCCCGCCGACCCTGTGAAGCATTAAGGCCTGAGAGGAGACCTCCATCACACAGCACTCACAGCCAGCTTCCACCATTTTATGGAAATAATCCTGCACCACATAGGATTCCGGTGTCGTATTGGAGGTCGGGAATTTCACATCCCCGATGACTGCGCCATTCGTTCCGATGAGACCGGTCTTCTTTCCGGCTGCCTCAAGGACCGCCTTGATCATATAGCTCGTCGTGGTCTTTCCCTTCGTGCCGGTGATCCCGATGGTGATCAGTTTCTCTGCCGGATAACCGAATCGCGCCGCAGAAAGCTCCGCCAGCGCGAGTCGTCCGCTCTCAACCCGGATCACAGTCACATCCGCCGGTACTTCCACTTCTTTTTCTACCACAAGAACTTTACAGCCAGCCCTTAATACGTCCGGAATAAACTCGTGGGAATCCCTGGTGCTGCCCTGAATGCACACGAATACGGAATCCGGTCTTGCCTTTCTCGAATCATAGATCACTTCATCTACGTTCTGGTCCAGACTGCCGCAAACCAGATCGTATTTCATGCGTTTTAACCAATCTCCAATTACCACTGTCGTCATCCTTTCTCATAACCCACACAGGCGGGAACATATGCGCCCGCCTGTGAGTTTTCTTACTGCTTTTTTAGAATAATCCTGTGATCTTTCCGTTCTCGTCCACGTCAATATTGTCCGCTGCCGGTTTCTTCGGAAGTCCCGGCATAGTCATGATGGAACCGGTAAGCGCAACCACAAAGCCTGCGCCCGCGCACACATACGCATCGCGCACAGTCAGGTCAAATCCTTCCGGACGGCCAAGCTTCTTCTGGTCATCGGATAAGGAATACTGGGTCTTCGCCATGCAGACCGGAAGATCGCCAAAGCCCATCTCTGTGATCTTCGCGATCGCCTTTTTTGCCGCCGGTGAGTAGCTTACGCTGCCCGCGCCGTAAATCTCCTTCGCAATGGTCTCGATCTTATCGGAGATTCCCATCTCATCCGGATATAACGGAGCGAAATCACTCGTTTTTTTCTCCAGGGTGTTTATTACCTTCTCTGCGAGTTCAATTCCGCCGTCTCCGCCTTTTGCCCATACCTCGGACAGCGCAAACTCACAGCCTCTCTCCTCGCAGAAGTTCCGGATAAATTCATACTCTGCCTCTGTGTCCGTGAGGAAGGAGTTTAAAGTAACGACAACCGGCACATGGTATTTCTGGATGTTCTCGATGTGTTTCTCAAGGTTTACGATACCTTTCTTCAATGCCTCAAGATTCTCCTCGGAGAGCTGATCCTTCGGAACACCGCCGTTGTACTTTAACGCGCGGACAGTAGCCACGAGAACAACGGCATCCGGATGGATCCCCGCCTTGCGGCACTTAATATCAAAGAATTTCTCTGCGCCGAGATCTGCGCCGAATCCTGCCTCTGTGATCGCCACATCCGCAAGCTTTAATGCGGTTCTTGTCGCCATAACGCTGTTGCAGCCGTGGGCGATATTCGCAAACGGTCCGCCATGTACAAGAGCTCCCGTGTGCTCTAAGGTCTGTACCAGATTCGGTTTGATGGCATCCTTTAAGAGAGCTGCCATGGAGCCGACCGCGTTGAGATCCTTCGCTGTCACCGGCTCACCCGCAAAATTATACGCTACAATGATCCTTCCGAGGCGCTCCTTCAAGTCCTTCATATCCGTTGCCAGACAGAGGATCGCCATGATCTCGGAGGCAACCGTGATCACAAAATGGTCTTCGCGGACGAAACCGTCTGCCTTTGCGCCGAGTCCCACTACAATGTTTCTCAGCACACGGTCGTTCATGTCAAGACATCTCTTCCAGAGGATCTGTCTCGGGTCGATTCCAAGAGTATTTCCCTGCTGAATATGGTTGTCAAGAAGTGCTGCCAACAGGTTGTTCGCTGTCGTGATCGCATGGAAATCACCGGTAAAATGAAGGTTTAAGTCCTCCATCGGAACGACCTGCGCATATCCGCCGCCGGCTGCTCCGCCCTTGATTCCAAAGCACGGTCCGAGGGATGGCTCACGGAGAGCAAGCATTGCTTTCTTTCCGCACTTTGTCATCGCCTGTGCAAGTCCGATACTGGTTGTGGTCTTTCCCTCTCCTGCCGGAGTCGGGTTGATCGCTGTCACCAGAACGAGTTTTCCATCCGGTCTGTCCTTGATCTCCTGCCAGAGCTCATTGGAGATCTTTGCCTTGTACTTTCCGTAAAGTTCCAGATCGTCCTCAGTAATTCCATACTGGGACGCAACGGTGGTAATCGGGAGCATCTTCGTCTCCTGTGCAATCTCGATATCGGTCTTCATAATCGGTATCCTCCTTTTGTAGTAGCATATCATTTCTGTGGATCTGCGGATTCCGCAGCCGGCAGCCATTTCAATTTCAACAGCCGCAGGCTTTAGTACCCCGCTTCCAGGAATTCTTCGAACTCTTCCATGGACATCAGGATCTTCCTTGGCTTCGTTCCTTCCTCTTCCCCTACAACACCGGCCTCGGCAAGCTGATCCATGATCCGGGCAGCACGGTTAAAGCCGATCTTGAACATTCTCTGAAGCATGCCGATCGACGCTTTATCCTTCTCGATAATGAACTTGCCCGCATCGGTAAACAATGCGTCCCGCTCATTCTGTCCGCCCGCTCCTCCGGCTAAGGAGGACTGGGTCAGTTTTTTCTCGATTTCCGTGTTATATCCTGTATCCTCGTTCTGTTCTTTTAAGAACTCGGTTACATTTGACACCTCGCCGTCCGATACAAAAGCGCCCTGCACACGGAGCGGCTTCGGATAACCGGACGGGTAAAACAGCATATCGCCGTTTCCTAACAGTTTCTCTGCGCCGTTCATGTCGAGGATCGTTCTCGAATCCACGCCGGACGCAACAGAGAACGCGATCCGTGACGGCACGTTCGCTTTGATCACACCTGTGATGACATTGACGGACGGACGCTGGGTCGCGATAACAAGATGAATTCCCGCTGCCCGGGCAAGCTGTGCCAGACGGCAGATCGCGTCCTCCACCTCGTTTGAGGCAACCATCATGAGATCCGCCAGCTCGTCGATAATGATCACGAGCTGCGGCAGTTTCTTCGGAATCTGGTCCGCAGGGATATCCCCGCTCTCCGCCAGAGTCTGCACCTTCGCGTTATACCCTTTCAGGTCGCGGACATTCGAGGAAGCGAACTTATTGTATCGTTCCATCATCTCTGCAACTGCCCAGTTGAGGGCACCGGCCGCCTTCTTCGGGTCGGTGACTACCGGGATCAGCAGATGTGGGATTCCGTTATAGACGGAAAGTTCAACCACCTTCGGATCGATCATAATGAGCTTCACATCATCCGGGGATGAGCGGTAGATCAGGCTCATGATCATCGTGTTGATCCCTACTGATTTACCGGAACCAGTCTGCCCGGCGATCAGAAGGTGCGGCATCTTTGCGAGGTCTGCAATGACTACCTGTCCGCCGATGTCCTTACCCACCGCAAAAGCCAGTGTCGATTTATGATTTTTAAATTCCGGGCTCTCTAAAAGGTCACGCAGATAGACCATGCTGTTGACCTTGTTCGGCACCTCGATTCCCACAGCTGCTTTTCCGGGGATCGGCGCCTCGATACGGATATCTGCCGCCGCAAGGTTTAACTTGATATCGTCCGCCAGCGACAGGATCCGGCTCACTTTTACCCCCTGCTCCGGGTGAAGTTCGTACCGGGTAACGGTCGGCCCACAGCTGATATTCGTAACAGTGACTCCGACACCAAAGTTTCTTAATGTCTGCTGGAGCTTGATCGCCGTATCCTTAAATTCCTGTTCCGACTGCCCCGTCACGGGAGCGCCTTTCTTTAAGAGGTCAAGCGGCGGGATCATATAAGGTTTCTTCGGTTTTTCTTCCGTCTGCCGGATCTCCTTTAATACCTCGTTTCCTGCCTCTTCCCTCTCGGCTGCTTCCCGCTTTCTTACTTCCGCCTTTTTCTTTATGATCTCTTCTGTATCCGTTTCAATGACTTTTCCGGACGCGGTCACGACCTGACGGTGTTCTTCGGACGGTTCCTTAGCGGCCGGGCGTTCAGGGGATTTCTCGCTGCTGCCGTGTGCTGCCACATATGCACGGCTTCCCGGCTCTGCTGCCTGAATCCAGTAGTCCTCATTTTCCACATAAGGTTCTGTGTCGAGAAATTCGTCATCTGAAAGATCGCTCATGGATCCTTCTCCGGATACAGGAATTCCGGCCGTCTTTTCATTTTCTTCCGTCTCCGGGAACTCGGTTTTTTCCTCCTCTGCCGTCTTCGAAGTCTCTGCAGTTTCGTCTGGCTCTGCAATTTTGTCTGGTTTGGCATTCTCTGCACGGAGTCCGTCCGCTCTTCTCTCCGTGTCCCTTCTCATGGACTCAAAGATCTCGTCATCGTCCGCCGCGGGCTCATCTAACGGGATATCCGGGATATTGGATAAGACGGACACCTTCGGTTTTTTCTCCCAGGCCTTTGTCTCCCTTTTCTTTTCGTCCGGGAACATATCCTCATCATCAAAGGCACTCTCCCCATGACTGATAAACACGTCCTCATCCTCATGGATTCCGGCCGGGACAGCATCTTCCTTAAACGGAACGCGTTCCACATCCTTCATCGCGTCTTCTCCGGACCGGCCTTCCTTACTCTGATCCTCACCGGAAGACTCCGGATTTTCTACCGGCCTGCCTCCCATCGTGATCTTTCCTTTAAAGATATCTGCAGGATCCGGCTGCATACTTCCTGTCTCCGCCTTCGGATCCGCCGTTTCTTCTTTATATGTATCGGAAACATCTATTTCCTGTTTCGTCTCATCTGCCTCGGACACAGCCTCAGCATCCACAACGCCCATATAGCCACCGGCAATTCCACCGAAATCCGGAGTTCTCGAGAGATCGGTCGCAGCAAGATCCACGCCCTGAACGCGCTGCTCTTCCCGGAGTCTGCGTTTTTCCTCCTGACGTTCCTCGTGGAGCTCTTTTCTTCTGCTGTAGTCTTCCTTTGCATACCGATATGCCTTTCCACTTCCGCTCTTAACAGCGGACACGAAGGATTTTTCCGTGATGCACACCAGTGAGATGATCATAAATACGAGAAGGACCACATAGGCCCCGATGGTTCCCACCGCTGTGTGGAGAACCATAACAAGGACACCGCCGATCACGCCGCCGCCAAGTCCACTTACTCCGGCGGACTTATAGATGTCGAGGATCGTCTGACCTTCCCGGTATCCGCCGCCGAACACAAGCTGCGCAAGACCACAGAGCACGATCAGAAGGACTTCCACCGCGATCATCTTGTAGACTGCCCGGATATTCCCCTTATTCGAAGCGTAGAATAACAGTTCTGTGAACAACAATAACGGAGCCAGATAACCGATACAGCCGAACACGCCCAGCATGATCCGGCTGAAAAAGTCACCGAGGAATCCGCAGATATGGAAGTTGCTCAAGAATAACAGCACACATACCGCGAAGGTGCCGAGGATCACTGCCTCAGACTGTAAGAATCCGGTATCTTCCTCATACTGCGGTTTCGTTTCTCTTCTCTTTTCGGAAGCCCTCGCCCCTGTCCTTGTTGTCTTATTCTTAGGCGTCTGTGCAGATTTCTGCGTTGTCTTTGATGTGGTTTTTGTTCTCGCAGACGCCTGTGATTGTTTTGTCGTTTCTTTTTGTTTTCTGGTTCCAGCCAAGTGCTTTTCCCCCTTTAACTTTACGGGGCAAGTACCCCAAAATATAGTATACAAAAAAAAATGCCAAAATGCAACCGTAAGAAATTATAAATCGAACATATTTTCGGTCAGTCGTTTTTTATCAGCACATTCAGCTTTTCGATGGCGTCCCTGATTCCGCCTTCTCCGTCGATCAGTCCGCACTCCACCGCCTCTTTTCCGACCAGAACCGTCCCGAGATCCTTCGTCAGCATCTTCGTATTGTGCATGAGCCGTTTCATTTTTTCCCGATCGATCCTGCTGTGCTCTGATACAAAGCTTATGATCCGTTCCTCGATCATTTCAAAATATTCGTAGGTCTGTGCCGTCCCGATCACCATCCCGCTCATGCGCACCGGGTGCACCAGCATGGTCCCGGTCGGCACGATAAAGGAATAATCTGACGCCACCGCCAATGGCACACCGATGGAGTGGCTGTCCCCGATGACTAAGGAAACCGTCGGCTTGCTGAGGGAGGCGATCATCTCCGCCAGTGCAAGCCCGCAGCTCACATCCCCTCCGATGGTATTCACAAGGATCAGGACCCCTCCGATCTTCTCATCGCTCTCCACCTTCGCAAGTTCCGGCAGAATATGTTCATACTTTGTAGTCTTCGTACTCCCGGATAGATTGTCATGCCCTTCGATCTCCCCGATGATAGATAAGAGATGGATCCTCTTACCGTTCTCTTCCAGCGTCACCTGTCCGTTCTCCCGGATCCGCTCCTCCTCCGCCTTTGTCTCCTTCTGTTCCTTTTCATTCATAACAAAAAACTCCTTTCTGACATGCCAGGTACACCCAGTATGTCCAGAAAGGAGTTCTCATATCCATTTTTATCACAATTTACCCGATCAGGACCTGTTTCCAATTACATCCACGATGCACACCGGAGTTCTGTAGTTCCAGGTAGAGATCTTGATTCCGCTTCTTCGGCTCGCTGCGTGGATGATCTGTCCATTGCCGATGTACATGGCAACATGGTTGATCCTTCCGCGGCTGCTTCCGTAGAAGATCAGGTCGCCCGGCTTCATCTGGCTCGACTTGATCCGTTTTCCGCTGTTCGCCTGGGAACCGGAGTAATGCGGAAGAGAAATCCCGAAGTTTTTCATAACCGACATGGTAAATCCGGAACAGTCAGCGCCTCTTGTAAGGCTCGTACCACCCCAGACATATGGATTGCCCAGGAACTTCATCGCGTAGTTTACGATCCGGCTTCTTAAGGAAGCACTCTCCTCCGTCGGCGAGAACTTGATCGCCTCGGAGAGCGCGTAGCGCACCTCCACGAACTCTGAGGATACATAGGCAGAAGAAACCTCATCACTTCCATCGCCTTCGCCGCCCTCATCAAATTCGATCTTTACCCATCCGTCAAGCTGCTCCGCGACATGATACCGCTCATTCTCGGAGATCTGGGTCCAGATTTTCGCGTCGGTGGACGGCTCTGTTCTCGCGTTTAAGCGGTCCGCATGGACGATCGCCATAAGCTCCGCATGGCTCATGGCTGCTTCCTTCGCTGCGTCACCGGTCAGGATATATTCACTCTTTACATATCCGGTAATTCCACCGGAACTGATCTTATACCAGCCGTTGGCGTCCTCTAAGATCTCACATCCGGCATAGCTCGGGAGCTTTCCGATGATCTTTTCGCTCTCACCGGCGCCCGCACGGATATTTAAATAATTGGAAACATTGGATACGCCCGGGCGGTCATAGAAATTTAAGACCATCGCCTTCATATCCAGCTTGTTTGCCTCGTTCATACAGAACCGTTTTTCCGCGTAATCCGCAGAGATATAACCGCCGGAGATCTGATACCATCCATCCGTCTCCCCAAGAAGTTCATGAAGCTCGCCCTGAAGGCACTTTCCAACGATGTTTCCGTCCATAGAAGGTGTCTCACGGATATTTAAATTGTCTGCGGTAATATATACACGTTCCTTTACAAGGTCTTTCGCCGCGGTCTTTGCTTCATCCCCGGTCAGGATATATTCCGCGCTGGCATATCCCTCGACCTCGCCGGAGCTGATCTTATACCAGCCCTCCAGGGTCTCCAGGATCTCGCAGGCACTTCCATCGGAAAGTGTTCCGATCACATTCGCTGCCTCATTCGGGTCTTTCCGGATATTTAAGTAGCCTGTGACCTTCGCGATACCAAGATTCGAGTAGGAATCGATCACTTCCTGAATCTTTGCATCCGTTTCCGCCGATTCGGATTCGATCTTGGCACGGCTCTCCTCCTCTGCCTGAAGGGAAGCTTCCTCCGCGCTCTCGCTTTCCGAGGCGGACTCAGATGCAGCCTGCGCTGCCGCCATTTTTCCTTTTACGGCATTCACGGCCTTTCCGCCAAATACCACCGCCACAACGATCACTGCAAGGACAGCCGCCCCGATCACAAGGATCCCGTACTGTTCCCAGAAAGACGGTTTTCTTCTCCGTTTTCTGCTTGCCTTGTTGATAGAGTCCATAAAGTTTACTGTATCTTTATCATCATTCATGTGTTTATCTCCATTACTCTTTTCCGTCTTTCTGTACGATACATACGAACAATAGTGTAACATATTTGTAATAAAAAATCAAAATTTTTTCTATTAAAAAAGTATGAACGGATTCGGGGCGGCTTTGTATTTTATTTGACACAATTTCAATTCATAATTGATAATATTGCCGGTTTTCTGTATAATATTTTTAAATATTTGTCCATATTGCTGTAGTTTTCCACCACCTGCAGTACATTCCAAGGCAAAACAGCAACCCGTCCACCTCTGCATAAGTCACCAAGACTTCTCTATACCCCGGGAGGTACCAGCTCATGAAGCACTACACAAGTCCCCGCATCCAGAGAGCGCAGCTATTCCTTATGAAAGTCTCCTCCTATCTGGAGATTGTCTGCGCCCTGATCCTGATCGTCGCGATCCTGATCGCCTTTGTGCCGGTTCCCCACAACCTGTACAGCCTGTATCTCGACAATGGCTTCGATCTTTCCGATTTCATGAAGAAAAGCTTCGATCTCGTCATTGGCGTAGAGCTTTTAAAAATGTTCTGCCGCCATGACATCGACTCCATCGTCGAAGTCCTTCTCTTCTCCGTGGCAAGACAGATGGTCATCGACCACCTTGCCATCAAAGAAGCTCTTATCGGCTGTGTTGCCGTTGCGATCCTCTTCGCTGTCCGCAGGTTTCTCTTCGTACCCATTCTGGATAATCCGGATGAGCAGGAAAGAAAATTAGAAAAAGACCAGTACATCAAAGAACGGATCGCGGACGCGATCGCAGCCTACAAAAAGGAGATTGGCGCAACCTCTTTACGGGAACGCGCAGAATCATCCATCAACACAGCCGCTGCCGACCCGCTGAACGAGAAGGAAGGAAGCGAGTAGAGGAAATTCTCCTCTGCCCGCTTCCTTTTCTTTTTCTGTATGATGCCATCCGGTTCTTTCCCCGCAAGGCCGTTTTTCTCCTGCGTTCTCCCTACATCAACGGTGCGATCAGCCGCATCGCCTTTCCGCAGAACTTATGCAGTGCCGGAAGCGCCTCTACGCTCTCTTTTGTCATCCGCACGCATTTCGGCAGTGTCTCATCAAAATCTTTTTTGATCTGCTCTACCACCGGATTCTCATAAATATAAACCCCGCACTCAAAATTCAGATACTGGCTTCTGAAATCCATATTGACGGATCCAACCACAGCTTTCTCCCCATCGCTGACAAACGTCTTTGAGTGGACAAACCCCGGCAGGTACTCGTAAATCTTTACCCCCGCCTCTATCAGCTCCGTATAGTAAGAATGGGCCAGCATGAACGCTGACTTTTTATCGGGAATATGAGGCATGATGATGACCGTGTCCACCCCGCGCTTTGCCGCATAGGTCAGGGCTGTGATCATATCATCATCGAGCACCAGATAAGGGGTCATAATGTACACATATTTCTTTGCCTGATAGATAATATCCAGATAAAGCTGGTGTCCCACCGGTTCCCCGTCGATCGGGCTGTCAGAAAACGGGATCGAAAATCCGTCCATGTCAAGCTCCGGAGAATGGAAATAATCCCCGGTATCAAGATATGGGCTGTAATCAAAATCCGAATCCAGCTTTTTTGAGCAGACATCCCACATCTGGAGGAACATCACCGTAAAGTTCTTCACGGCTTCTCCCTTCAGGCGGATCGCATTGTCTTTCCAGTGGCCAAACCGGACTTTCCGGTTGATATACTCATCCGCGAGGTTCACGCCGCCGGTGTAGGCGGTATGACCATCGATCACAAGGATCTTTCTGTGATCACGGTTATTCTGGCTTGTAGAGATCGCCGGGCGGATCGGATTGAAGATCCGGCAGCGGATTCCCTTTGCCTCCAGCTCCTTCGGATAGTCGTGGGGCAGGTTGGAAAAGGAGTTCATGCCATCATAGAGGATTCTTACCTCTACGCCCTCTTTCGCCTTCTGCTCAAGGATCTTCAGGATCGAATCCCACAGGATCCCTTTTGAAATAATGAAATATTCGACAAAAATATATCTTCTGGCCTTTTGGAGCTCCTGAAGGACATCCGTATAGAACTCATCTCCCAGCGGAAAATATTTGAAGTTCGTGCGGTCCCAGGTAGGATAGCCGCCGCTTTTCTTCATATAATGGCTGAGATTCGCATTTCTCCGGCTCCTGCGGCTAAGCCGTTCATAGACAGCCGTGTCCTGCTCCAGAAAGTGGTCCGTCCTCTTCTGAACCTCGGCGATCCGTTTGGCGAAGATCTTCGTCTCCATCTGAAGCTGGACAAACACGTAGAACAAGGTTCCGAATACCGGAAACAACAGGACAGGGATCAGCCACGCCATTTTAAAGCTGGCGTTCTGCTTTTCGTTCAGAATATGGATCGTGAGGATCGCACTGATCAAAGCGAAAGAACCGTATCCCCAGGCCTGATATTTGTTATCCAGCCATACATAGATCCAGAAGAAAAACGCCAGCTGCAGCGCGATAAACAGCAGGAAGAACATGGTTCGTCCGAATACGACTCTTAAAAGACCACGCTTTCCTCTTCCCTTCATTTCATCCATTTCGATCATAAATTATGCCTCATATCTTCTGTTAGGCCTCCAGAGACTGTTTCCCCGGCGGCTTCTTGTCATCTGGTCCTCAACACAGCCTGCACATCAGGAGCATTTAATCTTCCAGTGCCTGTCTTAAATCTTCAATAATGTCATCCGCATCCTCAATTCCAACGCTGAGCCGGATCAGGGACGGATCAACTCCCGCCTCCACGAGCTGCTCATCGGTAAGCTGACGGTGGGTATGGCTTGCCGGATGGAGAATACAGGTTCTCGCATCGGCAACATGTGTGACGATGGCAACGAATTTCAATTTATCCATGAACTCTCCTGCCGCCCGTCTTCCTCCCTTTAATCCAAAAGAGATCACGCCGCAGCTTCCGTCCGGCATATATTTTTCAGCCAGAGCATGGTACTTATTCTCCTTTAAGCCCGGATAGTTGACCCAGGCCACGTCCTCTCTCGCAAGCAGCCACTCCGCAACCTTCTGGGCGTTCTCGCAGTGCTTCGGCATTCTGAGGTGCAGGGTCTCAAGACCAACATTTAAAAGGAAGGAGTTCATCGGGGACGGGATCGAACCCAGATCACGCATAAGCTGCGCGGTCACCTTTGTGATATAGGCTTTCTTACCGAAACGCTCGGTATACACGATTCCGTGATAGGAGTCATCCGGTGTGGTAAGTCCCGGGAATTTATCCGCATGAGCATTCCAGTCGAAGTTTCCGCTGTCAACGATGCAGCCGCCGACAGTCATCGCATGTCCGTCCATATATTTTGTGGTAGAATGGGTCACGATATCCGCGCCCCACTCGAACGGCCGGCAGTTGATCGGTGTCGCAAACGTGTTATCCACGATAAGCGGCACCCCATGTCTGTGGGCAAGCCGCGCAAATTTCTCAATATCGAGAACGACAAGAGCCGGGTTCGCGATCGTCTCACCGAATACCATTTTTGTATTCGGACGGAACGCCTTCTCGATCTCCTCCTCCGGTGCGTCCGGATCCACCAGAGTCACATCAATCCCCTGTTTTTTCATTGTCACTGTAAACAGGTTGGATGTTCCGCCGTAGATCGTCGCTGCGCTGATAATATGGTCACCCGCATTGCAGATATTGAAGGCCGCATAGTAGTTCGCCGCCTGTCCGGAAGATGTGAGCATCGCAGCCACTCCGCCTTCCAGCTCACAGATCTTTTCCGCTACCGCATCATTCGTCGGGTTCGCAAGTCTTGTATAGAAATACCCATCTTCCTCCAGATCGAACAGTCTTCCCATCTGTTCGCTCGTCTCATATTTAAAAGTTGTGCTCTGATAAATCGGAAGAACTCTCGGCTCTCCGTTCTTTGGTTTCCATCCGCTCTGGATGCAGATCGTTGCCGGTTTTCTCTTTTCTCCCATGATCGTTTCCTCCATTATGTCTGACATATGGACTGCGCAGGAAGCGCAGACCTGCTGAATGCTTCTATCATAGCACACTTTATCTTTCGCATCAACCTACTAAAGTCCTATAATTGTTCTGCGTTTACTGTACGCGGGCAGGAATTTTCTGAACTGAAAATTCCGTATGATACCGTTATGAACTTTGTTTTTTCCGCTGTTTCATGAATCTGGTGTTAGAAATTGACTTTTCCTTCTAAAAAGATTAAAATAAAGATAATATATCGCCGCCTTTTAAGGCGGTCATACCAATCTACTTTTGAAAGGAGTCTATTGCTATGGCATTTTTTACAGATATGAAACGCAGCCTCACCGAAACCGGGAAACAGGTTGCCCAGAAGACAAAGGAGCTTTCTGACACGGTCCAGTTAAAGACGCAGCTCTCAAGGGAGAAGGAGGCGCTGAACCGCCAGTATGCACAGATCGGCAAAAAGGTATTTGAAGCCGCAAATGGAGCGGACGAGGAGACCTACACCGCAGAATTCACCCTGATCCGTGAAAGTTTAAAGACCATCGACGAACTTCAGGACAAGCTCTCTACCTTAGAAGGATTTATCCACTGTCCGGAATGCGGTGCAAAGATTGAAAAAGCTTCTGCCTTCTGCAGCAAGTGCGGCGCAAAGATCGCGGAGACAAAACCGGAGGATGACGATATCGATGTTGTCGATACAGCCGAAGCGTCCGAAACCACCGGAGAAGAAAAAGCTGATGGGACCTGCACTTGCGAGGCCGTACCGGATGAGAGCTTTGAGACCGGATCTGCTGAGACGACCGGGAACATTACAGAGGACCGGGAATAAGCCATTTTCGCAATGGCGGAATCAGTCCTGTGGGACCGAAACTAAATAAGCAATGCAAAAAGACCGTCTGTGGGCATACGATATCTTTCCTATCGTTTCCCGCAGACGGTCTTTTTTATTTACCGCTCGCCCACAAATACCGTAATGAAAGCCCCGGCAGCCATGAGGACGATTCCAAATAAGATCTCCCACAGTGACAGGGAGCCGAGCTTCGATACAAGTCCCGTGTTGATAAAGATTGCGATCGGGGACGAGATCACGAGGCCTAAGATCGCGCAGAATGTCTGCACGCCGTACTTTTCAAAGAGGAACGTGATCAGCTTTGCGATCAGAAAGATTCCCAAAACCACGCCGATCCCGAACGGCGCCAGGAGCAGGATCCCCTCCTTCATGCCCGCAAGGTCAAAGGCGCGGAGATTGTCAAGGAATGTCTTGATCGTATTAATGATCGCGTAATAATAGCCGAAGATCATCAGCATCATGGAGCCGGAAACACCCGGAATTACCATTGTGGCAGAAGCCACAATACCGAGGATAAATAAGATCACCATATTCCCCGGAGTCACCGCGATCACCGTGAGGGCGTCCTTGCTTTCCTTCAAAAGTGGCATGCCGCCGGAGATCGCAAAGGCGATCACAAAGGCAAGGATTCCAAAGACACCGATCCCGCCCGAAGATACCTTTGCCCTCATGGACGAAAAGATCGCCGGAAGTCCGCCGAGGATCAGGCCCACAAATGCCATACAGGTAACGAAGGTATGCTTATCGAGCAGGTATTCGATGGCGTAGGTAAAACCCACAATGCCGATTCCGGCGCCGATAATGATCGGGATCAGAAACAGGATACTCTTTTTGAATTCCCGAAACAGGCCGGAGATCGAGCCGATGAGCCGGTCATAGATACCGAGAGACACCGCCATTGTTCCTCCGGAAACGCCCGGAATGATGTTCGCAATGCCGATCATGATCCCCTTTATGATATTTCCAAAAAATTCCATGATAAACCTCCGATTTCTCTATCCATATTTCAGATTCAGGAAACGGCAAAACCCGGCAGTTCCCTGCCAGGTTTTTCCTCTCCTATTCAGACTTGTTCGATTATACATGATATTCGTTGATCTATCAATCGTTTTTCATCACTCCGATGCCTTTTCTAACATATTTTGTACTGATTTTACTGTAATTTAACGCTTTCTCAATACACTCCGGAACCGTATCTCCCATGATCCGGTAGACCCGTTCATCCACAGTTCCATTTCCGAAGGAAAAGGCGCTGTCGGGTTTTATGGACACATCGATCTCGATTCCCATCTCATAGGTGCAGAGGCGGTTTCTGTCAAGCATGATCTCCGGCGCACTGGCGGAAAGAATCTCCTCGATCTTCCTTCGGTTCTCCTCCGACCCGTCATTTACGATGGTGAGCATCTTCTGACCGCCATAAGAAACAGCCTTCAATTCCGTTTCTGCCGTCACTCCCCCGCTTTTTTCGCTGATCGGGACGTCCTCTCCTGTGACCGCATTCTCCCCGGCTGCAGTACTCTCATACTCCGTCGGATACAGGATCTTTACCTGTGTGACATCATCCGCAGAGAGCTTCGCTGTCACATCCGTGCCCGCCTGCTTTAAGAGGGCAATCGTCTTTGTAAAGGACGGATAGACCGGAACAAAGTTCACTATCTGCATATCTTCCATCTGGAATCCCTGGGAAGTATAGCCTCTCTGGCTGCTGATCGCGCCGAGATACTCATTCTCCGCCTTTGTGAGAAATCTCAGTGCTGCCACCGGAACCTCGACGGCTCTCTCATTGATGGTGAGCCCTGCCAATTCCTCCTGATACGCCGCGAGGATCTCCGCGCGAAGTGTGTCATCCGCACTCACTTCAAGGATACCACGGTCTGACAGCCAGTAGATCCCCGTGATATTCTCCGGCTGATAGGACATCACCGGATATGTGCCGTCCTTGTACTCCTTCGTCGCATAGATCTCATCCAGGGTACTGCCAAGAACGGAACGGGTGATCCGGTAAGAACGATAAACCGTCTTTCCGTTTTTCTGCCGGTAGCCTGCCTTAACATAGATCATATAGCCGCCGTCATCGCGGTAGCTGTAGGAGCCGTCGCCTTTTATCTGCTGGTTTCTCTGCTGCTTCGCGTTCTCTACCGCCTTTTCCGCAAAGGCACGGACAACAGCGTAATCGGTAAGCTTCATATTTGCGTCCGCGTAATCACTTGAATTCATATAGCGCCAATTATAAGAATCACCGCTCCGGTACGGAAGCCCGCAGTCCGGCTCATTGTCAAGGTTCAGGTCGATGGATGCGGATACGAAGTCCTTTTCGTCCGGAATATAGGAATCATATCCAAAAACGTCCATCCAGAAGGCCCCCACCACCAGAATAGCTATGGCACCTCCGATCACCGTCTGGACCGGATTTGCAAAAAGCTTCGTGAAATCAAAATGATAAATGATCTCGATGAGGCAGCTCGTAAGTACAAGTCCAAGTACAAAGCCGACCGCTGCCCATACGCCGCTGTAGTAGATGCTCCATAAGAATACTGTCGTGGTCACGGTCATCGGAATGAGAAGCAGAATCTTGATCGGCGCCTGAGTCTTCTTAAATGACATGGCCTTTCCCGCCGCCTCCGACGGTCGGATCCTATAGAGGACCAGTGCGATCCCGGTGAGGATCACCGCCGCAAAGATCCCGAGCCCGCAAAGCTTTAAGAGCTCTGCGCCGCTGTCAGCGGTACTCTGCAGCTCCATCTGGATCCTGGAAAATCCATAGTCGATATCGTCATAAAACTGGTCTGAGTGGAACGCATCAAGCCCCGCGCCTGCCAGTTTTGTGAAATAGCCGATGGGGGAACCGTATTTTGCAAGCCAATACACATCGCCTTCTCTTCCCCGTGTCACAAAGAACAGGGATTTTAAGCCCTCGATCAGCAGGGAGACCGCCGGCAAATATCCGTACAGGACGCCTGCGCCGAGGATCGAGATAAAGAGATTCCCTGTGAGAAGCACCGCGATCACCATCACCACATAGATCAGGAGAAATCCGATCATATTGACCGCGAAGGAAGCAAACATCACCTTGAAAAGATCGCCCGCCGCGATCCCGTTTCCGCAGAAAACTCCAAACGCCGCAAACATATTGATCAGGTAAGCGGCCAGGATGATCAGAAATCCGTCAAAGAATTTCACGGTAAACAGCATCTCCCTCTTCACAGGGAGGCTGTTGTAAAAATCGATCTGTTTCTTTGAGTGGAGATACAAAAATCCTGTGAGTCCGAGAATCATCGCCGCGGCTCCGACCACCATGAAGAGGGCATAATTTTCAAAACCCAGGATCTCACCGGCAAGCCGCAGGATCTTCGTCTGACGCAGTGCCTCCGGCACCATATTCTCGTATCCGGTTCCGGAGATCAGCCATTGCTTGTACTGGTTTCCGATCTCTCCGATCCCCATGGCTGCCGCCATCGGCATCGCAAAAAACAGCGCCAGAACCGAAAAACCAATGGCCCAGAGTCGCCGCTTCAGGTCCTCCTTCATAAGTTTAAAAAATAAGTTTCTTGATGTCATATCCTGCCACCTCCGTTTCACTGATAAAGATCTCCTCCAAAGACAGCGGGATCAGCTCGAAGAACAGCGGTTCGCACGCCGCCATCTGCCGTTCTACATTCTCCCTCGAACCGCGGACGGTGATCGTCGCAAGACTTCCCCTGTATTCTGTCTTTAAGATATCAAGCTCCGTAAGATCTTCCACTTTTATGCCGGGTTTTAAGACACACTGGATCTTGTGAATGTTTAACTTCATATCGTCCAGATCCTTAGAGAGCAGGATCCCGCCTTTGTGTAAAAGGCCGACATGATCACAGATATCCTCCAGCTCTCTCAGGTTGTGGGAGGCGATGATCGGAGTCAGATTCCGCTCCGCCATATCGCTCGCGAACAGGCTCTTTACCGCCTGACGCATCACCGGATCCAGACCGTCAAAGGTCTCGTCGCAGAAGATATAGTCCGTTCCCGCGCAGATTCCGTAAATGATGGAAAGCTGTTTTTTCATTCCCTTTGAGAATGTGGAGATCTTTCTCTTTTTGTCCAGATCAAAGGACTGTAAGAGATGGAAAAATCTTGGCTCATCAAAAGCCGGGTAGATAGACTTATAAAATTTCATAAGCTCCAACGGGGTTCCGTTGGCGAAAAAATACTGGTCATCTGAGATATAAAAGAATCTCGATTTCACCGCCGGGTTCTCGTACACGTTTTCACCATCGATCAGCACTGCTCCCTCATCCGGTTTTAAGATTCCGCTGACCATGCGCAGAAATGTACTTTTTCCGGCACCGTTCGTTCCGATCAGTCCGAACACACTGCCGTCCCTGATCTTCGCGCTGATGTGATCGACCGCCAGAATATCATCAAACCGTTTTGTCAATCCACTTGTCTCAATCATGCTTCTCCACCTCCGTTCCTCTTTGCCGCTTTATACTGGATCTCTACCATATTTTTGATCTCATCGCCGGGAATTCCCACCCGGATCGCCTCATCGATCATGTCACTCACCTGAAGGAGAACTTCCTTCTTCCTGTTTTCCTTCATCACTGTATTATCTGCCACAAAACTTCCCTTCCCCTTCACTGTGTAAATATACCCCTGCCGCTCCAGTTCCACATAGGCGCGCTGGATCGTATTCGGGTTGATGGACAGGTCCATCGCAAGAGCCCGCACCGATGGCAGCGGTTCATTCTCTTTCATGACACCGAGCAGCATCAGCTCCTCGAGCTTTGAAACCACCTGTTCGTAGATCGGGCGGCGGTCTTTGTAATCTAATAGAATCATAGGCATCCTCCTTTCTATGCAGCTTGCGACTTTGATGTGCAGCCCTGTACAAAAAGCGCTTATGCAAGCAAGCTTACAGCACACTTTTTCGCACATGTCCGTTCATGTCTCAACTGTATGAATACTCTTAATACACTTAATATAGTAAAAAAGACCCGTAATGTCAATGAACATCACCGGTCTTTTCTCTTACGGAATTCTTACGATACAGTACAGTCTCGTACATGCACAAATTTTCACCAGCTGCCCACCGGCAGTTTCTTCCGGGCACACCGCAGCGCAAAAAGACCCCGGCCACAGCTGAAGCTGTTCCGGGGTCTTTCATGATTCTGTTAATTATTTCTCATCGTAGAGTGTAACTAACTTCTCAAGGTAAGCGTACTTATCCTTAGCATTCTGCTCTGCCTTAGCAAACAGCTTCTCAGCTCTTGCCGGGTTCTTAAGTGCGAGGGATGTGTAACGAACCTCACCCTTGATGAACTCCTGGTAGTCAACGGTAGCCGGCTTGCAGTCAAGGCTGAACTTCTTGCCCTCAGCTGCCGGGTTGAATCTGAAGAGGTTCCAGTAACCGGACTGAACAGCAAGCTTCTCCTCTGTCTGAGCCTTTGCCATACCCTTCTTGATACCATGGTTGATACACGGAGCGTATGCAATGATCAGGGACGGTCCCGGATATGCCTCAGCCTCAGCGATTGCCTTGATGGTCTGGTTCATATCAGCGCCCATGGAGATCTGTGCAACGTATACATAGCCGTAGCTCATAGCGATTGCAGCAAGGTCTTTCTGCTTAACTTCTTTACCGCCTGCAGCGAACTGAGCAACAGCACCTGTCGGAGTAGCCTTGGAGGACTGTCCGCCTGTGTTGGAGTAAACCTCAGTGTTGAATACCATGATGTTGATATCCTTGCCGCTTGCAAGTACGTGGTCAACGCCGTTGAATCCGATATCGTAAGCCCAACCGTCACCACCGAAGATCCACTGGGACTTCTTAGCCAGGAAATCTTTGTTCTTGACGATGTCCTTGCATGTCGGGCAGTCAACGTTCTCAAGAGCAGCTACGAGTTTGTCAGTTGCAGCACCGTTTGTAGCACCGACACCGAATGTGTCTAACCACTCCTGGCATGCAGCTTTTACTTCTGCTGTTGCGTTCTCGTTTGCAGCAACTTCCTCAACTTTAGCCTTTAAGCCATCGCGGATTGCCTGCTGAGCGAGTAACATACCATAACCGAACTCAGCGTTATCCTCGAACAGGGAGTTAGACCAAGCCGGTCCTTTGCCTGCCTTGTTTGCTGTGTAAGGTGTAGACGGTGAAGAGTTACCCCAGATAGAAGTACATCCTGTTGCGTTTGCGATGTACATTCTGTCACCGAATAACTGTGTGATCAGTTTTGCGTACGGCGGCTCACCACAGCCTGCGCATGCGCCGGAGAACTCAAGGAGCGGCTGTTTGAACTGGCTGCCCTTTACAGTTGTCTCTTTGAATTTATCGATTACATCCTGCTTGATGTCAAGTGTCTGGCCGTAGTTGAATACTTCCTGCTCTGCAGCGTTTCCTTCAAGCGGAACCATGGTAAGAGCCTTCTCACCCTTCTTGCCCGGGCATACGTTCGCACAGGAACCACAACCGGTACAGTCAAGAGCGGAAATTGTCATAGCGAACTTGTACTCCGGCATACCAGTCATCGGGATTGTCTTTGTGCCAGCCGGTGCCTTAGCAGCCTCTTCCTCTGTCATAGCTACCGGACGGATAACTGCGTGCGGGCAGACATAGGAACAGAAGTTACACTGGATACAGTTGTCCGGATTCCAAACCGGTACGTTAACTGCGATACCACGTTTCTCGTATGCAGCGGAACCGGACGGAGTTGTACCGTCAACGTAATCCTTGAACGCGGATACCGGGAGGTTGTTACCTTCCTGAGCGTTTACAGCAGCCTGGATGTTGTTAACGAAGTTGATAACATCCTCGCGGCCCTCTGTAGCGTGAACCATGTCAAGGCCTTCGTCTTCACAGTTCTTCCAGCTCTCCGGAACCTGAACCTCTACGAGTCCCTTAGCGCCGGCATCGATCGCTGCCCAGTTCTTCATAACAACGTCTTCACCCTTACGGCCGTAAGTAGCCTTTGCAGCTGCTTTCATAAGCTCGTTAGCCTTATCAGCCGGGATGATCTTTGTTAACTCGAAGAATGCGGACTGAAGGATCGTGTTGATACGGGTCGGACCCATACCTGTCTCGATACCAAGTTTAACACCGTCGATGGTGTAGAATTTGATGTTGTGATCAGCGATGAACTTCTTAACCTGTCCCGGTAAGTGTTTCTCAAGGCCCTCAGCATCCCACGGGCAGTTGAGAAGGAATGTACCGCCGTCAACAAGCTCCTGAACCATGTTGTACTTGCGGATGTATGCCGGGTTGTGGCATGCAACGAAGTTTGCTTTGTGGATCAGGTATGTGGACTTGATCGGAGTATGTCCGAAACGTAAATGGGACATTGTAACACCGCCGGACTTCTTGGAGTCATAATCGAAGTAAGCCTGAGCGTACATGTCTGTGTTGTCACCGATGATCTTGATGGAGTTCTTGTTAGCACCTACAGTACCGTCTGCGCCAAGACCCCAGAACTTACAGTTTGTAGTTCCTTCCGGAGTTGTAACAAGCGGAGCGCCTAACTGTAAGGAAAGGTATGTCACATCATCGTTGATACCGATTGTGAATCTCTTCTTCTCTGTGTTCTCGTATACAGCAACGATCTGTGCCGGTGTTGTATCCTTGGAACCAAGACCATAACGGCCTGTGAATACCGGAACCTTATCGAACTTGGAGCCCTTTAATGCTGCAACAACATCAAGGTATAACGGCTCGCCGATGGAACCCGGCTCTTTTGTTCTGTCGAGTACGGAAATCTGCTTAACAGTATCCGGAATTGCCTCGATCAGGGCTTCTGTGCAGAACGGTCTGTACAGACGAACTTTGACAACGCCGACCTTCTTGCCCTGTTTTGCAAGGTAGTCGATTGTCTCCTCGATTGTATCGTTAACGGAACCCATAGCGATGATAACATGCTCAGCGTCAGCAGCTCCGTAGTAGTTGAACAGCTTGTAATCTGTGCCGATCTTAGCATTTACTTTATCCATGTACTCCTGTACGATTGCCGGAAGAGCATCGTAGTACGGGTTACATGCCTCTCTTGCCTGGAAGAAGATATCCGGGTTCTGAGCGGAACCTCTCTGTACCGGATGGTTCGGGTTCAGAGCGTTCTTACGGAATGCATCAATGGCGTCCATATCAGCCATTTCTTTTAAATCCTCGTAATCCCATGTCTCGATCTTCTGGATCTCGTGGGAAGTACGGAAACCGTCGAAGAAGTTGATGAACGGAACTTTACCCTTTAATGCTGCAAGGTGTGCAACCGGTGTTAAGTCCATAACCTCCTGTACGCTGGATTCGCAGAGCATTGCGCATCCGGTCTGACGACAGGCGTAAACGTCGGAGTGGTCACCGAAGATATTTAAAGCGTGAGTTGCTACACAACGAGCGGATACGTTGAATACGCCCGGAAGCTGCTCACCAGCGATCTTATAGAGATCCGGGATCATAAGAAGAAGACCCTGAGAAGCTGTATAAGTTGTTGTTAATGCACCTGCTGCAAGGGAGCCATGTACGGCGCCGGCAGCACCTGCCTCGGACTGCATCTCGGTGATCTGTACCGGCTGTCCGAACATGTTTGTTCTTCCATCAGTTGCCCATTCATCGGTAGCTTCCGCCATCGGAGAAGAAGGGGTAATCGGGTAGATGGCTGCTACATCCGTAAATGCATAGGAAGCATGAGCGGCTGCATGGTTACCATCCATGGTTTTCATTTTTCTTGCCATAGTTGATTTCCTCCTGTAAAGTGTATAAATATGTAAATATTTATTTAACTAGCTTGTGTCCTGCATACACAGAACATCTATAGATTATTATAGCAATTTTTCCCTAAAATGCAAATCAAAAACACTGGAATCATGTACCAAATCATAAACAATATTAAAATTTCCGTATCATCTTTCCACATTATGGAATATTATCCGCATTGTGAGAATAGTTATTTGGTTAGTTCTAAGAAACTAATATTTCAGCTCCGAGTTAGCTTTGGCAAACCAATACATCAATAAAGACCTTTCATTTTGATATGTATTTCCTTTAAATAAAAAGTGGCGATCCAGGAAATGTATTTTATTCCTGTTCACCACTTTTTTATATAAAGTAAGGATTTAATTTTCCATGCACTCAGCTGACCAGTTTTTTCAGCCACGGATAATCCGTTCTATGTGACAGACTCGATCTCTTACCGGCAAGTGAAATCCTCTTCTGTCTCTTACTGCCCATTCGGAGAAATCAGCCCCATGTCAGATGGTGCCTGGTTCGTCTCCGCCGCAGCCGCCGTCGTGGCCTCGTTCACATATCCTGGACCATAATTCTCGCCCAGGGATGGCACTGCCGTTGTCGGCGGAGCTGTTGTCTCCAGTGCCGTCGTCGCCGCTGCTGTTGTCTCTGCAGGTGCTGCTGCCGTTGTCTCTCCCGCTGCCTCAGAGGACGCAGCCGATGCATCGGCAGATGCAGATTCTGTCGCTGCCACAGTACCGGAAGTGTTGCGCTTGATGGTCGCCGCCTTTCCGGTGTAGGTGCTGTTGTGGAGAAGCACATCGCTCACAACCTGTCCGTTCTTCTTCGTGATCAGCTTTGTCTGCCATCTGCTGCCCGGAGTTGCCGCTTTCGCAACGACCTCTACACCCGGCTCCAGTGTTGGATCCTCGACGTAGGTCGGTGTCGGCGGATCCAGCTCCTTAATCTTCTCAGAATGCATGGAAACAGTCACGCCGTCCTCCAGAATCGGATTTCCATAGATGGATACCGTCAGTGTCTGGTTGGAGTATGCCGCCTTGATTCCCACTGCAGTCTTTGAGTTGTTTACAAACCGCAGATCCGGACCGGCATAGCCGTCGTAGCTGACCATTGCATCCTCACCGGGAGTTACATAGGACGGCTCGTAGGTATGGGCATGGCGCTCAGTGGTCTTGAGACCTGCGAATACGACCGCATTGTAAAGAGTCGAGGACACCTGGCAGACACCGCCGCCCGGTTCCTGTACCACAACGCCGTTTGAGTAGGCGCCCGCCGGTTTGTAACCTTTTTCCGTTGTACGGTTTCCCGTCATCTTATTGAAGGAGAATTCCTCGCCAGGCTTAATGATCGTTCCGTTGATCGCCACGCAGGCAAGACGGATATTCTCATTTCTGTCCTTGTTTGTCGTTGTCTTTGTCGTGTAGGTTCCGATGCGCTTAAAATTTTCCCGCGCCTGGGCCTCCGTGATCTCCGGCTGGACCTCGTCTGCTGTCGCCGTGATCGTCTTATTGTACTCTCCCGCCTTCATAGCAGAGAGAATATCGGATGTGAGTTTCTCCTGATCGATCTTCTTTCCGGTCTGGGCACCGGCAAATGTGAATTTATCGGATGCCTTATCATAAGTAGAGATCGATCCATTCTTCGGCTCCACATCCCATTTTGCGGCAAGCGCTTTTACTTCCACCTGAACCGCGTCATCGAGACCGTCAGTCTCCACGGTATAATCCCCGGATTCCTTCTTCGCAAATGCTTTTTCGATTACAGCGTCCACATTCGCTTCCATCAGGTTCGGGAGATCCGCGGTCTCATCGCCGAAGGAGACCTTCATCTCCCAGCCCATATCTTCCAGGACCTTCTTGATCGCCTCTGTTTTTGTCAGACCATGGACCTGGACTCCGTTCACAGTGATCTCCGCTGCCATCTCTGTCTCAGGCTCTGTCGTCTCTGTCTCCGATTCACTTTCCACGCTGGTTTTATCGTCTTCGGACCGCGCGCAGCTCTGAAAGCCCACCGCCGCACAGATCAGTAAGATCAGAACTCCGGTCACGATCAGTACGATCTTTGCCATATCCGGTCCCTGGCGTCTTCCGCGCCGTCTTCCGGAACCTCCTCTTCTGGATCCGGTTCCCCGGCTTCTCGCATTCTGGACTGCCATGATGCGGTCCGCGCTGCTTGACTGGCGGGAACGTCTTCCGCCCGCTCTGCTGTTTCTGTATGTGTCACTCATTTCTTCTCACCTTTTATCTTAAACCATTGATGTTCTCTGCTCCGTCAGTTCAGTATTTCAAGGGTGCAGATATGCAGGTACTAGTATAGCATAATTTATAGAAAATGGAATAACAGAAATCTTAAATTTTATTCACAATTTTGTCTCAAATATGTTAAACTAGGTAACAGTTGGAAATTATTTCGGAAAGGATATTATTATGAAATTAATAGATCTTCACATACACTCCACTGCCTCCGACGGCTCCTTAACTCCCACGGAGGTCGTAAACCGCGCCAACGATCTCGGTCTCACCGCAATGGCCCTCACGGACCATGATACCGTCGCAGGAATCGACGAGGCCCTTGAGGCCGCAAAAGATCTTGACATGGAGGTCATCCCGGGAATTGAGGTCTCCTGTATCTATAAAGGAAAAGAGATCCATATCCTGGGGCTCTACATTGATCATAAGGATCCGAAGCTGCTCTCCTTTCTAAAGGAAGCGTCCAGAAAACGCTATGACCGCAATATGGAAATGTTGGCCGCATTTAATAAGGATGGATTTGAGATCACTGAGGAAGATCTCCTCTGCGGAAATCCCGGAACCGTCATCACCCGTGCTCATTTTGCGAGAGCGCTCTTAAAGAACGGATATGTAACTTCCGTTGACCAGGCTTTTAAAAAATATTTAAACCCGGACCGCCCATATTACCGCTCCAGGGAACTTATCACCCCGGAGGAAGTTCTCGCGACACTTCTCGGCTCCGGCGGTTTCCCGGTTCTCGCCCATCCGCTCCAGTATAAGCTCGGCTGGGCCGGCACGGAGGAACTCGTCTCCATGCTCACTGACCATGGTCTCCGCGGTCTCGAGTGTTTCCACTCTTCCAATAACCAGGATGAGAGCGGAAAGCTCCGCAAACTCGCAAAAAAATACTCCCTCGCCCTCACTGGCGGCTCTGACTTTCACGGTGCCGCAAAACCCGATATCGAGATCGGTTCCGGCCGCGGTGGGCTTCGGGTTTCGGCGCTTTACCTAGATGATATCAAACTTTCTATGTTCATGGCTGGAATGGGCAGAAGCTAAACAGCTATTGTTCTCAATATTTGCCGTACCGCCGCAGAGATCTTCGCCGCCAGCCTATGATCTCCCCCGCCGGAAGTTATTCCGACAACCGTATCGCCGTCTTTCGCGATTCCCGGAAAATAAAAATCACATTGATCCCGGTTTGACGCATTGTTTACCGGGATCTTTTTTTTGCGGCAGTCACAGACTATCTTTTCATTTACCTCCGGGGCTGTTGCTGCAAGAACAAATATAAATCGAGAAGCTTCTCCCACATTTCCCAGACTTTCAAGGTCCGTCTCATCATATCGTTTTTTCTTCCAGAGAACCTTTTCCCGCAGTTCCTCACATACTTCCGGAGATACAACAGTGATCTCGCACCCGAACTCCAAAAGCGTCCGCACCCTCCTCATCGCGATCTTTCCGCCGCCGACTACAAGCACTTGCCGCCCCTCAAGGTCCACAAACAATGGAAAATATGCCATTTTTTTCGATCCTTTCCCAGTTTTTGGTACATTTTCGACAGTCCTCCCTGCCTCCGCCAGATCTTTCCCATAAATTCCATAAAAATCCAGTTTAGATTGTTAAAATTTTATCTATTCCGTCGATTGTTTTTTCCTTACCCATCTGGTAGAATTCAAATCGTTAAAAGAAAAACGAAGTGACAAAGCAAAACAAGCGTAACTGGAATGAAAACAGGATTCGTAACAGCTGCCATGTATCCGCCCGGAGAACTGTCGGAGACAGCTTTCACAGGCAATGGCACTAAGAAGTTACAGCCAGTTACAATCACCTTTTAAGGAGGTAACGAATTATGAAATTAAAAATGAGAAACATTTCCAATCTTGATACATTTTTCAAAGTCATCAACCAGTGTGACGGCGCTGTTGAGTTAAGTCTTCCGGAGGGCGGAAGCGTAAACTTAAAATCCAAGCTCAGCCAGTACTTCTCAATGGCTACCGTATTTTCTAACGGCAGTATCAAGGAGTTAAGCCTCACCACTCACAACGATGAAGATTCCAAGCGCCTGATCCAGTACATGGTTCAGGGCTGCTAAGCAGATCACAATAAAGCTGTCCCCACCGCGCCAAAAGGCAGCGGCAGGTTTAGCCCGCCGCTAGTCGGCCATAACAAACCCTCTGGCGGCCAGACTGGAGAGCAATTCTTCCTTCCTTGCGAAGAAAGTTCCCTGTGCCATCTGGCTGCTGCCCCCGCCTCTCCCGGAGAGTTCCCCATTTAATTCCTTCGAGAGAGTGCGCATATCCTCGCTCTGGCTCCCCAGAACATAAGAGAATCCCCCATTCACACTTTCTGACAGAGCGAGGACAATCCCCCCCTTCTTACCTTCCAGCGCGAAATTCACAAAATGGCGGAGTTCCGTCATATCGAGTCCGTCTTCTATCCAGCAGATCTTGCTATTTCCACCGTTTAACTGATCCGCATAGATCTTCATGAGTTTTCTTGACATCTCCGAGCACTTTGCCTGCGTCATCGTCAGCTCATTTTTTACCTTTTCCACAGCATCCGCAGTCTTTCCAGCCTTTGCGGATAAAAGAACAGAGATCTTCTGAAGCTCTTCTCTCTTTTTCTCATAATCCATAACTGCAGCCTCACCACAGAGCAGGGAAATTCTCACGCCGCCCTTGTAGTGGATCATGGTCAGGAACTTTACAAGTCCGATCTCCCCCGTCGTCTTCACATGGGTACCACAGCAGGCACAGGTATCACCGCCAGGGATGCTGACAATACGGATAGCACCGGTGAGTTCTTTTTTGCTCCGGTAATCCATATGGGCAAGTTCCTCAGCAGACGGGAATCCCGCATAGATCTCCCGGTCCTCCCAGATAATTCTGTTTGCCTTCTTCTCAATCTCCATGAGATCTTCCCACTCTAACAGGCCATTGAGATCGATGGTGATCTCCTCAGTCCCCATATGGAATCCCACATTGTCATACCCATACTTCGCGTGAATCAGCCCGGACACAAGATGTTCGCCGGAATGTCCCTGCATATTCTGGAATCTTCTGTCCCAGTTGATCTCACCTGTCACAGTCTCACCGACCGCAAGCGGCGCATCCGTATAGTGGACGATCTCTCCCTTTACATCATGGACTGCCGTTACATGCGCTCCGCCAAGAATTCCTGTATCATATGGCTGTCCGCCGCCTTCCGGATAGAATGCGGTCTGGTCCAGAGCCACCTCATATCCTTTTTTCCCTTTTTCGCAGGAAAGTACTTTCGCCTCGAATGTGCGGATATATGCGGAATCATAGAATAGTTTTTTCATAATTCGTTTCTCCTCTTATATTTCTGCTAGTGTACCCAGGCGCCGCTGCCGTCCACACGATATCCATCTGGAGCCACCGTGTTGGTCAGCAGGCTGCCATTTTCATCTGAAAAGTACCACTGGTCTCCAATTTCAAACCATCCTGTCGCCGCATAGCCGTCCGCGTTCTGATAGCTCCAGCCGGCACTGTCCGATCCTTTCCATTTATATAGACAGAAAGCTGCTGGATCTTCGCGGCCGCCAGTGACGGAAACGCAGAAGCTCCAATGCCAAGAAGTGCAGCTGCACCGATCATTCGTATCTTCATCGTGTTTTTCATACTTTCTTCCCATCTCTTATAAAAATTGCTGCGGGTATCTTTGCTGACTTTTCACTTTCCCATCATACCACATGAAGCAGCAAAAGTACACTCACGTTCGGTCCATATAGAATTTTTCCTTCAGCAACTGCTTCTGCCGGGAATGAACTGCAACATTTTTCATCTTCAGAGTGAAAGTCTGACATGCCATGATGCATATACTGGAAGTGTAAAGATAATTCCGGAGGAATTAACATGAGTGATTTAGCTGCTACAAACTGTGGATGTGGATGCGATGCTCCGGCATCAGGATGCGGCGGATGCGGCAACAACATGATCTGGATCATCCTGCTCCTGTGCTGCTGCGGCGGATACGGACATAACGGCGGTGGATGCGGATGCGGCAACGGCTGCGACAACAGCTGTATCTGGATCATTCTCCTTCTCTGCTGCTGCGGCGGATGGGGAAATGGATGCGGTTTCGGCTGCTGACCGAACCGGCATCTCAAAAGACTGCGGGGCGGCTAACGGCCGCCCTTTCTGTTCGTTCTCTCTGCATTTTCTCCTTTCTGAGGTCTGTTTTCCTTTTTTCTCCTCTCGCACTCCTCATCGATCTCGTAGACAGCATTTCCATCTATGACAAGTCTTCCCACGTTTTCTCCTCCCTGGGCTGGAGCCCCTTTCCCTATATTTTATTCCCCTGTCCTCTTTTCCGTGCATTTTTCGCATGAATCCGCCGGTCCTCTCATATATTGTCACATGCAGGAGGTCCCAATATGAGTGAAAAAGATTTAAAGCTGACCGACCTGGACTATGCCACAGGTGATCATCACTTACAGATGATGAAGGCCGCTCTTCCCTATCTGGATATCAGACGGCAGCGGTCTCTCTCCATGTTCATCCGTGCCAGGGAGATGATGCACACCATGGAATTTTTCCGGGAGAACGATGACGGGATGATGAGCGTATGTTCCCTGGAGTCCCCGAACCCATCCGTCGAAGATATGCTGAGTGCAGTCCGCCCATATGCAAATAAGGCGGAACAGGATACCATCGATATGATCTCTCGCTTTCTTGCCAGCCGCCGCGGACGATCCGGTTCCGGGCTCACTCCGGAACAGCTGTTTTCCATTCTTCCCCCGGATATGCAGGCACAATACGAAACCCTGCAGTTAGTCATGCAGAGTTTTGCCCCAGGAGGATCTGCCCATGGAACAACATGATCAGGAAAGATCCTGGAAATCAGATCCGCGGCTCCATCACATGGATGCGAAAAAGATCGCTTTACTGGCTTCCTTCGCCGATGAACTGGCCGCAGCCCCAGAAGCTCAAAGAATGAATCTATTTTTAGATCTGCACAGGAAGATGCGGCAGTCCAATCTGGTTTTTTCCAGCGAGGAGCGGGATCTGCTCTTTTCCATCCTGACAGAAAATCTGTCGCCGGATGGCAGAAAGAAGGCAGAAATGATCCGTCGCCTTGCCGGACAGTTCCCGCCAAAATAAGGTGTATTCTGTCCTGCAAGATTTAGAGATGTCTGCTGCAGGCAAAACCATCAGGTGCGTATAGTCAAAAAGATCCCTGGAATTTCGCCACCAGTGTGAGCGATTCCAGGGATCTCTTTACTTTTACATTCCTTCCAGTTCTTCCACCTCACCGGCGATCATGATTCTCGTTCCGGAATCCATAGACTGAATCAGCATTCTCACATAGGACTGGGCAAGCTGAATCCCGCAGAAAGACTTATTCTTTGCGCCGGATTGCTGGCAGTTGACCACAAGAGCCGGGTATCCTTCAGAACCTTCCTCCGGTTTCAGGATCATGCCAAAGTTTGAGAACGCTCGCATCTCCTCCAGATTCACATACTGGTTCGACAACAAGCCAGACGGCTTCTTTGCGGTGATAACACCGAATCCATCCGCTTCCGGATCTGTGATCCAGTAATCGTCCGATGTCAGTTTATGATACGGGACGAGACTTCCCGGATCATTTTCGTTTCCAAAGGTGCTCTCCAGGCGGTAAACGCCGTAAATATCGGAATCTTCTCCCTGTGCGCCGGAAATATAACAGTTGACAGAGAAATTCTCCTGCCAAACCCCGTTTTCCGTTCTGGAGAGGTAGAGCATTCTCGAATTCCCCGGCAGCTGTTTTCTTTTCACTTTTACAACTTTATCGCTGGAACCATTTCCTGTATTTGTCTTTACCGTGTCAGTATCATTTTCTATATTATTTATGATCAGAACCAGGCTGTTCACATCATCTGCGATTCCCATCTTGTCGATCCAGCGTCCCTTGTCCTGCTGAGTCTTCCATCCAAGATCCACCGCAACCTCGTCATCTGCCGTCTGTGTCTCCAATGTGATTGTATCTACCTGGGTAGTTTTTGCCGCACCAAACACCGTTCCGCCGGAAATTCCGATCGCCGCTGTCAGCGCAAGAAATATCGCATATAAGCGTTTTCGCATGCAAAAATCTCCTTTTAAAATCAAATTCCGCACATAGGTCAAAAAGACCCACGCTTATATGTATAGTACCATACTTTACACCGCTTGTCACCGAAAAATGCATACTGACGAAATTTTGCCACAAAAATCCCCCGGTCAGCCGCATTTCTGCTGCCAGCCGGGGAACTTCTTATATCTTCAGTCTGCAGGTGCTGCCGCGCCCTGCCTTCTCTTTACTTCAAATACTTCTCAAACCACTCCATCATCTCCGTCATTCTGCGGATCCTGTGTTTCGGCTTGCCGCTTCTTGAAAGTTCGTGGTTCTCGCCATGGAAGAGGCACATGCGGGCTTCAACGCCGAAGTATTTTAACGCGGAGAACATCTGGATCGCATCGCCCATCCAGCAGCGGTAGTCTTCGTCCGACTGGATAAAGAGGGTCGGAGTCTTTGCCATGTTAACGTATTTTAACGGGGAGTGCTGCCACATCTTTTCCGGGCTGTTCCACGGATCCGCCTTGATCTGGTCCATATTGAAGTAATATCCGATATCGGTGGTCATGCACTTGGATACCCAGTTGGAGATACTTCTCTGGGAGCAGGCCGCCGCGAATCGTGTGGTGTTTCCGATCACCCAGTTTGTCATAAATCCGCCGTAGCTTCCACCCATAACACCCAGGTGCTTCTCATCAACCTGCGGATAGCGCTTCAATACCTCGTCTGTGAGTGCCATACAGCATTCAAAGTCGATTCCGCCATGCTTTCCTGTAATATCCGCGAACTCATTTCCACGTCCGTCACTTCCAAGCGGGTTTGTGAAGAATACGAAATATCCGGCATTTGCGAATACCTCGCTCTCGTGGAAAAAGGTCGGACCGAAGGTCGCGCGCGGACCGCCGTGGATCGTTAAGATACCAGGGTACGTCTTATCAGGATCAAAGTTTACCGGTTTGATCACATATCCGTCCAGTTCAAGGTCCTTGTATGTAAAGGTAAACTCCTCTACCGGGCATACGCTTCTCTCTGCCATCACTGCGTCGTTAAAGGAAGTGAGCTTCGTCTCCCCGTTTCCGTCAAACGCGTAGCACTCGGTGAGTCCCATATCGCGCATACCGGTAAAGTATACGGTATTGCCGGACTTCGCCAGTGTGTGGACACTGCCCTGGCGGTCCAGAATCGTCTCCATATTGCCCTCAGCGTCGAAGGTCCGGATCACGCTCTGTTTTCTTAAAGTCGCGATAAAGTAGATCTTATCTTCATCATGGATCGCAGAAGCTCCGTCCGCGAACTTGCAGTCACAACAGATCGTGTTGCGGATACTGTCATCATAATCGGACAGAAGTTCCACTTTCCCGTCCTCTACTGTATACAGTTTGTCATTCTCGTTGAACCCGTATTCCTTCATATAGGAACCGAAGAAGGTCACTTTTCCTTTGAGGATGCACGCGTAATCGATGCTCATATTCTTCTGCTCCACAAGCGTCTCAAGCTCACCGGTGGAGACCGTATACTGCTTTAATCCCTGGTAAACATCCTTCTTGTCGGTATAAAGACTGGAAACATAGAGGATTGTATCGTCTCCCTCTACCCAGGAAGCCTCAACATTCTCATAATCCGGAGTCACGATCTCGCAGGAGCCGCTTTCCAGATCATAGACCGCCAGTCTCGTTCTCTTCTTGTTTACGATTCCCTGACCGTTCGCCCAGAACGGAAGCTCGTCGAATACCTCGTAGTCCTTCTCTTCCTTCCAGGCCTTGAGAGCGGCCTTCTTCTCCTCGTCCTCTTCCATATGGGAGAGATCCGGCTTATTGTAATCATATTTCACCGTGAGGACAAGTTTCTTTCCGGCTTTTTTCATCTTCACTGCCTTATACGGAACAGCGAAAGCGAACTGTGCCTCGCCACCGTGGATATTCAGGGTGTAGAAGCAGGTCCAGTCTTCCTCGTTCTTCGCCTTTTCCTGATAAGTCTTCTCACGGTCCGCAATAAAGAGGACCGTCTCGGAATCCATCCAGATAAACGTGCGCTCTTTCTTTCCGCTCGTCAGTCTGGACGTTTTCTTTGTCTCCATATCATAGAGCCATAAGCAGGACTCATAGCAGTTGTCCTTCTCGTTGGCATCCACCACCGCCATCACCGCGTGCTTTCCATCCGGTGCCGGGGTAAAGATCGTAGGATAATGATAATTTGTAAAGTCTCTGATATCGATCTGTTTCATGGTTCCAGGTCCTCTCTTTCCTATTTATATATGTAGTTTTATCGCAGGAGCATTTCCCTGTCAAATTTAATATACTTACGTATCTGTTCGATACCATCACAGCCCTGCACAGCATAAACCACGTCAGCTCTGTCGGCAGTTCCGATTGCAGAGCAAACAATCATTTAAAACAGTATACCCCCGCCAGATACCGGCGGGGGCATATGAATGTCTCCTTATTTGCCTTCCGTCAGATGGCATGCCACGAAATGATTCGGTTCGATCTCGCGGAGTACCGGTTCCTCGCTTCTGCAGCGGTCTGTCGCATACGGACAGCGGGCAGCAAAACGGCAACCGGGCTTCGGGTTGATCGGGGAAGTGATCTCGCCCTTTAAGATGATGCGCTCTCTCTTCTTTTTCAGGCTTGGTACCGGAATTGCGGAGAGCAGAGCCTGTGTATACGGATGGGTCGGCTTATCGAAAAGCAGCTCAGACGGAGCTTTCTCGATGAGCTGTCCAAGATACATAACTGCAATATCATCCGCAAAGTGGTTGACAACGGAAAGGTCGTGTGTGATAAAGATATAGGTTAATCCCATCTGTTCCTGAAGATCCTGCATCAGGTTTAAGATCTGCGCCTGAATGGATACGTCAAGGGCAGAAACCGGCTCGTCGCAGACGATCAGCTTCGGTTTCATCGCAAGCGCTCTCGCGATACCGATACGCTGGCGGCGGCCACCGTCAAGCTCATGCGGGTATGTATTGATCAGGCGGTCTGCAAGACCTACGACCTGCATCAGCTCACGCACTCGGTCCATACGGGCTTTCGGGTCCGTAATAAGCTTCTGGAGCTTTAACGGCTCAGCAATGATCTCACTGACTGTCTTTCTCGGGTCAAGGGACGCGTACGGGTCCTGGAAGATCAACTGCATGTCACGTCTTAAGAGACGGAGCTCATTTTTATTCTTTTTACATACATCCTCACCATCGAAGATGACCTCACCGGAGGTCGGCTCGATGAGACGTAAAATCGAACGTCCTGTGGTGGACTTACCGCATCCGGACTCACCTACGATACCGAGGGTTTTTCCACGTTCCAGAGTGAAGTTCACGTCATCGACCGCATGGAGCAGTCCCTTTGGAGTGTTGAAATATTTTTTCAAGTGTTTTACTTCAAGGATCGTATCTGCCATTACTGCTCACTCCTTTCAATGGAAAATCCCGGCTCTTCGTAGCGGACGCAGCGCACATAGTGCGTATCGCTCGCCCACTTCTTTTCCGGTCTGTCTTTTTTGCACGCTTCTGTGCAGTACTTACATCTCGGGGAGAACGGGCAGCCCTTCGGAAGGTTTGTCGGATCCGGCATCAGGCCCGGAATCGGCTGAAGTCTCGCCTTGCGGTCCTCAATGTTCGGAAGAGAACCGAAAAGACCTTCTGTGTATGGGTGCATGGTGTGGTTGAAGATATCTTCCAGAGTTCCATGCTCAACGATCTGTCCAGCATATACAACGGAGACCTCATCACAGACCTCTGCGATAATTCCCAGATCATGGGTGATCATGATCATCGCGGATCCAAATTTCTTTCTTAAATCCTTCATCGTCTCGAGAACCTGTGCCTGAATTGTCACATCGAGAGCGGTTGTCGGCTCATCGGCAAGAAGGAGCTTCGGGTTGCAGGCAAGAGCCATAGCGATCACGACACGCTGCTTCATACCACCGGAGAACTGGTGCGGATACTCACCGAAACGTTCTCTCGGGATACCCACGACTTCCAGCATATCGCCAGCCTTCTGCTCAGCCTCTTTCTCACTGATCTTATCATGGAGCTTGATAACCTCGGCGATCTGGTCACCGACAGTGAGCACCGGGTTTAAGGATGTCATCGGATCCTGGAAGATCATGGAAACGGTATTTCCACGGATCGCCTCCAGCTCCTTCTGCGGCATATTTAAGATATCTTTTCCGTCAAGAAGGATGGAACCGTTTTTAATAACTCCCGGCGGGTCCGGAACAAGACGCAGGATCGAAAGAGCGGTTGTTGTCTTTCCGGATCCGGTCTCTCCTACCAGTCCTAAGGTTTTTCCGTGCTCTAACTGGATATCGATGCCGTTTACCGCCTCTACAACGCCGTCATCGGTCTCATAATGGATCACAAGATCCTTAATATCAAGAATTAAGTTTTTGTTATCTTCCAATATTTTGTCCTCCCTACTTCTTCAGTTTCGGGTCTAATGCATCACGAAGACCATCGCCTAACAGGTTCAGGGAAAGGATCGTAATGATAATCGCAATACCCGGGAATATGGTCAGGTGCGGAGCGTTTCTTAAGTAAGCACGTCCGCCGGAAAGCATTGCGCCCCACTCCGGTGTCGGAGCCTTTACGCCAAGGCCCAGGAAGCTTAAGCCGGATGTGGAAAGGATCGCGGATGCAACCTTTAAAGATACCTGAACGATGATCGGTGCCATACAGTTCGGGAGAATATGGGAGGAAATGATCTCGAAGTTGTTTGCTCCGATGCATTTCGCCGCCTCTACGAATTCCTGATCCTTTACGGTAAGGACGGAAGCCCGGACGATTCGCGCGTAGCCAGGCACGGAAGAGATCGCGATGGCGAGCATTAAGTTGAAGATGCTCGGTCCAAGTGCGGATACGATCGTGATGGAAAGAAGAAGGCTCGGCACTGCAAGGAAGATATCCATGATACGCATGATCACGTTATCGATCTTTCCGCCGTAGAAGCCTGCGATCGCTCCTAAGGATCCGCCGATCAGAAGTGCGATGGATACGGCTACAACGCCGACGCTTAAGGATACTCTTGATCCGTGAACGAGACGTGCCAGAATATCACGTCCGAACTCATCTGTTCCGAGCCAGTGAGCCGCGCTCGGGGTCTGGAGACGGATAGCTGTGTTCTGTTTGATAACAACGGTATTGTAATCGAACAGGAAATCCGCAAAGATAGAGATCAGTACGAGGAGAGCGACGATTCCAAGACCGATCATTGCCATTTTATTCTTTTTTAAGCGGCGCCAGATCTCTTTAAACTGACCGCGCTTCTTTACAGCCGCGCCGGATGCCGCTTCCTGATTCTTTGATGTTCCCATACGCTTTCCTCCTTATTTTTTCTTATACTGCGCTTTGATACGCGGATCAATGAAAGCGTAGAGAATGTCCACGCAAAGGTTTACGATACTGAAGGTAATGGTCATCATGATAACGCCGCCGAGGACTAACGGGGCATCTTTACTCTTGATGGAGTCTACCAGGAGACGGCCAACGCCAGGCCATGCAAATACGGTCTCGGTAAGAGTCGCGCCGCCAAGAAGGGAACCGAACTGAAGGCCGATAACGGTAACGACCGGGATCAGTGCATTCTTTAATGCGTGTTTCCGGATCACCATTTTCTCCGGCACACCCTTCGCTCTCGCGGTACGGATATAATCCTGACGGATGACCTCAAGCATGGAGGAACGCGTCATACGGCAGATCAGCGCTGCGTCGCCGGTACCAAGGGTGATCGCCGGCATAATGTAGTTCTTCCAGGATCCCATACCGCCGGATGGAAGCCATCCAAGGTTTAAGGAGAATACGATAATGAGCATCAGGCCCAGCCAGAAGTTTGGCGTCGCGACACCCAATAGGGCGGCGACCATTCCGACATTATCGATCGCGCTGTACTGCCTCGTCGCACTGATGATACCGATTGGGAGTGCGATGGCTACTGCTACCAGGATCGACCAGAATGCAAGCTTTGCTGTGTTCGGGAAAGCTGCCATGATCGTCGGGAAAACGTCACGTTTTGTCTTGTAGGATTTACCCATATCGCCGTGAAGAAGGTTCAACATATATTTTCCGTACTGAACGATAACCGGCTGGTCAAGTCCGAGGTCTTTTCTTGTCGCTTCGATCGTCTCTGCGTCTGCCGACTCACCTGCGATCATCGCTGCTGTATCACCTGGCGAAAGGCTTAAGATGAAATAAACCATGAATGTCACGCCGATCAATACCGGGATCAGCATCGCAAGTCTCTTTAACACATATTTGCTCATGCACACCATCCAATCTACCGCGTCCCGCGGCTGTTTTTTTGTGTTTCCGAAACCCGTCTGTCGGGGCCGAAGTTCCGGATCCTTGTCTCAGGGTTTCTGGAATGTTTTCCGGGCTTTCACCGGATTCTGGAAATGGGTACGGATCCCTTTTCGTGACCCGTACCCTGTTTTTGCATGGACTCTGTCCTCTTTGCGGATCAGATATTATTTTTCGTAATGGCAGTTGCCAAGGTAATGCTGTGCGCCTTTGTGAAGCTTGAAGCCCTTTAAGTCTGCACGGACACCGACGTTATCGTATTTGTAGTATAACGGGCACCACGGGGAGATCTCGTGGAGACGATCCTGAAGCTCCTTGTAGAGTCCCATACGCTTGGTATCATCGCTTTCCTTCTGAGCGGCGATGATAAGTTCGTCGACCTTCTCATCTGTTAAGAATGCACGGTTGCCGGTCGCACCATGGTTCTCAGAGTAGAATAACTGGTAGGTGCTTCCGTCTGCGTCAAAGCTTGTGTTGGACCATCCGAGGATGAACATCTCGTGATCACCTGCATTTAAGGAATCCAGCAATGCGCCCCACTCATATGTAGAAATATCAACGGTGATTCCAACTTCAGCGAGCTGTGCCTGAACGATCTGCGCGGAACGTGTACGAACGTCACCGTTTACATAGAGGCTGCACTCAAATCCATTCGGATAACCTGCTTCCGCAAGGAGCTCTTTTGCCTTTTCCGGATCGTACGGATAAGCCTCCTCCTCTTCAGACCAGCCCGGGATCGTGGAGTTGATATAGCTGTTTGCCACAGTACCGCGTCCCTCAATGATCGTATCAACGAAGGTCTGTTTATCCAGCGCGTAGTTGACTGCCTGACGGACTCTCTCATCGGAGAACTTCTCTTTTGTCGTATTCATTCCAAGGTACTCGATGGAAGAAGACGGCTGGGAAAGAAGCGCTACGTCGGAGTTTGCTTCCACGTTCGCACAGTCTGTCGGGTCAACGTTCCATACAAGATCGACCTCTCCTGCCTCAAGAGCGATCGTTCTTGCACTTCCCTCCGGGATTACGCGGACGGTGATGGAAGTTGCGATCGGTTCTGTACCCCAGTATTTTTCGTTCTTTGTCAGGGTGTAGTGATCGTTCGGAACCCACTCCGTAACCGTGAACTCACCGGATCCGAGTACATTCTCCACATCGCCGTAAGCATCGCCTGCTGCTGTAACAGCTGCCTCAGAAACGATACTTAAGTTTGTCTGGGTAGTGATCGTCTTGAACGCTGCGTATGGCTGTGTGAGCTTGAAGGTTACGTGGTAATCATCGTCCGCGATAACCTCTGCGATCTTTGAGGTGTTGGACTTTGTCTTCGGCATATCCTTCGCGCGGTCATACGTAAACTTGACATCCTTCGCTGTTACCGGTGTTCCGTCTGAGAAGCATGCATCCTCACGGAGCTTGAAGGTATACTCTGTATCACTCTTCATCTCATAGCTCTCAGCGAGGTCCGGAACAAGGTTTCCTTCCTCATCGATATCCATCAGAGTGCTGTATACGTGATGGATCAGTACTCCGGATGTGGTATCCTGCTGTCCTGCCGGATCCAGTGTGACAACGTCTGCGCCCATAGCCACAACGATATCTGTCTTTGTGATCTCGCCGCTTCCGCCGTTATCGGTAGCTGTCTGTGCGCTGCCGCCCGCCGGTGCGTTTGTAGACTGATCAGTGTTTCCACCTCCGCAGGCTGTAAGGATCATAGCTGCTGCCATTGCCATTGCTGTTGTTCTTGCAATACCCCTTCTTTTCATTCACAAATTCCTCCTGTTATTTTCTTCCGCTCCCCACAGCGGTCGCACTTCATAACGGTAATATGTGTCAGTATTCACTATACCCGTCATGTAGTACTTAGTTCGATCTCATGAACCAATGATAACAGTTTTGAACAAATTTGTCAATAATTTTCAATTTGCACGGGGTTATTTTAGCAATTTTCATAAATTATTGTGATCTTTTTTGTATTGTATTTACTATACTCCTATCACACTGATGGGTTGACCCCTTTCCGAAGATCCGCCCTATAAACCGTCTTTAACGAAGTCGGTGCTGCCGATTGCACTTCTCACTTCCGAGAGGCGTCCACGGCGTTTATTCGTCTCCTCCGGATTATCCATGGCAGAGAAATATATCAGGGCGTTCGCCACAGACATATATCCCATCACGGAATTATAAAAGAACAGGTCGTGGTTATTGCAGGTAAAGACGGTCGTTCCGTAGGACGCGATCGGTGAAGTTCTCTGATCCGTGATGGCAATCTGCGGGATCTTCTTCTTATCGAGATATCTTGCGGTATTCACGATATGTTTCGCGTATCCGGGTGCGGAAAAGATGATCGCGCAGTCCTCCGGCGTAGCGTGGGCCAGGTAATTATTGTAGAGAGCCCGGCTCAGATTCGAGAGATCGAGCGCCTCCAGCCCCAATGTCAGGAGTCTTCTCGTCGTGTAGGCACAGAGTCCGGTCACCAGCTCGCTTCCCACCACATAGATCGTCCGGGACTGTCTGATGATCGCCACTGCGGAGAGGATATCCTTTAAGGAGACCTGTTCAAAGGTCTTCGCGATCACATTTTTCTCGTTCGCGACGAACTCCTGGAACATTTTTTCCTTATCGTGGTCACCGAACCGGATCCCACCCACATGATCCGCGATCCTGTTTAAACCGTCCCCATGGACCAGTCTCGTCTGCAAATGCTCCCGAAGACGGTTCTTCATCTCCACGAAGCTCTGGGCCCCAATCTTCTTTGTGAACCTTAATATGGTCACCTCCGTCACACCCAGTGTCTCTGAAAGCTCTTTCAAGGAGTAAAAGCAGACCTGATCCGGATATTTGAAGATAAAATCCGCGATCCTTTTCTGAACCGGGCTGAGTTTTTCATAGCTCGCATTTACTTCTTCGAGAATTCCCATGCTCATCTCCTCCTGTTTTACTATTCAGCCCTATCCCTATTTTATCAGCGAATTCTCTGAATAGTTATAATTCACTATACATCGCACTATACATGATAGTGACATTATAACCGAATATCTCATGCAATTCCAGTATTTTTTGTGTAATTTTTAAAAATGTATCCTGACACCTTCAGGCGGCCAGCGCGGCCGCTTGCGGCGATCTGCATCTTCGCACGGTTGCGTGTCGTTGAAAAGGGGGCAGACACCTTCATGTCTGCCCCCGTCTTTCACATTTTAAATATTATCAATCTTCATAGTGGCAGTTGCCAAGGTAGTGCGTTGCGCCCTTGTGAAGCTTGAATCCCTTTAAGTCTGCGCGGACACCGACATTGTCATTTTTGTAGTATAACGGACACCACGGGGAGATCTCATGGAGATATACCTGAAGCTCTTTGTATAACTCCATACGCTTGGTGTCGTCACTCTCTTTCTGCGCGTTGATGATCAGCTCATCGACTTTATCATCAGTTAAGAATGCACGGTTACCGGTTGCTCCATGGTTTCCGGAATAGAATAACTGGTAAGTACTTCCATCCGCGTCGAAGCTTGAATTCGACCATCCGAGGAGGAACATCTCATGCTCACCTGCATTTAAGGAATCGAGAAGAGCGCCCCACTCATAGGTAGAGATATCAACCGTGATTCCAACCTCTGCAAGCTGGGCCTGAATGATCTGGGCGGAACGGGTACGAACGTCGCCGTTTACATAGATCTTGCATTCGAATCCGTTCGGATAGCCGGCTTCCGCAAGAAGCTCCTTCGCCTTCGCCGGATCATACGGATAAGCTTCCACCTCGTCGGTCCAGCCCGGGATCATCGAGTTGATGTAGCTGTTTGCTACAGTTCCACGACCCTCAATGATCGTATCAACAAATGTCTGTTTATCCAGCGCGTAATTGATCGCCTGTCTGACTCTCACATCCTTGAATTTCTCTTTTGTCGTATTCATACCGAGATATTCGATGGAAGAAGACGTCTGGCTCAACAGCGTCACATCCGGATTTGCCTCGATGTTCGCACAGTCTGTCGCGTCAACGTTCCATACAAGATCGACCTCTCCTGCCTCAAGGGCAATGGCGCGGGCGCTTCCCTCCGGGATCACGCGGCAGGTGATCGTTGTAGCGATCGGCATCTCACCCCAGTATTTTTCGTTTCTTGCAAGGGTGTAGTGGTCGTTCGGAACCCACTCGGTAACCGTGAACCCTCCGGATCCGAGAATATTACCAACATCACCGTAGGACTCTCCCGCCGCTGTGACCGCTGCCTCGGAGACGATGCTTAAGTTGCTGTTTGTAATGATCGTCTTAAAAGCTGCATACGGCTGCGTCAGCTTGAAGGTAACATGGTGATCGTCATCCGCGATAACCTCCTCGATCTTGGAGGTATTGGATTTCGTCTTCGGCATATCCTTCGCGCGGTCAAATGTAAACTTTACATCCTTCGCTGTAACCGGCGTGCCATCGGAGAAGCATGCGTCCTGTCTCAGGGTGAAGGTATATTCCGTATCACTCTTCATCTCGTAGCTCTCTGCCAGATCCGGAACAAGGTTGCCATCATCATCGATATCCATCAAGGTACTGTACACATGTTTCATAAGTACAGATGATGTGGTATCCTGCTGTCCTGCCGGATCCAGGGTCACGACGTCAGAGGCCTGGGCAAAGACGATATCTGTCTTTGTGATATTTCCGCCGCCGGAGCTTTCCGCTGTCGCCTGAGTCTCACTGCCGTCTGCCGCCGCGGTCGTTGCCGCCGCATTGTTTCCGCCTCCGCATGCTGTCAGCACCATCGCTGCTCCGACAACGGCTGCCATCGATCTCGCTGCTGTTCTTTTTCTCATTCACATGCCCTCCTTCAAATTATTTCTGTTTCGTCAGAGTGTTGTTGGTAATCGTTGAATGTAAATATTTACTATACCCATATATACACTCTTTTCTGAATTTCATGATTAAAGAATATCATTTTCTAACATTTTTGTCAATAAAGTTTTCCTTTCTGCGCATTTTTTGTTTAATTTGTTTATTTTATTTGGTTTCAGCAATTCTATAGCCATAATCTGTTTACAATTTGTTCAAAATTAACAAAGAGGGATTTCTGCTATGTATAGTAAACGCTAACACTTTCCGGTTCTCAGATCTCCAGATGGATCATTTTCCCCTCTATTTTCTCAAAAGGGCGGGATCAAAAAGATCCCGCCCCAAATTTCTCCGAATATTTATATTATCAGAAATTTATTAAACGATTTGAATGCTCCTGATTTCGCTGTATCTATTCTTCGTAATGGCAGTTACCAAGATAATGCTGTGCGCCTGCATGAAGAGTAAATCCCTTTAAGTCTGCGCGCACACCAACGTTATTCTCTTTGTAGTATAACGGACACCACGGAGATTCATCATGAAGTACAAACTGGAGTTCTTTGTAAAGTTCCATACGTTTTGACTCTTCGCTCTCCCGCTGTGCAGAAAGGATCAGTTCATCAACCTTGTCATTTGAGAAGAATGCGCGGTTTCCGGTTGCACCATGATTTCCGGAATAGAATAACTGATAGGTACTTCCGTCCGGATCAAAGCTCGTGTTGGACCAGCCAAGAAGAAACATTTCGTGTTCGCCTGCATTTAAAGTATCAAGAAGGGCACCCCACTCATATGTGGAAATGTCAACCTTGATTCCTACATCCGCAAGCTGAGCCTGTAGAATCTGTGCAGAACGGGTACGGAGATCGCCATTTACAAAAATCGAGCATTCAAATCCATCCGGGTATCCGGCTTCCGCTAACAATTCTTTCGCTTTTTCCGGATCATACGGATAAGCTTCCACTTCATCGGTCCATCCCGGGATTGCTGCATTGATATAGCTGTTTGCTACAAGACCGCGTCCTTCAATGATCGTGTCAACGAAGGTCTGCTTATCAAGGGCGTAGTTGATAGCCTGACGGACTCTCTTATCAGAAAACTTTTCTTTCTGGGTGTTCATTCCCACGTAGTCAATACCTGTTGACGGCTGCGAAAGAAGTTTTACGTCAGGATTTGACTCTACATTTGCGCAGTCTGTCGGATCTACGCTCCAGACAACATCAATCTCTCCTGCTTCAAGAGCGATCGTGCGGGCACTTCCCTCCGGGATCACACGACAGGTAATAGAGGTTGCGATCGGCATCTCCCCCCAATAATTATCGTTTCTTACAAGAGTATAATGATCGTTTGGCACCCACTCTGTTACCTTAAATGGCCCTGATCCGAGAAGATTATCCACATCACCATACGAATCTCCCGCTTCCGTCACGGCTTTCTCTGAAAGGATACTCAGGTTGTGCTGTGTTACGATTGTTTTAAATGCTGCATACGGCTCTGTCAGTTTAATCGTTACCTCATGATCCCCATTTACGGTAACCTCCTCGATCTTTGAGGTATTCGACTTTGTCTTCGGCATTCCCTTCGCGCGATCCAGAGAAAATTTAACATCCTGAGCTGTCACCGGAGTGCCGTCCCAGAAGCAGGCATCTTCGCGGAGTTTAAACACATACTCCGTGTCGCTCTTCATCTCATAGCTTTCTGCCAGATCCGGAACCACCTTTCCTTCATTATCAACGTCCAAAAGCGTACTGTACGCATGTTTCATCAGCACACCCGAAGTCGTATCCTGTTGTCCCGCAGGATCAAGCGTAACAATATCCGACGCCTGACCGACAACGATATCTGTTTTTGTGATCTTCCCGCTTTCTGCACTCTCAGAAGCTGTCTGAGTCTCTCCTCCGGAAGAAGCACCTGTCGTAGGAGCTGTAGTGTTTCCACCTCCACAGGCTGTGAGCACCATTGCTGCTCCCATAAGTGCCGCCATCGACCTCGCTGCTGTTCTTTTTTTCATTCGCATATCCTCCCTCTTATTTTCAGACAGGTATCTCATCTGCACTGTCCTTCTTAAAATTTATAAAATAAGAATATCACCATTTGTTACTTATTGTCAATTAAATTTGTTATTTCACGATTATTTTGTTTATTTTGTATAATTTATTTTCTGTTTTTTGACATTATGTACATGCACGAGGAACATATGTCTTTATTGACTCACAGAAGCAAAAAAGGCACTGAAAGCCGTTTCTGCTTAGAAAGCGACTTTCAATGCCTCAATCTGACGCAGCAGGTCCCAGTCTCTATCACATGTCTGAACTGCTGCTCTTATTTATCGTAACTGTTCACTGCATTCAAGCTTATGCTTTACTGCAATCAACGCAGCAGATGCGCAGACCTGCTGAATCATTACTTCTTATTTTACAACAAGGTTTACAATCTTCTTCGGAACATAGATCTCTTTCACGATATTTCCAGTGATCTTTCCTTCTACCGCAGCTTTACCTGCAGCAATCGCATCCTCTTTTGCGATATCAGCCGGAACCATGATGACCGCTTTTACCTTACCGTTTACCTGTACAGCAACCTCGATCTCATCGTCCTTCATCGCTTCCTCATCGCACTCCGGCCATGTTGCGTGGAATACGCTGTCTGTGCCGCCAAGCTCTCTCCAGAGCTCCTCGCCAAGGTGCGGAGTAAACGGAGCCAGTAAGATCACGAAGGTCTTTAAGGTCTCCTTGTCGATTCCGCCTTCCTTCTTTGCGACGTCTGTGAGCTTATTGCAGTACTCCATGAATCCGGATACGACCGTATTCAGGCTGAACTGGTTGAAACGTGTCTCGATATCGTAGACAAGCTTGTGGCGGAGCTTCACCATCTCCTTTGTCTCCTTGATATCCTTGTCCTTGCTGTCCATCACAAGGTTGTAGAAACGATTCAAGAATCTGGCAACGCCCTCGATTCCTCTGTCGTCCCACTCGGCATCCAGCTCCGGCGGTCCAACGAAGAGCTCGTACATTCTTAACGCATCACAACCGTAATCTCTTACAAGATCATCCGGGGAGACAACATTTCCTTTGGACTTACTCATCTTGATACCATTCTTGCCGGTGATCATACCCTGGTTGAACAGCTTCTTAAACGGCTCGTCAAAATCTACCACTCCGATATCATATAAGAACTTCGTGTAAAATCTGGAGTACAGGAGGTGAAGGACAGCATGCTCAACACCGCCGATATACATATCTACCGGAAGGTACTTGTCTGCTTTCTCCTTGGATACAAGCTCCTTGTCGTTCTTGTTGTCCACATAACGTAAGAAGTACCAGGAGGAACCGGCCCACTGTGGCATGGTGTTTGTCTCACGTTTTGCCGGAGCGCCACAGCACGGGCATGTCGTGTTGACCCAGGAATCGATCGCCGCAAGCGGGGACTCACCGGTACCGGTCGGCTGATAGCTCTCAACCTCCGGAAGTTTTAACGGAAGCTGATCCTCCGGGACCGGAACATTGCCGCACTTCGGGCAGTGAACGATCGGGATCGGCTCGCCCCAGTAACGCTGGCGGGAGAATACCCAGTCACGCAGCTTGTAGTTAACGGTCTTCTTTCCGATACCCATCTTCTCGATGATGTGCGGAGCTTCTTTCTTTAAGACGGAAGACTCCATGCCGTTCCACTCGCCGGAGTTGATCATGGTTCCCTTTGCGTCTGTGTAAGCCTCTGTCATGTTTTCGATCTCTTTGCCGTCCTGGGCGATGACCTGGATGATCGGAAGACCGAATTTCTTTGCGAACTCGAAGTCACGGTCGTCGTGTGCCGGTACGCACATGATCGCTCCGGTACCGTAGTCAGCGAGAACATAATCAGACAGCCAGATCGGAACTTCCTTACCGTTTAACGGGTTGATCGCATAGGATCCTGTGAAGACGCCTGTCTTTTCCTTGCCCTGGAGACGGTCTACGTTGGACTTCATGGATGCGTCGAAGATGTACTTCTCAACAGCCTCTCTCGTCTCATCCGTTGCAAGCTCTTTCGCAAGCTTATGCTCCGGGGAGAGTACCATGAAGGTTGCGCCGTGAAGCGTATCCGGTCTTGTTGTGTAGACAGTGATCTTCTCGTCGCGTCCCTTTACCGGGAACTCAACTTCTGCACCGTAGGATTTGCCGATCCAGTCTGTCTGCATCTTTTTAACCTTCTCCGGCCAGTCAAGCTTGTCAAGATCATCCAGAAGACGGTCTGCGTATGCTGTGATCTTTAACATCCACTGACGGAGATTCTTCTTTGTAACCGGTGTGCCGCAGCGCTCGCAGCAGCCGTTTACAACTTCCTCGTTCGCGAGGCCTGTCTTACAGGACGGACACCAGTTGATCGGGAATTCCTTCTCATATGCGAGTCCTTTTTTGAACATCTGTACGAAGATCCACTGGGTCCATTTGTAGAAGGACGGATCTGTCGTGTTTACTTCCATATCCCAGTCATAAAGTGCTGCGATCTGGTTGATCTGGCGTTTGATATTTTTGATATTTGACGCTGTGGAGATCGCCGGATGAACCCCCATCTTGATCGCATAGTTCTCAGCCGGAAGGCCGAACGCGTCCCAGCCCATCGGGTGGATCACATATTTTCCCTTTAATAACTGATAACGACTCCATACATCGGAGATTACATAACCTCTCCAGTGACCTACATGAAGTCCACTGCCGGACGGATACGGGAACATATCCAGACAGTAATACTTCTCTTTCTTTCCATCATTGACATTGATCGGATTCTTTTCCCAGTTCTCACGCCACTTGCTCTCAATGGCGGTGTGGTTGTACTGTGCCATGACGCTTTTCTCCTCCATTTCATATCGTTGAAGGCGGTGCAAAATACGCTCCGCGGATTTCGCCCGCCGCCGCTGCATTTACCGGAATCCGGGAACTCCCAGACCCTGTTCGATTGCCTGACCGCTTTTCCGGTTTCCGGGCAACAAAAAAGTCCCTCTATCTCTATCATAATTTTATAGAGACGTGGGGGACTTAGATTCTCACGCGGTACCACTCTATTTCATACAGGGCTTTCACCCGTATGCACTCATTTTCCGATAACGGCGGAAACCGGCAATGCCTATCTGAGGATATCCGCAGACAGCGTTTCGTTTTCCCGCTGCTCTGCCTGCTCTTTCAGCATGCTGCTCCGAGGCGAGTTCGGAAAGCTTCTGGACTCTGCCTCGCACCGCCCGGCAGTTCTCTGTACCCCGTCTTCTCTCTTACTGTTCCTCTTCGACGCATTTTAACTCAATAAATTTACCATAGAATCCCGGTTCTGTCAAGGTGTCTTGTACGGTTCAATTCTGCCAGAAATGCGTTCATCGCACCGACAGGCAGGCTGCAGTGTGCAGCGCAAAGAAGCGCTCCTGCCGGAAAACCGATTGACTTTTTGAGAGTTCTTATATAGTATGGAAGGACAGGTCTCAACCTGAATTTTATCAGAAAAAGCGGCATTGCAGCATTTTTTCATCTGCCCGCCGCAAAAATACAAGGGGGATATCCATGGAATACATCCATAATCTGATCTGGCTCTGCCCGCTCCTCTTCATTGCGGGATTTATCGACTCTATCGCCGGAGGAGGCGGCCTGATCGCGCTTCCGGCTTATATGATGTGCGGAATGCCGATCTACTATGTTTACGGCTGCAACAAGTTCCAGTGCGCCTTCGGAAGCACCGTGGCGGCATGGAAATACTTTAAAAACGGCTGTCTCGACCTTAAGATCACGCTGATCAGCGCAGTGACCTCGTTCCTCTGCTCCATGCTCGGAACAAGGATCATCTTTTACCTCAAAGAGGAACAGATCCGCTCGATGTTAATGGTACTGCTTCCACTCACCGCGGTCCTCGTGATCTTTATGAAGAACGCCTGGAACTATACCGATACAAAAAAGCCGCTGATCCTGCCGAATGTACTCCGCGCCCTCTTTATCGGAATGACCATCGGCCTTTACGACAGCCTCTACGGACCGGGCGGCGGCACAATCGCCATGCTGCTCTTCACGTTTCTTTTAAAATACGATGTCCGCACTGCCTCCGGAAACGCGAAGCTCACGTTGATCGTTTCCAACTACACAGCGCTCCTCTCCTATATCCTTTCCGGAAATGTGTTCTACATGATCGCGATCCCGTGTGCCGTAAGCAACGTTCTCGGAAACTATATCGGTGCCGGCTTCGCCATCAAAAACGGCGCGAAGATCATCCGGCCGGTGATGATCTGCGTAGTGACGGTGCTGATCGTGAAAATTGTTCTTGGAAAGTAAAACAAGTGAAAACACGTTTCGCGAGTTTCCCCTTGTCATCGCAATAGTCGCCACGGTCTCACGCATGCGCGGACTTTGGATCGTTGTTCGCGTAAATTATACGAGCGTGCTTATTTTACATAGGCACGCTCGTTTACTATCATCAATTCAGCCGTATCTTTTTCCCCTCTGTTTCCTTCTTACCACACCGGAAACTACCTGCTCTTTCCGTACCGGTTTCCGTCCTCTGTCACAAACCAGCCGTCCGGAGTCCTGCGGTTTGCGTAGAGGATGCCTTTTGTTCCGTCCGGGATCGGGTTGAAGTAGTACCACTTTCCATTGATCTCGATCCATCTCCCGGCATTTAGTTAAATCCGAAAAACTTCTGCGCGATCTTATATCCCGCGATGGAGAGGGATCTTCCGCCTTTTCCTGGAAGGTTCATGCCCTGTCCCAGGAAGCCCCAGCGGAGTCGCAGATAGAGCGCCGGATTGGATTTTTTCAGTTCTTCCCACAACGCTTTTTTCTTTGCCATATTCTCCTCGCTGCCGGACTTGATCGCAAGGATCGAGCAGATGACCATCATAATCTCCAGATAGCGGACCATATAGTGGCGGAGCTTCCGGTTCTGGATCTTTGTCACATCGTAGTAGCCAAGCATCAGCTTCGTCACACGGATCTGCTGGTCGATCCTTCCGATCATGACCTGTTCGTTGACAGACTGGTCCGAGCGGCCGATAAAGTAGCGGTAGAAGTTCACATCAAGATAGTACATCGTATGTACATGCGGGAGCGGCTCGTAGACAAAGATATTGTCCACATAGAACGTGTGCTCCGGGAGTTCCAGCTTACAGTCCCTTAAGAGCTCGGTGCGGTAGATCACGGAATGCATCAGGATATACTGTCCTGCTACGAACACCTTCACATCGTTCCAGCTAAAGAGCTCATCTTTCGGAAGCGCCAGCTTGTAGCTCATGACCTTCTTGTGTCTTGCGCCCTGTTTCTCATAGACAAAGTTTGTGATCAGCATATCGAGGGTGTCTTTTCCGTAGACGAAGCGGCGCAGGGTGTCAAGCACCTGTCTGTATGCCTGCTCATTGACCCAGTCATCACTGTCCACGACCTTAAAATAGATCCCGGTAGCGGCCTTTAATCCCGCGTTTACCGCAGCGCCATGTCCGCCGTTCTCCTGATGGATCGCTTTGCAGATCCCCGGATATTCTTTCTCGTAGCGGTCAGCGATCTCGGCCGTATTGTCTTTTGTGGAACCGTCGTCCACGATCAGGATCTCCACCTCATTTCCGCCCGGAAGCAGAGACTTGATACAATTTTCCATATACGCCGCTGAATTGTAGCACGGAATTGCTATCGATAACAGCTTCAAAATTGTTTCCTCCTTAAATTCCCCCTGTCGGGGATCTTTCGTTCCTGTCTGTGCCAGGCACAGACAGGAACGTTTTTCGACTCAGTTGTTCTCATTTTATCATAAATTATCTGAAAAAGCAAAAAATTATTTCTTTCGATTCTCTTTCGTTCCAGTACAGGATTCATTCGCTAATCTTCTGCTTCCGAAGAACCCTGCGAAATTTTCAGTTCAAAATTTTTCTACCTGGGTCCCATCATAAAACTTCGAGTTTTTTCTTCCATAATCACTTAAAATATGGTAAAATATCTGAAAATACATAAATGCAGGCCGCTTTCTACCGGTCCGCGGAGAAAACTTATCCGCGGCTCCCCTTTAAGCAGATCTGCCCCAACGATATCGGTATGTAATAGAAATGAGGGATTCGATATGGCAAAGAAAAGACTTGTTTTAGCACTTGGACATGATGCTCTCGGAACAAACCTTCCGGAGCAGAAAAACGCCGTTACAAAGACGGCGAAAGCCATCGCCGATTTTATTCAGGACGGCTGGCAGGTTGTGATCACCCACGGAAATACTCCGCAGCTCGGTATGATCCACACCGCGTTAAATGAATTTGCGAAAAATCATGAAGGTTACACTCCGGCTCCGATGTCCGTCTGCTCCGCAATGAGCCAGGGATATATCGGCTACGATCTCCAGAACGCTCTCCGCTCCGAGCTTATCAAACGTGGCATTTACAAAGCTGTATCTACGATCTTAACACAGGTTACAGTTGACCCGTACGATGAGTCCTCCTACACTCCGCTGAAGGTGGTTGGACGTGTGATGAACGCCGAGGAGGCAAAAGAGGAAGAGGCAAAGGGTAACTTCGTTGTGAAGGAAGGCGACGGCTACCGCCGTATCGTTGCGGCTCCGAAGCCGGTCGCAATCGTTGAGATCGACGCGATCCGCGCTCTCGCTGATGCTGACCAGCCGGTGATCGCTGCAGGCGGCGGCGGAATCCCGGTTATGGAACAGGGCTCCCACTTAAAGGGTGCCAGCGCTGTGATCGAGAAAGACCGCGCAGCCGGACTTCTCGCGAAGGAACTTGACGCTGATGTCCTGATGTTCATCACAGGTGTTCCGAATGTCGTATTAAATTACGGCAGTGATCACCCGATCAACATCGATAAGATGACAACGGCTGACGCAGCCCGCTATGCCGAGGAAGGCCATTTTAAGACAGGTTCCATGCTGCCGAAGGTTGAAAGCTCCATCGACTTCATCAACGCAGGAAAAGGACGGCGCGCGATCATCACTTCCCTTGACGGTGCAAAGAGCGCTTTAGCCGGTAAAGGCGGCACAACGATCCAGTAGGCAATATATTCTGATTTGACCCCGGTCAATCTGATTTAAACCCAGAACAAACAAAAGCATAATCCCAGGGAATTCTATATGAGAACTTCTCTGGGATCTTTTTTCAAATACTCCTCTCCCAACTGTCCTGATCATACAAATCTCTTTAGCGAAAATAATAAAGAATGCGCCAAGGTGCAGTCTCCTACGACAATCTACATCTTCACGCGAGTGTGTATCATTGGCTCGTTAGTGCCTTTTGTGTAATAGGAAATTCCGCGTAATCTCCTATTACACAAAAAAAGACCCGCCGGAAAGCATTTCTGCCTTCCGCGGGTCTTTTCTATATGTTGTTACCCAATCAGATAATAACATGTGCCGGGCACTTCGCCGCGCACTTGCCGCAGCCGGTACACTTTGTGTAATCGATCACAGCAACGTTGTTATCCATATGAATCGCATCGAATTCACACTGCTTTGTGCAGAGCGTACATCCGATACAGCCTGCCTCGCAGACCTTCTTGACAGCCGGTCCTTTGTCGTGGGAGCTGCACTGTACAAGGTGGTTTGCCTTGTACGGAACGAGCTCGATCAGGTGACGCGGACAAGCCTCTGCGCACTTACCACAGGCAACGCACTTCTCCTTGTCGACAACGGCAACACCGTTTACAACATGGATCGCGTCAAACTGACATTCCTTTACACAGCTTCCGGAACCGAGACATCCAAAGGTACATCCCTTGGAGCCGCCGCCCGGAACTGCATCTGCGATCTTGTGGCAGTCGTCAATACCATAATAGTTGTATTTCACAGTTGCCTTATCGCAGGTACCTTTACATTTTACGAATGCAACTTTCTTCTCAGCGGAACCAGCTTCAACGCCCATGATCGCAGCGATCTTTTCTCCTACCGGAGCGCCGCCGACCGGACACTGGTCAACCTTTGCCTTGCCCTCTGCAATTGCTTTTGCAAGAGCGTCACAGCCTGCGTAACCGCAGCCGCCGCAGTTGTTGCCCGGAAGCTCTGCACGAACCAGAATTTCCTTCTCGTCTACTTCTACTTTAAACTTCTCGCTGGCGATTCCAAGGAGTACGCCGATGACGATACCGACGATACCGACAACCGCAGCAGCGATGATAATGCCTGTCATGTTCATCTCTCGTTCCTCCTTAAATCATTCCGGAAAATCCGAAGAGAGCGATCGACATTAAGCTTGCTGTGATCAGAACGATCGGAGATCCCTGAAAAGCGTGCGGCACATCATTGTGCTCGATCTTCTCACGGATACCTGCAAGCAGGACGATGGCGATCAGGAATCCAACGGAAATACCGATACCGTTTACGACACTCTGAATGAAGTTGTAGCTCTTCTGTACGTTTGTCAGCGCAACACCGAGAACCGCACAGTTTGTTGTAATTAACGGAAGGTATACGCCGAGTGCCTCATAAAGGCTTACCATGTTCTTCTTTAAGAACATCTCAACGAACTGAACCAGAGCCGCGATTACAAGGATAAATACGATCGTCTGTAAATACTCGATATGGAGCTTTACGAGAACGAAATCATAAACAAGGCTTGTGCAGGCAGACGCGATCGTAATAACGAATACGACTGCAGCGCCCATACCAGCTGCTGTCTCTGTTTTCTTGGATACACCAAGGAACGGGCAAAGACCGAGGAACTGGCTTAAAACAACGTTATTCACCAGGGCAGAACCGATGGCGATCAATAAAAGTTCTTTCATTTCTCCATTTCCTCCTTAATTTTCTTTGCCGGCGTCTGCTGCTTCAGTCTTAGCTGCCTCTGCCGCTTTTGCAGCCTCAGCTGCCTTCTTAGCTGCGAGAGCCTTCTCTGCCGCTGCCTTCTTTGCTGCCGCTGCAGCTGCCGCTTCCTCTGCCTTCTTCTCAGCGAGAGCAGCATGGTTTGTCATGCTGACACAGCCCGCACAGCTTGCGCAGTTACCACCGCATACAAGGTCAGACTTCGGTGCGTCGCCGTTTGTCGCGCATGGAAGACGGAGCTTGTTCTGGATCGCGGAAAGCATAGCCAGAGTGAACAGAGCACCCGGTGCAAGGATGATGATGGAAATGTGGTAAGCTTCCGGAATAACGGTGTGTCCGAAGATCGCACCTGCACCGAAGAGCTCACGGCACATACCGATGACGGTAAGGGAAAGAGAGAATCCAAGTCCCATACCAAGACCATCGAAGAAAGATTCAACCGGACCGTTCTTGCAGGCATATGACTCTGCACGGCCAAGGATGATACAGTTAACAACGATAAGCGGGATATAAATACCCAAAGATGCATACAGGGACGGAACGTAGCCCTGCATTAAGAGCTGTACGACTGTAACCAGGCTGGCTACGACTACGATGAAGGCCGGAATACGGACTCTGTCCGGAATGATCTTACGCAGTGCAGAGATCAGCAGGTTGGAAAACATCAGTACGGCTGTTGTGGAAAGTCCCATGCCGAGACCGTTGATGGCAGATGTTGTCGTCGCAAGAGTCGGACACATACCTAACATCAGGATGAAGGTTGGGTTTTCCTTGATAATACCGTTATATAAACGTTCTACGCATTTATTCATGAATGCCCACCTCCTAGTTTAAGCAGTTATGCAGATAGTATAAAGCTGCATTGACTGCGTTTGTTGTAGCGTTTGATGTGATGGTGGCACCGCTGATGGCATTGATCTCAGTGTCGGACGCGGAACCGGACTTTGTTACGCTTAAGCTCTCGCAGTTCTTGCCAACGTACTGATTTCTGTAGTCATCATCTTTCGCCTTTAAGCCAAGACCAGGAGTATCGCTTGTCTCACGGATACCAACACCTGTGATGGCGCCGTCCGCATCAAAGCCGATAGAGAGCTTGACAGCTCCGCCATAGGAGTCGTTAGACAGGGAGTTGATCACATGTCCTACGACTGCTCCGCTCGCGTCCTTTGCCTCGAGAACGGACTCGATCGCAACGCCGCCGAAGCCGAGATTTGCGATCTCGTCTGCTGTCTCAGCGATCTTTTCTGTGGAACCTTCCACATCATCGAAGCTCTCTGCCTCCGGAAGGACCTGTTTGTAGGTTGCGTTGTTGGCTGCGATGGTAGCCGCCTCGATCGGAGCTTTTGTCACATCATAGACAACGCCGAGACATAAACCGGAAACCAGGGTGATCGCACAAAGGATCAGGGCATCTTTCATAAATCCAGACTTACTTGCTGCCATTTTTCTTACCCCCTTTTCCGAATGCTGTCGGGAGAGTTACCTTCTCAATCAACGGAACAAGCATGTTGCAGAAGATGATCGCGTAAGAAACGCCCTCTGCACCGCTTCCGAAGATACGGAACAGTCCTGTTAAAATACCAAGGCAGATACCAAATACGATCTGTCCTTTTGCAGTGATCGGGCTTGTTACATAGTCGGTAGCCATGAAGAATGCACCGAAGATCAGTCCGCCGCCGCAGATCTCAGCAAGCACGTAGTTGATATTGTGCTGGCCAAAGATAAATGCGAATACTGCAAAGGAAAGGATATATGCTGCCGGGATGCGGATCGTAATTACTTTCTTAACGAGCAGGTATGCCGCACCGATTAAAAGGGCAATTACGGAAACCTCACCGATAGTTCCCGGGATCTTACCGATAAACATTGCTGCAAGATCATATGTATCACCGGCTTTGATCGCCGCAAGAGGAGTTGCGCTTGCAACTGCGTCTGTTACCGGGTCTGTGAACTTTGTCATAGCCTGTGCAAAGGAGATCAGCATAAAGCATCTTGCTGCCAGAGCCGGGTTCATCCAGTTCTGACCAAGTCCGCCGTAAAGCTGTTTTACGACAATGATCGCGAATACACCGCCAAGGATCGGCATCCATAACGGAATTGCCGGCGGCATATTTAAGCCTAAGATCATACCTGTAACAAGAGCACTGCCGTCACTGATGGTAACCGGCTTGTGCATCAATGTCTCAAAAAGATATTCACTGAGTACACAGGAAAGAACCGTTGCAACAACAACGATAAGGGAATAGATACCGAACTGCATCACGCCCCAGATCGTAGCCGGAAGCATTGCGATCGCCACATCGTACATTAAGTTCTTTGTGGAAACACCGCAGCGTACGTGAGGGGATGATGATACGTTTAATAATTTACTCATTTGTCACACCTCCTACGCTTTCTTTCTTCTGGCTGCCATGACAGCTTTACGCATCTCTTTGAATGCCTGTGTCAGCGGTCTGTGTGCAGGGCAGATGAAAGTACAGGAGCCGCATTCGCAGCACTCCATACCATTTAATTTTTCGAACAGGGCAAGATCATTTCTTTCTGCTGCCGCCATCATCATCTGCGGGACAACATGACCAGGACATACCTCGATACAGCGTCCACAGCGAATACACGGAGATTCCAGATTTGCCGCAACCGGATCTTTTATGAAGCAGGTCAGGGCAGAAGAGTTCTTCATGACCGGAATATCCAGAGAGAATAATGCCTGTCCCATCATCGGACCACCGGAGATCATCTTTTCCGGCTCTTCCTTAAATCCACCTGCAGCCTCGAGGATCTCCCGGTAGCACATACCGAGCGGAACCTGGAAGTTCTGCGGATTCTTAACCGCATCACCGGTAACAGTAATGATCTTACGAATTAACGGTGTGCTCTCACAGACTGCATTGTAAATAGAGATAACGGTATCTACGTTATCAACGATACATCCTGCATCCGCCGGAAGCATCGTGGAGTTGATCTCACGTCCGCCCGTAACCGCATAGATCAGGAAACGCTCGCCGCCCTGCGGATATTTTGTCTTTAACGGACATACCGTGATCTTCGGCTCGTCTTTTACGAGACCTTCCAGAAGCTTGATCGCCTCCGGCTTGTTCTCCTCGATTCCGATCACGCCCTTCGCGTTCGGGAACATGCTTAACATGACTTTGATGCCGCCGATCAGTCTCTCCGGCTGCTCCATCATCAGGCGATAGTCACTTGTCAGATACGGCTCACACTCAGCCGCATTTACGATAATGTGATCGATCGCGTTGTCATCCTTCGGTGCAAGTTTTACGTTGGTCGGGAAACCTGCGCCGCCGAGACCTACGATACCGGCTTCTTTTACGATATTCCGGATCTCTTCCTTGGAAAGTTTTGTGTAATCGCGTTTTTCGCCAAAACCTTCGATTGCTGTGTACTCGTTATCGTTCTCAACGATAATGGACTGTACGATTGCTCCGTTCGCAACCAGACGCGGTTCGATTCCCTTTACTGTACCGGATACGGAACAGATAACATTTGCGGAAATGAAGCCGCCTGCTTCAGCGATCTTCTGGCCAACCAGGACCTTGTCACCCTTGGCAACAAGCGGTTTCGCCGGAGCACCGATATGCTGGGAGAGAGGATAAACCAGCTCACCCTTCGGCTGGATCACCTGAATCGGCTTATCTGCGGACAGTTCTTTTCCCTCATAAGGATGAACGCCGCCTATAAATGTGCTCAGACCCATTTAACAAACCTTCTTTCTATAAAATTTCATAGTACCCATCACATCGTAGTATAGCATATTTGGAATTTTTCTACAATTGGAAATCGGTTAACTTTTTAACGGAAATGGCCGTTTTCAGCGTTTGTATCAAAAAAAGAACAAAAACAGACATCTGATTTCTTTAAAAAATGAAGTTTTTACCAACTAACTCCCGCTCTTTTCTGCTGTCTCTTATGGAATTGCTACAAAATTTGAAAAAGCCTGTCTGGGTGCGTATGATCGATACGCAGTGCCTTTTTATGTAACAGGAAATTCCCCGGAATTTCCTGTTACATAAAAAAACGGGCAGATTTCTTCATCTGCCCGTTTTTTCTTCTGTGATCGTCCTAACTCAGCTCCGCCATTCCCGTATATAACCGGTAATAACGTCCTTTTTCTTTCAGGAGGTCCTCATGATCACCGCGCTCAATGATCTCTCCGTTCTCCAGAACCATAATGGCGTTGGCGTTCCGCACTGTGGAAAGACGGTGGGCGATCACGAAAGTGGTCCGTTCTGCCATCAGCGCATCCATGCCCTGCTCGATATGCTTTTCCGTTCTCGTATCGACGGAGCTCGTCGCCTCATCAAGGATCAGGATCGGCGCCTTGGATACCGCCGCTCTTGCGATATTAAGAAGCTGTCTCTGGCCCTGGCTTAAGTTCGCGCCATCGCTCTCAAGAACGGTGTCATAGCCCTTTGGAAGCCGCATGATAAAGGAATGGGCCGATGCCATCTTTGCCGCCTGAACGACCTCCTCGTCGGTGGCATCAAGCCGTCCGTACCGGATATTTTCCATAACTGTTCCCGTAAACAGATGCGTATCCTGAAGCACCATGGCAATGTGGCGGCGCAGCTCGTCCCGCTTAATATGGCAGATATCAACGCCGTCGATGGTGATGGTCCCGCTCTGGATATCGTAGAAGCGGTTGATGAGGTTCGTGATCGTCGTTTTCCCGGCTCCCGTGGAACCCACGAAAGCGATCTTCTGTCCCGGCTTCGCGTAGAGGCTGATATCCTTTAAGATGACCTTGTCCGGATTGTAGCCGAAGGTCACATGATCTAACACCACTTCCCCGCGCATGCCGTCCATGGACACTGCGTCCTTATCAGCCGCCGCCTCCGGCTCCTCATCCATCACGGAGAAAACGCGCTCCGCTCCGGCGAGAGCTGAGAACACGTTGGAGACCTGCATGGAGATCTCGTTGATCGGCCTTGAGAACTGTCTCGAAAAGTTCAGGAATACCGTGAGCCCGCCGACATCGAAGTTTTTCACCACACAGAGGATCCCGCCGATGCACGCCGTCAGGGAATAGTTTACCTGACTTAAGTTGTTCATCACAGGTCCCATCATGCCCCCAAGGAATTGGGCGCGGATCTGTTTTTCGCGGAGATCCCTGTTTAATATATCAAATTCTTCCTCCGCGATCTCCTCATGACAGAAGACTTTTACCACCTTCTGTCCGGTGATGGTCTCCTCGATGTATCCGTTTAAAGCACCGAGAGCCGACTGCTGGGCACTGAAATATTTCTGGCTCCGCTTCGCGACCTCTCCACCGGCCCGCAGCATGAGCGGGATCATGATCAGGGTCACGGCTGTCAGCCAGATGTTCGTGTAGAGCATGAGGAACAAGGTCCCGATGATGCTTAAGGTTCCGGAAAAGAGCTGCACAAGAGTACTGCTCAGCATATTTCCGATGGTGTCCACATCGTTTGTGAAGCGGCTCATCAGATCCCCATTGGAATTTGTATCGTAAAATCTCACCGGAAGCTTCTGCATTTTTGTAAAAAGGTCTGTCCGGATCCGCACAAGGGCGCTCTGGGCAACCTCCAGCATCAGTCTTGACTGGAGATAATTTGCGATAACCCCCAGAAGATAGACGCATGCCATCATGGTCAGCCCTTTAAAAAGTCCTGCCACATTGCCGGGACTTCCGTCCGGCGGTGCAATAAACCGGTTGATGATCGGGCGCAGCATATAGGAACCGGTCAGTGTCGCCACCGTATTTACAATGACACAGAAAAATGCGATCCCCATCCGGAGCCTGTCCGCTTCCAGATAGGACAGCAGGCGCTTTAAGGCCGTTCCCGTGCTCTTTGGGCGTCCTCCGCCTCTCGGAGCCCCCGGTCCTCTCCCCATCCCTCTCCTTTTCGGTGCGGCTGCCACGCGTCCGGCATATCGTTTTTTCAGACTCGCTTCGCGGTCTGCTCTCGTGACGCTCATACTGCCGCCTCCTCTCCTGCCCTGATGGACTGATTTCCGATCTGGGTCGTATAGATCTCGCTGTATGCCTCACAGGTCTTTAAAAGTTCCTCGTGGGTTCCGTGACCAATGATCTTTCCGTCCTCCAGTACCAGAATCTGATCCGCCTCCTGAACGGAGGAGATCCTTTGGGCGATGATGATCTTTGTGGTATCCTTGAGATCATGGTAAAGACTCTCCCGGATTTTCGCCTCCGTTGCCGTGTCAACAGCACTGGTGGAGTCATCCAGGATCAGAATCTTCGGGCGCTTTAAAAGTGCTCTCGCAATACAGAGACGCTGCTTCTGGCCTCCTGAGACGTTGACGCCGCCCTGCCCCATCTCGGTATCATATCCGTTTTTGAAGGTCTTAACGAAGGGATCTGCCTGGGCGCTCTCCGAGAACCGGATGACATCCTCCATCGGCGCGTCCTCATTTCCCCATCGGAGATTTTCCTCGATCGTTCCCGAGAAGAGGATATTTTTCTGGAGAACCATGCCGACGCCATCACGCAGGTGTTTTAAAGAGTACTCTTTGACGTTCACGCCGTCGACAAGGACTTCTCCTCCGGTCACATCATAGAGTCTCGGGATCAGCTGCACGAGGGAGGTCTTTCCGCTTCCCGTGGAGCCGATGATCCCGATGGTCTGTCCCGGTTCTGCCGTAAAGGAGATCCCTTCCAGAACGAGATCCTTTCTCCCGTTCTCTCCGCTGTAGCCAAAGCTTACATTCTTAAACTCCACACGGCCTTCCGTGACTTTTTTATCCTTATTTTCCGCGTTGTCATCATTTAAGCCGATCTCTGTGTCGAAGATCTCATTGATCCGCTTCATGGACGCGCTGGCGCGGGAGCTCTGTAAGAATACCATGGAAAGCATCATGAGGGACATCAGGATCTGCACGATATACGTCGTAAACGCGGTGAGATCCCCCACCGGCATCTTTCCGGCAATGATGATATTTCCTCCATACCAGACGACAGCCAGTGTCGTCACGTTCATGGCAAACATCATCACCGGCATCGTGGCGATCACGATCCGGAGCGCACGGAGGCTGCTCTCCTTTAAGTCGTCATTTAATTTACTGAATTTTTCGATCTCATGGTCCTCCCGGACGAAGGATTTCACTACCCGGACATTCGTCAGGGATTCCTGAATTCCGGAATTCAAACGATCCAGTCTCCTCTGCATCTCCCCAAAGCGCGGGAATGCGGTCTTTAAGATCAGAAGGATCGCCGCGAGAAGAAGTGGGATCACGATGAGGATGATGACCGCAAGCTGACGATTCATCATGAACGCCATGATCAGGGCACCGAGGAACATTCCGGGCGCTCTAAGCGCCATACGGAGCCCCATCATCAGGACATTCTGAACCTGCTGGACATCGTTCGTGAGCCTCGTGACGAGAGAACCGGTGCTGTAGTCGTCGATATTCTCAAAGGAGAACTGCTGGACCTTCCTGAAGAGGTCGTTTCTCATGTCACTGGTAAAGGAGATGGACGCCTTCGCGGAAAAGTAGGCACCGAGGATCCCACCCACCGCCATAAAAAGGACAGTCAGGACCATCAGCGTCCCCATCTTTCCGATATAGGCAACATTTCGACTTGCGACACCGTTGTTGATGATCATGGACATAAATTTCGGGAGCATGACCTCTCCCGCCACCTCGGTGAGCATCATCAGCGGACCGATCACGAAAGCACTGAGATACGGGATGATGTATTTTTTGTATCGTTTCAATTCTATTGTTTCCTTTCTGATCAGATCTGCAGTCGTTGGATTCTTCCGTTGCTGTTTATCACGCATCTTCCCTCGGAAGTTTTCTCCTCACGATATAGAAGCAGATCATATGGGCCGTCGCCGTGACGATCCAGGTAAACGGATAGGATAAGTATAACACTGTCAGGTTATGGTATACCTGAAACACCGTAAAGATCCAGACGATCCGGAGTCCACACGCTCCCAGAAGGGAGACGCACATCGGCATAACGGAGTATCCGAGACCGCGGATGCTGCCCACCATCGTATCCATGATCCCACAGAGGAAATATGTCGTTCCAAAGACCACAAGTCTTCTCATTCCGTATACAATGACCTCCGGGTCTGAGGAATAGATCCGGATCAGGGCATGTCCGCAAAGATAAGCCGGGATTCCCATCCCGAGTCCCACTGCCGTCACAACGCCGAGGCAGGTAACCATGATCCGGTTGATCCTCGAATACTTTTTGCCGCCGAAGTTCTGGCTCGTGAAGCTTAAGTTTGCCTGATAAACCGCATTCATGGCGTTATAGATGAATCCCTCAATATTCTGGGATGTCGTATTTCCCGCCATCGCGACAGAACCGAAGGAATTGACAGAGGACTGGATCAGAACATTGGAAATAGAAAATACTGCGCCCTGCATCCCCGCCGGAAGGCCTACCTGAATGATCTGACGGAATTTTGAGCGGTGGATCTTCAGAGCTTTTAAATGAAGCTTCAGACCGCCCTCGCTCTCCATCAGGCAAAGGATCACCAGACACGCCGAGATCGCCTGAGAGATCGCGGTCGCCAGAGCAACTCCCGCCACATCCATCCGGAACATGATCACAAAAAAGAGGTTTAAGACCACATTGATCACGCCCGCCGCCGTAAGGAAATACAGCGGGCGCTTCGTGTCTCCCACCGCGCGGAGAATCGCGCTTCCGAAGTTGTAGATCATATTCGCAGGCATGCCGATAAAGATGATCCGCATATAAATCGTAGATTTATCGATTACATCGTCCGGAGTTCCCATGAGTTCCAGCATTGGCCTCGAGAGAAGCTGACCCACAACGATCAGAAAAAGACCGCTGACGATGCTGAGTGCCATGGCCGTATGGATCGTATCCTGCACGTCTTTTTCCCGCTTCGCTCCGTAATATCTCGCCACGATGACATTGACACCCACGGACAGTCCGATAAAGATATTGATCATCAGGTTGATCAGCGCCGTTGTGGAACCCACCGCCGCCAGAGACTGGCTGCCCGCGAAACGTCCCACAACGATCACATCCGCTGCGTTGAACAGAAGCTGCAGGATTCCGGAAAAGATCAGCGGAATCGTAAAGGTGAGCAGTTTTCCGAGGATCGGGCCACTGCACATGTCCATTTCGTAATTTTTCTTCATAATACTCCTTTTTCCCGTATCTGTATCTTCTTTCCGGCAGCATCCGGAAAGAAAAGCAGACTGGCATTTCCCGCCCCTGTCCGTCTGCTCATTCTATCCACGGCTGCTCCCGGTGCCGGAATGCGTAAGGCACATTCCTTTTATCTGTTACGCAGATTATAGACGATTTTTACAAATAATGCAATCCTGCCGCAACACGCTTCAGTCCTCGAGGACATACGCCCGGAAGAGGCCGGACCACGGATTTCCGATAATATAGCAGGTGTAGGCTCTTCCCGCACGGACGTTGACGTTGAAGGTGAGAAGCGGATTCGACACGGTGCAGGTCGGACAGGAAACGCCGACGATGGAGGAAAGGACAAGGACCGGAAGCTCGCCTAAGGCCGAAACTGCATACTGGGAACCTGTCACAAAGAAGGTATAGGTTCCGCTGGATGTCTGTTTATAGCTCGTCACTTCCTTGTATCCGACCCCCGCAAATGCTGTCTGGTTGTTGAAGGTCCGCACATCGTAGCTGGATCCCGCGTAGGACATGTTCGCGACACGGAGACAGCCGTAACCTGCCGGAACGTTCGTACAGCCCATGTCGGAGACACGGGTCAGGGACACTCCGGAAACCGTGTCTAAGATCACCATCGTGAGTCTCTCACCGGACACAAAGGCAATCGTCTGCTGATAATAGATCTGACCGTTGGTCCTGCGCACAGTGACGGTGTGGAATCCGTCCGTCACGCGGATATAAGAAGAAATCGTGGCAAATTCGGAACCGGAAAAGACATTCCGGCCATCGATATAGACATCCAGAGTCTGGCCTGATGTGCTGGCATTTAAAAACCGGACTCTGCTGTAGTAATTTCCTCCTGAGACCGTCGGATATGTGACCGGAAAAGAAATCGTCGGAAAGCCCGGGCGTCCGATGGTATTGTCAGGATAGACAGGGCGTCCGCCAGACGGCGCGACCGGTGTCGTTGGGATTCCGGCGAGATCGTCATCTCCCGGATAAACAGGTCTTCCGCCCGGTGAAGCGATGGGCGGCACAGGGATCCCCGCAAGATCATCGTCTCCCGGATAAACAAAAACTCCTCCTAATGGCTCGGCCGGTGTCTCCGGTACATTTGCGTCATTCTTCCCTGCCACAACCTCCGCCGTATTCTCTCCCGACGGTTCCGGCATTGATGTTGGATTCTCTGGCATATTAACACCTCAATATCTTTTTTACTACAAAATATGAAAGCAGAACGGAAAGTGTTCCCTGCACGTGTTTGAACGCAGATAAGCATTCCCCCGCTTCAAGTGCGCGGAGCACTAAGCGGTGGGTGAGTGGGATGCTTATGTCAGTGGGAGTTGAAAGCTCCCACTGACAGATCGCGAAGCGACTGCGTTCATGAGCAAGTAGCGAAGTGGATTGCGAATGTCCGCTTTACCCTCCATGGGCTTTCCGAGGAATTGATCTTTTTGTATGAAAAATTTATTCAAATTTTTTTGTTTTTATCGTTGACAAACCTGTTGATCCATGATACTATATTGGAGGTTCGAAAAACACAGTAAATGTGTTCGCTGCCTTGGCTCAGCTGGTAGAGCGTCGCCTTGGTAAGGCGGAGGTCGGCAGTTCAAATCTGCTAGGCAGCTTAAACCATGAGGCTTTCCGGAATATCCGGGAAGCCTTTTTTCGTGTTACAGGAAATTCCTGTTACGAAAAAGACGTGAACGCGACAATGATGCTCACTCACTCAGGACGACCGGGCTGACCGGAACAAATGTTTATTATGAAGGAAATCCTCCTCGAATAAAAAAGACCTACGGAACTCCTCTCCGCAGGTCTTTTTATCATAAGTAAAATTATAAATCCTATGCCTTCGCCAGTCTCTGTCTCACGATCTCATACGCGAGAACACCTGTCGCAACGGACGCGTTCAGGGAATCGATATCGCCCTTCATCGGGATCGACGCGATCATATCGCATTTCTCCTTCACGAGACGACTCACGCCCTCCCCCTCATTTCCAATCACAAGACCGATCGGTCCGGTGAGGTTTAAACGGTACATGCTCTCTCCGCCCATATCGGCGCAGACGAACCAGATGCCGCGTTTCTTTAAATCCTCGATCGTTGCCGCCATGTTGGTGACCTTTGCGACCGGCGTATAGTTTAACGCACCTGCGGAGGTTCTCGCAACCGTCGCGGTAAGTCCCACCGCGCGGCGTTTCGGAATGATCACTCCGTGAGCGCCCGCAAGGTTCGCGGTACGGATGATCGCTCCAAGGTTGTGCGGATCCTCAATTCCGTCAAGCAGGAATAAAAACGGCGGCTCGCCCTTCTCTTCCGCGATCTTTAAGATATCTTCCACCTCCGCGTACTCGTAAGCAGCGGCATACGCCATCACACCCTGATGATGTCCCGTCTCAGACATGGAATCCAGGCGTTCCTTCGGGACAAAATTTACGATCGTATCATGCTTTTTCGCCTCTCTCACGATCGTGCGCACCGGACCGTCCTGGCAGCCGTCAAGGACAAACAGCCGGTCGATGGTCTTTCCGGAGCGGAACGCCTCCAAAACAGCGTTGCGCCCTTCTATCGTCAGTTCTTCATATCTCATCGGAGTTCTCCTCTTTCTGTTTTTCCGTATCTCCGGACACTGCTTTTCCGGTCTTTGTCATCGCCAGTGCCACAAGATCCACCATTCGCTCCGTTCTTCCGGACAGGTAAAGATATCCCATCAGAGCCTCAAAGCCTGTCGCCATCCGGTAGTCCTTCATCGTTGCATTCTTGGCCATAGAGAAAGACTTCGCGTTTCTTCCCCGTTTGTAGACCGCATGCTCCTCCTCGGTAAGGTCACCCTCAATGGCCATCAGGAATTCTGCCTGGGCTGCAGCCTTCACAAGAGCCGAAGACTTCCTGTGAAGCTTATTCACCTGCATATTTCCCTCGCTGACCACGATGGTACGGATCAGGATCTCGTAAGCCGCATCACCGAGATAGGCGAGCACAAGCGGAGAGTACTGACCTGCATCCGTATCCTTTAAGTGGAATTTTTCCTTTAAAAGCATTAAGCTCTCTTCCATTTTACGCCCTCTCTTGTGTCCTCGAGGACGATTCCCATGTCGAGAAGTTTTCCTCTGATCTCATCGGCAAGGGCAAAGTTCTTTGCCTTTCTCGCTGCCTGTCTCTGGGCGATCAGGTCCTCCACCTCAGAGTCAAGGACTTCCGCCTTCTTTTCTGTAATAATCCCCATTACGTCGCAGAGTCTCTGGATCTCATTCTTCATCCAGGAAACATACTCCTTTGTGCTTGCCCCGGAGACTGTGGAGTTGGAGAGCTTGATGAGCTCGAAGATCGCGGAGATCGCGTCCGCGGTGTTGAAATCATCATCCATCGCCGCCTCATACTTTGCGACAAGCTCCATTGCCTTCTTCTGGTTTTCCAGTTCTTCCGCTGTCATTGTGCCGCCGGTTGCCTTTGCCTCCGCCTCACGGAGCTTTTCCATACCGGTGAGGATTCTCTCAAGACCGTTCTTGGAGGCTTCCATTAGGTCCGCACTGAAGTTTAACGGACTTCTGTAATGTGCGCTCAGCATAAAGAAACGGAGCACCTGAAGATCGTATTTTTCGCTGATCTCACGGACGGTAAAGAAGTTTCCGAGAGATTTTGACATTTTCTTATTATCAATATTTAAGAACGCGTTGTGCATCCAGTATTTCGCGAAAGGCTTTCCGTTTGCAGCCTCACTCTGGGCGATCTCGTTCTCATGATGCGGGAAAATTAAGTCCTCACCGCCTGCATGAATATCGATCTCGTCGCCGAGGTATCTCTTTGCCATTACGGAGCACTCGATATGCCAGCCCGGACGGCCCTCGCACCACGGAGACTCCCAGTACGGCTCTCCCTCTTTTTTCGGTTTCCAGAGAACGAAGTCGTTCGGATCCTGCTTGCCCTCCTCACCGGTTACCTTGATCTCACGGAATCCGGACTGGAGATCGTCAAGATTCTTATGGGAAAGCTTTCCGTAATCTTTAAATTTCCGGACACTGTAATAAACCGTTCCGTCAGCAGCCACATAGGCGTAACCTTTTTCGATCAGAGTGCTGATCATATTCAGCATGCCGCAGATCTCTTCCGTCGCGAGCGGATTCTTTGTTGCCGGCTCGATATTCATGCCTTCCATATCCTTTTTGCACTCGGCGATGTAGCGCTTGGAGATCGTCTCTGCATCAACGCCCTCCTCGATGGCTTTTTTGATGATCTTATCATCGACATCCGTAAAGTTGGATACATAATTTACATCGTATCCTTTATATTCAAAGTACCGTCTTACCGTATCAAATACGATCATCGGTCTCGCGTTTCCGATGTGGATAAAGTTGTAGACGGTCGGTCCGCACACGTACATTTTTACTTTTCCCGGCTCTACCGGAACGAACTCTTCTTTTCTCTTTGTGAGTGTATTGTAGATCTTCATAACTTAAGCTCCTTCATATATCTTTCTGTCCGAATTTTTCTGCCATGCAGCTTTGCGTAATGCACTTTTACTATCAACAGGCGCTTACTTCCGCATTCATTTATTGCTGCTGTCTACAGCCCGGACAGCCCCCGCATCCACCGGAAATAATTCCAACGCGGTCCTCCGGCGCGTAATCCGCCACCGAACTTAAAAGGGCGATCGCCTGAGCGGAGATCCCCTCCCCGGTACCGGTAAATCCAAGCCCTTCTTCCGTCGTTGCTTTCACGCTTACCTGTTCTTTTTCGATTCCTAACGCCGCCGCGATATTTTCCGCCATCTGCGGGCGGTACGGCAAAAGCTTCGGCCTCTGGGCGATCACGGTAGAATCGATATTTTCGATCATATATCCGTTTTCCTGCAGGATCTTCCCGACTTCCTTTAAAAGCGCGATACTGGAAATCCCTTTATATCTCTCGTCCGAATCCGGGAAGTGCTGGCCGATATCGCCGAGGGCGGCGGCCCCCAAAAGTGCGTCCATCACAGCATGAAGAAGGACATCTGCGTCAGAATGACCCAAAAGTCCTTTTTCATAGGGAATGTCCACGCCTCCAATAATCAGCTTTCTTCCTTCTACGAGACGATGCACATCATATCCCTGTCCGATTCTCATAGAATCTCCTCCTATATTTCTTATGAGCCGATCACGCGCATCCGTTTCGGGATACAGCGCACCGCCAGATTCTCCTGACACATACAGCTCTCACCGTCCACGTGGACCGCCAACGGGCGCGCAAGGTGGATCTCCGCCTCGCTGCACTCAAAGACACGGATCCCCCGCTCTTTTCTCCGGACCCCCATCACAAGGTCTCTTAAGATCGGGATCATCTTCGTCTTTCTCGCACTGTTTCCAACGTAAACGGTCATTTTTCCGTCATCATTTAAAATCCCGCCGTTCTTCTTTTTCTTCTCTTCCCGGCGTACCATAAACGTGATGAAATATATATGATTAAACTCCACTTTCTGCGTCCCGTCAAGCAAAATATATCCTTTTGTCGGCTTTGCAAGAAAAAGCTGCTTTAATCCGATCCCAAAACGAAGGATTTTTGTCAGATGAAGTCTCGTCATCTGGTTTCTCACGGGGCAGCACAAAAGATTGTGGCACAACGCCGCGTCGAGTCCGATCCCACAACGTCCGGCAAATCTGCGGCTCACGATCTCCTCGTTTCCGAACGTGATAACGCCATAGTCCAGCATCCGGTAATATTTCGGGTGAAGGATCCGCCTCGCCTGACGGTCCACCTTCCAGAAAGACTGGAATCCCTTCGAGAGTGCATTCCGGAATCCCGCCGGGACATAGCCGAAGGTCAGGAGTCCCCTAAAGGAGACACCGTTTAAGACCTCATTGTAGGTACCTTCGCCGCCGACGATCACGATCACCTTCGCTTCATCCTTTTCCGCCGTCAGTACTCTCGCGATCTCCGCCGCATCCCCTTGATGTTCCGTAAAAAAGACACGGTATTCCCGACTGTTCATTTCCAGCTGATGTTCCAGTCGTTTCCAGATCCGGTATCCTCTTCCAGCACCGGCACCGGGATTTACGATAAACTGATACATAACGTCCTCCGAATCTTATATGTTCAGAATTTTCCGTGCAGCCATATGCATTCTGACCATGTCAGTGCCATATGGCATACGATATAGATTATAGTATATCACATAACCGCTAAAAAAAGGCTAAATTTTTTCTAAACTTCATGCATGTGCACTGCGATACATTCCTGTTCATGCCATGCGCAGACAACAGCTGATTTTGCCGATGCTTCGCATTCCAAATCAGCAAAATCCCTACCCGTGTACCGGACACATCCGCGCCAAAACGTAAGAAAATAGTAAACATCTCTTTCTTGTCAGACAATATTGGGATCAATTATAATAAAAGCAGATACAAATGGCAAAGATAATTGATTTTTATGAATCCAAGCTCTGAAAGGAGGTTCCTGGTATGAAAAAAAGAATGTATGTCGGGCTTTTCATGCTGCTGTTCTGCATGATCTTTGCAGTCACAGCACTTCCGATCACCGCGAAAGCTGATATGGGTCCAAAGCCCTCGGTGCGCATCCAGTTCAAAAATATGAGCGATGATCTGTGCTATGGCACACTGCTTTCAAAGGAGAAATGTACAGGACCTGCACAAGTCTGGGACGGCACCGCCAGAAATGAGCAGCTCTATGATCTTGACCGGAACATCTGGAAAGCTTTTGTAGATTACAAGGATCCTGACGGATATTATTTCCTTCAGAGGGGCTGGACGGTAAGCGAAACCGGTGAGATCGCCTGGACCTATTATCCACCGGAGGATTTTAAGATCCTCCTGTATTATCCGGAAACCGGGACCTTTGTATCAAGCGGAAGCTATGAGCGTTATGCATTTGATACTTATTACACCGTTGACATGGAGGGCGTCCGGATCGGATCCGTGGAATACAATGAGGACCTGAGCACAAACGAGCGGATCAACGCGTATCGTTCCTATAATTATCGAATGGAGCTTTTATCGCTCGCGGTCCGTATCCTTCTTACGATCGCAATTGAAATGGTCGTCGGGCTGTTATTCGGCTTCCGGCAGAAAAAGCAGCTGCAGATCCTTGCGCTTGTAAATATCACGACGCAGCTTCTCTTAAATCTGCTTCTCAATATCATTCATTACAATGCCGGTCCGTTGGCCTTTATCACAAGCTATGTCTTTTTCGAGGTCATAGTCTTTGCGCTGGAGGCAGGTCTGTATTGCAGGTTTTTGAAGAGAGTGTCCCCCAAAAAGGAAAACGGTGACTTCGTTCTCTATTCGTTTATCGCGAATTCAGCATCATTCTGGGTCGGATATTATCTTGCGACAGTATTACCGGGAATCTTTTAAGTGAAAATCCAGACACCAACAGAGCCTTTCATATGTTTGCAGGATCATTGCAGATGTTCTTTTCTATTTGGTACAGCAGAATATTTCAGAAAAACTATTATAATCGAAAAAATCCCGGGAACCTTCTCAGATTCCCGGGATTTTCAATCGTAGCGGAAGGGAGATTTGAACTCTCGACACCACGGGTATG